>NZ_MQVR01000022.1 GCF_001907295.1 Bowdeniella nasicola
GTGAGTTGTAGAAGATGAACTCGAGGATCACGCGGTGACCGCCCTGCTGTCCAGCACGACCACCCCGCTACACCACTATGAGGGACTCAACTCTGCCCGACCTCCCCTACGACTACTCCGCTCTCGAGCCGCACATCTCGGCGAAGATCATGGAGCTGCACCACTCCAAGCACCATCAGGCTTATGTCGATGGCGCCAATGCTGCCCTCGAGAAGCTTGCTGATGCTCGTGAAAAGGATGACCTGGCAGCCGTCAACCTGTGGGAGAAGAACCTCGCGTTCAACCTCGGTGGACACTCCAACCACTCCGTTTTCTGGAAGAACCTCTCCCCCAACGGTGGCGGAGAGCCCGAAGACGAGCTGGCTGACTGCCTGAAGGACTGCTTCGGCAGCTTCGATGCCTTCAAGGCTCACTTCACCGCGGCCGCAACGGGCATCCAGGGCTCCGGCTGGGCGATCCTCGGCTACGACTCCATCTCAGGCAAGTGCCTCATCTACCAGCTGTTCGATCAGCAGGGCAACATTCCCGTCGGTGTCGTGCCGCTGCTCATGTTGGACATGTGGGAGCATGCCTTCTACCTCGACTACCTGAACCTCAAGGCGGACTACGTCAAGGCGTTCTGGAACGTCGTGAACTGGGAGGATGTCGCACAGCGCCTCGCACGCGCCAAGGAGAACTACACCGACCTCCTGGCCTAAATAAGCCGATAACGGGCGGCCAGCGGCCTGCTGGCCGCCTTTATCGCGCCTCAGCCACCCCAGACAGATAACGACGTATCAGCCGAATGCGGCGGACACGCAAAAGAGCGGGCACCTCCCGATGTGGAAGGTGCCCGCTCTTTTTGCTGACTGGTTAGTGGGCGTGGATGCCGCGAGAGAACTCGAACAGCTGCCCGATCAGGCCAATGATGCCGAGGATGACGCCGAAGACGATCACCCAGCGGCCGATCGCCACACCGGCGAAGACGAGCGTGACGGCAATCCCGAGCACGAACGGCCACCACGAGTGCGGCGAGAACTCGCCGAGCTGGCCTTCGCGTTCCTTGATCTCACCGAAGGGGTCATCCTCCGGGCGCTTATCGACGCGGCGCCCCAGGATCCACAGGTACCCGCCGACGAGGACGCACATGCCAGCCAGGAGCAGGAAGGCGGTTGTGCCGACCGGCTCGACCTTGGAGACGACCATGTAGATGATCGCGACTGGACCGAAGAAGAAGATGCCGAGGAAGAACATCAGCATCTCGACGCGCAGCGGCTTAGCCTCGTTTTCGTAACCGTCCGGCTTCGCGAGCTGCTCCGAGAGCATCACCGAGTTCTTATCCACTACTTCTCCTCTTTATTGGTCACGGCCAGCGGGGGCGTAATGCGTTCTGGGTCGACCCGATCCAGGGCTGCAACCTCCGGGTGGTGCAGGTCGAAGGCGGGGCGCTCGGAGCGGATGCGCGGCAGCGCAGTGAAGTTGTGACGGGGCACCGGGCAGGCCGTCGCCCATTCAAGCGAGCCACCAAAGCCCCACGGGTCGTTGACGAAGACCGTGCGCGGGCCGCGCTGGGTCTTCCACACGTTCCAGATGAACGGCAGCATCGACAGCGCCGTAATGAAGGCGCCAACCGTCGAGATCTGGTTCAAGAACGTGAAGCCGTCTTCCACCATGTAGTCGGCGGTACGACGGAGCATGCCGTCGACACCGAGCCAGTGCTGCACGAGGAAGGTGAGGTGGAAGCCTGGGAAGAGCAGCCAGAACTGGATCTTGCCGAGGCGCTCGTCGAGCATACGTCCGGTCATCTTGGGCCACCAGAAGTAGAAGCCGCCAAAGACTGCGAAGACCACGGTGCCGAAGATGACGTAGTGGAAGTGTGCGACGACGAAGTAGGAGTCGTGCACGTGCGAGTCCATCGCGGGCGAAGACAAGATGATGCCGGTCAGGCCACCGAAGACGAAGGTGACGAGGAAGCCGAGGGCGTAGAGCATCGGCGTTTCGAACGTCAGCTTGCCGCGCCACATCGTGCCGATCCAGTTGAAGAACTTCACGCCGGTGGGCACCGAGATCAGCATCGTCATGAGGGCGAAGAAGCTCAGCATAACGGCGCCGGTCGTGTACATGTGGTGCGCCCACACCGTCACCGACAGGGCAGCGATGGCGACGGTCGCGAACACGAGCGTTTTGTAACCGAAGATCGGCTTACGCGAAAAGACCGGGATGATCTCGGAGATGATGCCGAAGAACGGCAGGGCGAGGACGTAGACCTCGGGGTGGCCGAAGAACCAGAAGAGGTGCTGCCACAGGATCACACCGCCCGATTCTGGGTTGTAGATCTGGGAACCCAAGATGCGGTCGGAGGCGAGCCCGAAGTATGCGGAAGCGAGCACCGGGAAGGCCATGAGGACGAGCACGGAGGTGATGAGGATGTTCCAGGTGAAGATCGGCATGCGGAACATCGTCATGCCCGGGGCGCGCATGGTAATGATGGTCGCGATGAAGTTCACCGAGCCGAAGATCGTACCGAAACCGGTCATCGCAAGGCCAAGGACCCACAGATCGCCACCGAGGCCCGCGTTGTACGGGCGGGTCGACAGCGGCACGTAGGAGGTCCAGCCCCAGTCTGCGGCGCCGGAGGGCATGATTAGGCCGGCGCAGGCGAGCAGACCACCGAAGAGGAACAGCCAGAAGGCAAACATGTTCATGCGCGGGAATGCCACGTCCGGGGCGCCGATCTGCAGCGGGACGAGGACATTACCGAAGGCGGTGAACATCGGCGTCGCGAACAGGAACAGCATGATCGTGCCGTGCATCGTGAACAGCTGGTTAAACTGTGCCTTCGATTCCAGCAACATGCCGGGCTCGAAGAGTTCGGCACGAATGACCATCGCCATGATGCCCGCGAGGGCGAAGAAGAACATCGCGACCCACATGTACATGTAGCCGATGGTCTTATGGTCAGTGGACGTAATCCAGTTGACGATCGTCTGCCCCAGCTTTTGGCGGTGCGGACGCAGGCCGGGAACCTGATCGACCTGAGGGGTAGTCGCGGTAGCCATTAGTAGGAACCTCCCGGTTTGTAGGTGCGATCGAATTCCTCGCCGCGTTCACCGACGTTACCGGCATCGCGAAGCTTCTTCATTTGCGCATCGTATTCGGCGCGCTCAACAACTTTGACCTGGAAGAGCATTTCCGAGTGGTACTCACCGCACAGCTCAGCGCATTTGCCGACGAACGTGCCAGTCTCTTGCGGAGTGACGTGGAAGACGCGCTTTTCGCCGGGGATCATGTCGAGCTTGGTCAAGAACGCCGGAATCCAGAACGAGTGCTGCACGTCGCGGGCATGCAGCTGGAACTCGATGTTTTCGTTAACCGGCAGGTACAGGGTCGGGAGGCGATTGAAATCGCCTTCCTTACCGGTCAGCGCAATGCGCTCACCGGCGTAGAAGACGCCTTCATCGAGGTAGTTAAAGTCCCACGACCACTGCTTGCCGTAAACGGAGATGTGGGTGTCGACCTCACCGGACGTATCCCAGAGCTCATCCGTGGTCTTGACCGTGTGGTAGAACAGCACGCCGACCATGAAGATCGGAATCACCGTGTACATGATCTCCAGCGGCACGTGGTACTGCAGCTGGACCGGAAGCTCGTTATCGTTCTTCCGCTTGCGGTAGACGATCACGCACCAAATGATGAGGCCCCACACGAGCACGCCAATGGCGAGCCCGGCGGTCCACGCACCGTTCCACAGGTTGATGAGGCTCTCGGTCTTATTGGTCAGACCCGGCTTCGACGGCAAGAAGCCCGTCGACAGCTGTTCGGCCGAGCATCCTGCAAGGCTGAGAGAAAGGACAGCAGCCAGCGTCGCGATACGCCAGCGCTTCACCCCTTCGGTGCGGGACTTCAATCGCACGGTCACTCCTCCGCATGAAAACTGTAGTTGGGACTTTCGTCCTTGCCCCAGACTACCCCGTGTTTTGACTCGATGTCAGAACGGGTTTCGTCATTGTGTCATTGTGTGGAACACGTCACAACAGGAATGACCGCTTTCGGCGGTTTCGGTTACTCGAAAACCTTCAAGACATCAAAGACGAGCACCTGAGCCGGGCCCTGCTGGCTCTTAGGCGAGAAGAGCGCGAATCGCGATCCGGCCTTAGCGCCGACGGTTTGCGGCAGCGCCTTAGCGTTCGACACGATCACTTCGGCGGGACGCTGGGGAGCGTCAGCTTCGTAGAAGCCTGCGGCGACCCGCACGACAAACTGGGACTCGGCGGTGATTTCCTTTTCGCCGGTGCCTTCGGTGAGCTTTTCGAGCTTCTGCTCGGTCGGCGCTTCCGTGCCTTCGGCAACGGTCACGCCGGACAGCACGCCATCGGATGCGGCCACGTCGAGATTGAGTTCCTTCGGATCCTTCACCTGCGCGCCGGCGTCCGGCGCGGGCGTGTCGGCGGCGACAGCGTCGAGGATTTCCACGACGAAGGTGATGGTGTCTCCCGCCTTGATCTTGCCGTCGGGGGTGCCCTGCGGGTAGCCCTGGGCGGACGGGATCGACAGTGCGACGCGCTCGCCGACGCGCGCGCCCTTCAGACCGAACTTCCAGCCCGGGATGACGCCGTTAAGGGAGAAGGCCGCGGGAGCACCACGCTGATAGGAGGAGTCGAAGACATCGCCGTTCCAGACCTGGCCGTGGTACTGCGCGAGAACCACGTCGGTGTCAGAGACCTCCTTGCCCTCGGGGTTCGCATCAATCGTGTAGCGCTGCAGCTCCGTCGGGGCATCCCCGCTGTAGCTCAGCTCCGGGGCCGTGCCCTTATCGCCCGTCACCTCGAACATCGGCTTGTCGACGACCGCAACCTGCGGCGCCTCGGGTGCCGAGGGCACGGCAAAGGCTGATGCGGATTCGGTCGGAGTGGGAGTGGCGTTGCCACCGCCAGAGGAGCACGCGGCCAAGGCGAGGGCTGCGGCGGAAAGGGCGGCGAGTGCAGTGCGCTTCATAGGTGTCTCTATCTCGATTCGGGTACAACAGCGCCGTCCGGCACCGCACCAGCGGCGTCGGACGGCGAAGCGAAAGGTGGATTAATGGAAGGATTCCCCGCAGGCGCAGGAACCAGCAGCATTGGGGTTATCAATCGTAAACCCCTGCTTTTCGATCGAATCTGCGAAGTCGATCGTGGCTCCGGCGAGGTACGGGACGCTCATCTTGTCGACGACGACCTCGACACCGTCGAAATCGCGTACGGCATCCCCGTCGAGGAGGCGCTCGTCGAAGTACAGCTGGTAGATAAGGCCGGAGCAGCCACCCGGCTGGACGGCGACGCGGAGCCGCAGATCATCGCGGCCTTCCTGCTCGAGCAGCGAGCGCACCTTATCGGCGGCAGTCGCCGTTAGCTCCACCTCGTGGGTGGGAAGTTCGTTGATCGTGTCTGTCATGTCTGACCTCCTTGCGGGTTCTGCGTAGCAGCCTACGTCCAATCGCACGGCGACGCTAACCCGTTCCGCGCTCGGCTAACTCCCCTATGCCCGCTGCGTCCAGGTGGCCGCGAGGGCACGTCCGAGTGCCGTCATTGTTCTGCCCTGCAGGCTGTAGTGATCGGTAATTCCCGCGTTGGCGAGATGCCGACGGGCGATCCGGGACGCATTGGAGACGGCAGCGACGGGCACGAGCTCTTCTTGGGCGAGGCCGCCGACTTCGGCGAAAACTCCGGTCAGCAGGCTCATGGGCTCCGCGGAATGCGTGAGGACGATGGCCAGGTCGCTCGCCGCGATGTCCTGATCCCAATCGTGGCGCTGCGCCACGACATGGGCGAGATCTGCGAGCGTGGCACCCGCCGCCGCGAGCAGGAAGGCCACTCCCCCGGCCATCCCGCTGCCGGCCGCGCGCGCCAGCCGAGGATCGGAGCCGAGGTCGCGCGACAGTTCGTGAACGTATGCCCCGATGCGGCGCTCGCGCTCCTGGGCGTCCGAGGCCGATGAAGCATCGGCGCGAGCGAGCAAGGCCCCGCGCCCGCCAAGTCCCAGCAGCGGGTCGCCGTGTGTCGTTCCTACCGTGATGTGGTGGGCATAGCGGGCGAGGTCAGCCCGGTCCCGGTCGTCCAGGGCTCGGAAGGCGCCCTCGCCGCCGTCATGCCGGGTGGTCTCACCCGCGATGACCGTGACGGGGCCAGAGCGGGCACGATCAATAATTTCGCTGAGGGCGTCTGCCAGATCAGCGGTACCGGCCGTTACCGTTGGCTCGTCAGGCGAGGTGTCACCGGGGTCGTCGATGATGCCGAGAACCGGCTGAGATCCGGATAATAATGCGCTTCCTGGCAGCTGCGTCGCGGTCGTATCCGGGCTCAATGAATGCCAGCCGGCGATGAAGTCCGCGCGGTCTGTTTCATCGGCTCCACTCACGACGATTCGCATCAGATGTGCTCCTGATTGCTGGGAAATCTCGGCAGTCATAGTGCACCATGGTGGCATGTATATGACGAAACTTCGGCTCGCAGCCCTACTCACCGCAGTAGGCGCCCTCACTGCCTGCGGCGGCACGTCGGTCAAACCCGTGCCCGCGGAAGAACTCCAGCAGCGGATTGCCGAATCAGTCCAGGCTGAGCTCGGTGAGGCCCCGGCGGTGCTGTGTCCGGCGGGCATCGAGGCGAAGGTCGGCGCGAGCGCGCAGTGCTCGATCTCTGGTGGCACCGAGCCGCTCACCGCGACCGCGAAGGTCACCGAGGTCAACGGGTCCTCCGGTGAGGTCAAGATCGCGGTGTCGGTTGCGCCCGATCCGTCGCAGTCCTCGCCGAAGCCCGAGGAATCGAGCCCCGGCGAGGACGCGAGCGAACCAGCAGAGTCGGCCGAACCGAGTGAGTCGAACTAGATTTCGGCTTCGATATCGCCCGCGAGGACCGCGAGCAGAATCGCACCGGTGAGGGTTGCGCCCCGAAGCTCACCCAGGTGAACGGACTCGTTGGCGCCGTGCGCGCGCGTATCGGGATCTTCGATGCCCGTGATGAGGATCGCGGCTTCCGGGAAGACCTTTGCCAGCACGGAGATGAACGGGATCGAGCCGCCCATTCCGATGTTGACGGCGTCGTTTTCCCACGCCTGGCTCATCGCCCAGCGGGCCTTACGCATGATCTCGGTATCGTCGCCCGCGTCGAACGGCTGACCGAGCTCGTTGATCGTGACGATGACGTTGGCGCCAAACGGAGCATGCTTTTCCAGGTGCGCCTTCAGCGCTTCGGCGGCTTCGCGCGGATCCTGGCCCGGGACGATACGCATTGACAGCGCAGCCGAGCACGACGGGGTGATCGTATTGGACTTCATCTCGATGCTCGTGACGTCCATGCCGATGACGGAGATCGCGGGCTTGGACCACAGTCGCGTCGGGATCGAGCCGGTGCCGGCAAGCTGGTAGCCGTCGACGACGCCGGCATCGGCGCGCCAGGCGTCCTCCGGGTAGTCGAGTTCCGAGGCCGGTGCGGTCACGAGGCCCTCCACCGCGACATCGCCCGCGTCATCGTGCAGCGTCGCGATAAGGCGCGACATGCAGGTCACGGCGTCCAGGTAGGGTCCCCCGAACATGCCGGAGTGCACTGCGTAGTTGCCGGTGCGAACCTCGACGCCGACGTCGACAAGGCCGCGCAGGCTCGTCGTGAGCGCGGGGGTGCCGACCTGCCAGTTCGCGGAGTCGAGCACGATGATGACATCGGCTTCGAGCTTGTCGCGGTAAGTCATCAAAAAGTTTTCGAAGCTCGGTGAGCCGATCTCTTCTTCGCCCTCGAAAAAGCACGTGACATTGACGCCGAGGTCATCGCCAAGCAACCGCAGTGCGCCGACGTGGGCGACAATGCCAGCCTTGTCGTCGCCGGTGCCGCGGCCGAACATGCGATCGCCGCGCGTGACGGGCTCGAAGGGGTCGTCCTGATCCCACTGGGCGGTCTCGCCGGGCGGCTGGACATCGTGATGGGCGTACAGCAGGACACGCGGGGCGCCTTCCTTGCCGTGCTTGTGTGCGACGACTGCGGGCGCGCCTTCCTTGCCGGATTCATCGGGGGCGGACAGGATCTCGACGCTGTCCATCCCGACGCCGCGCAGCAGCTCTGCGGTGTACTCGGCCGAGGCCCGCACGTGCTTTTGGGCAAAGGCCGGGGAGGACACGGAGGGAATCCGCACGAGGTTTTCCAAATCGGTGCGCACCTGGGCAAATGCCTCATCGATGCGCTCTTTCAACATCTCAACTGTGATCACGCACACGAGCGTACCCGCCATATGACAGATCGCGTACCATCGAAGCGTGAAGTTCCGTAACCGTGCTGAAGATGAGCCTTCGGCAACTCCTGCGCCGGCATCGGGTGGAAAGGGCCGCCCGACCCCGAAGCGACGCGAGGCCGAAGCAAAGAACCGTCGTCCGCTAGTCGTCGATGACCGTAAGCAGGCGAAGGCGATCGCTCGCCAAAAGCGTGACGAGGCCTACGAGCGCCAGCGCCACGCCATGATGACCGGCGACGAGCGCTACCTGCCCCTGCGCGATAAGGGCCCGGCGCGGCGATTCGCTCGCGACTATGTCGACGCACGATGGAACGTCGGCGAACTCTTTATGCCGATGGCCGCGCTCATGATCGTTGCGATGCTGCTCGTACGGTGGGTGCCGGATGTGGCGTTCTATATCACCGCCGGCATGTACCTCATCGTCTTCGGCGGCATCATCGACGCGATCATCATGATTTTTATGCTCAAGCGGCATCTCGCGAACCATTTCGATGCGGCCGAGATCCCGAAGTGGACCGGCATGTACGCGTTCTCCCGGGCCTTCATGGTGCGTCCTTGGCGCATGCCGAAGCCGCTCAATAAGCGCGGCGAATACTCCATGCGCCGATCCAAGACATGACACCCCCGCCACTGCTCGCTCGCATCCCCTATGCGTCGTTCGCGACCGTCATGGGCTTGGGCGGGCTCGCTGCCACGTGGGGCTATGCCGAACGGCTCCTGGGCGCTCCGGCGTTTGTAAAGCTGCTCCTCGTCGGGCTCGCCGCTGGTGTGTGGCTCGCCCTGCTCGCGATCCAGGTCGTCCGGGTTATTCGCTACCCGGCAGCCGTCAAGGCCGAGGTCACGAACCCGTTCCCGATGGTTTTCCTCGCGACCCTGACGGTCGGCACGCTCGTGCTGTGCTCGGCCGCACTTCCGGTCGCGGGCAACGCCGTCGCGTGGCTCTGGTGGCCGGCCGTCGTCGCGCACCTCGGCGTGTGCGTCTACGTTTTTGGCTCCTGGCTCGCCCGCAACGACCTCAACCTCACGACGGTGACCCCGGCGTGGTTCATCCCCGTCGTCGGAACGATGGTGGCGTCCTTCGCGGGCGCGTTCGTCGCACCGACCGGTTTTGCGATGGGCCTGTGGGGGCTCGGATTCCTGCTGTGGTTCGCGCTGCAGCCGGTCGTGCTGCGCCGCCTGTTCATTAACCACGAACCGATGCCGCCGCGACTTCTTCCGACTCTGGCGGTCCTCGTCGCGCCGGCGCCGGTCGCGATCATCGGCTGGCACGCGCTCATTTCAGCCCCGGTAAGCGAAGGCTATGGCGAGGCCATCCGTATCATGCGTTCGGCCACGCCACTCGTCGTCGCCGCACTGCTCGCCACCGGCCTGCTGTTCCTCGCACTCCTGCTCCTGCCGGGACTCGGGCTTTTCCGGGCGCCGTTCTCCCTGACCTGGTGGGCGACGTCGTTCCCCATCGCCGCGCTTGCGACGGCGTCGGTGATCGTGTGGTCGGCAAACCACGCCTGGCTTGCGATCACGGCGATCGTGATCGCGACGACCTGGATCGGCTACCTGCTGATCCGCTCGGTCCTTGCCATCGGCCGCGACGCTGACGCGTTCCTTTAGCGCGCGAGCTCCCGGTTCATCATTCCGGGCCAGCTCGGCCCGCCGTAGACGAACCCGGAGTACGCCTGCAGCAGATCCGCTCCCGCATCGAGCATGGCCCGGCCATCGGCTGGCGTTTCGATGCCTCCCACCCCGATGAGGACGGGACGGAGTCCGAGCTCTGCGCGCGCGAGCTTGACGACCTGCAGCGCACGTTCCTTCAGCGGCCGGCCCGACAGGCCGCCCTCGCCGTAGGGATGAGCGATCGTCGTGTTCGTCGCCACCATGCCCGTCACACCCGAGGTTTTGATGAGCGTCGCGATATCGGCGACGCCCTCGTCGGATAGGTCCGGCGCGATCTTCACAAGCAGTGGCACATCGCGGCCCGAAGAACGGGAGGCAGCCGACTGCACCGCGCCGACAATCGGCTTGAGGGACCCGACCGCCTGCAGATCGCGCAGCCCCGGCGTATTGGGCGACGAGACGTTGATGACGAGATAGTCCGCCCAGTGCGATAGCGTGCTCGCCGAGTATTCGTAGTCGTGCCTGGCGTCCTCGGCGGGGGTGATCTTCGATTTACCGATGTTGACGCCGACGATGGCGCGGCGGCCCGCAGCGCTCGCCCGCAACTCGGCCAACCGGCCCGCGACGATATCGGCGCCGTCATTGTTGAAACCCATCTTGTTACGGATCGCGCGCTCATCCATGTGGCGCCACATGCGCGGGGGCTCATTGCCCGGCTGCGGGTGGCGTGTCACGGTCCCGATCTCCACATGGGAAAACCCGAGGGCCGCAAGCCCGAGGACGGCGGTCGCGTTCTTATCCATCCCGGCCGCGAGCCCGACATAACCGGGGAACGCGCGCGGGAATACTGCAAGGCGTTGGCTGCGGACGGGGTGTTGCGGGGGTCGCCCAAAGCTTGCGCGCAGTGCACGCCGACCCGCTTCGCTCGCCCCGGCGAGCGCGATCGCCCGCAAGGATTGGGCGTGCGCCACCTCCGGATCCGTTTTCGAAATCAGGTGATCAAACAGCATCCGGTACATGGCGAGCCTTTTCAGTTCTGGGCGATTCGGGCGGGGTTGGAAGCGTAGAGCCAGGCTATCCCGAGGAAGGGCAAAACGAGCGGCACGAGACCGTAGCCCCAGCCGAAATGGGACCAGACGGTCGCGCGCGGGAAATACTCGGGATGCAGGTAGCTGAGGGTGCCGACGATGAGAACGCCCGCCGCTTCGAAAAGCACCGCTCCCCAGGCGATGCGGCGCATGCGTCGGCCGTTATGAGCAAGGGAGATCGTCGCGAGAATGTAGATCACCGCGGCGAGGGCGGAAAGGACGTAGGCGAGGGTCGCCTCCGATGGGTTTCGAATGAGCTGAACCGCGGAGCGCGCGGTGGCCGAAAGCGCGAAGATCCCGTAGATCAGGATCAGCACGCGCCCTAACCCGTATGCGGGGCGGCGCGTGTCGGTCGCGGAGGTCGTCACGGTATTCATACTGTCCATACCTGCCAGAGGCGCCACTGGCACACCAGAAGCGAAATCGAAAGAATCACGAGGGCGATCGACGAGGTTCGGGTCCGATCGATGAGCGCCCACGCGCCGCCGATGGGCAGCAAAATGAGGCACGTCAGCAGGTAACCCCAAAGCGTGATGCCATCCTTGACGGCGTATCCGCCGATCTGCTGCACCGCCATGACGACGGCAATGCCGAGCATCAGCACCTCGATGACGCCGGCCACGATGAGCTGTTTGAAGATCACGGCGCGGTCGATGATGGCAAAGTAAAGTCCCCACACGGCGAGGAAGCCGGTGAGGATCGCTGCTAGCCAGAGGGCACCATACACGCCCGCCAGATTACCGCGTTGTGATGGGACGTGCTCTACCCTATGGGATGTGAACACAGTTGAACTGCATGCCAAGAAACTATCCGCCATCAAGGCCGACGTTCTTCTCGTCGGCGCCACCAAGGTTGACGATGAGGTCGTTCCCTTCGGTGGGCCCGCGATCACGAGCAAAGCCGATCACGCGCTCGCAAACCTCATCAGCCAGCTCGACATTTCGTGCACCGAAGGCTGCGTGACCAAGGTCATGAGCGACCAGTTCGCTACCCCCGTCGCCATCGTCGGCGTCGGAGAGAACCCCTCCCCCGAAGCTCTGCGCCGTGCGGTTGGCTCCGCGGTGCGCAACCTGGCCGGCTTCGCGCACGTCGCGATCTGCCTGCCGACCTCCGGTGCGGAGGAAGTGGGCGCGATCGCCGAGGGAGCGGTCCTCGGCTCCTACGCGTTCGCGCAGTACAAGAAGTGCGAGAAGGACCCGGTCGAGAAGGTCACGATCGTGACGCCGATCGCCGGTGAAAAGGACGTGAAGGCCGCCGCCCAGCGGGGCGCGATCCTCGCGACCGGCGTGAACCGTGCCCGAGACCTCGTCAACATGGCCCCGAACGATCTCGTCCCGGAGACCTTCGCGGACTACGCGACCCAGGCCGCCAAGGGCCTGAAGGTCAAGGTCACGATCCTCGACGAAAAGAAGCTCGCCGCGGGCGGCTACGGCGGCATCATCGCCGTCGGCATGGGTTCGGATAACCCGCCGCGCCTCGTGCAGCTCGAGTACTCCCCCGCGAAGGCCACGGGCCATGTCTCGCTGGTCGGCAAGGGCATCACGTTCGACTCTGGTGGCCTGTCGCTGAAGCCCGGCAAGGGCATGGAGACGATGAAGTGCGACATGGGCGGCGCCGCAGCCGTCCTCAATGCCGTCCTCGTCGCCGCTGAGCTCAAGCTCCCAGTGAAGGTCACCGGTTGGCTCGCTCTCGCCGAGAACATGCCTTCGGGCGGCGCCCAGCGCCCCGGCGACATCATCTCGATGTACGACGACACGACCGTCGAGGTCCTCAACACGGACGCCGAAGGTCGCCTCGTGATGGCCGATGCGCTCGCCCGTGCGATCGAAGACAAGCCCGACGCCCTCCTCGATATCGCGACCCTCACGGGCGCGGCCGTCGTCGCGCTTGGCGAACGTACCGCGGGTGTCATGGGCGACGAGCAGCTCCGCTCCGATATCGTCGCCGCCGCCGATGCGGCCGGCGAAGCATTCTGGCCGATGCCGCTGCCGAACGAGCTGAAGGAGGGACTGAAGTCCCCCGTCGCCGATCTGCAAAACATCGGCGACCGCTGGGGCGGCATGCTCTCGGCCGGCCTCTTCTTGCAGCATTTCGTGAAGGACACCCCCTGGGCGCACCTCGACATCGCGGGTCCGGCCTTCCATGAAAAGGCGCCCTACGGCTACACGCCGAAGGGCGGCACCGGCTTCGGTGTTCGCACCCTGGTCGGCCTGCTGGAGAACTTCGAGAAGTAACCCCGCACGCTTCCCTTACGGTCCCGCACCAACGTGGTCCGCTTCATAGCAACCAGGGTGCGGGACCGTAGTTGCTCGTAGGCCAACTAATGGGACAATGGTCCCGAGGATAATCCACCGGGGCCAGGCCCCCGCCATGAGGAGTAACACGTGACAGACACACCGACGTACGACATCGTGATCCTAGGAGCCGGCAGCGGTGGTTACGCCGCAGCATTGCGCGGCGCGCAGCTGGGACTGAAGGTCGCACTCATCGAAGGTGACAAGCTCGGAGGCACCTGCCTCCACCGCGGATGTATCCCCACCAAGGCGCTGCTGCACTCCGCCGAGGTCGCCGATACCGCCGCTGAGGCCGCTTCCGTCGGCGTCAACCTGACCCTTGACTCCATCGACATGGCGGGCGTGAATAAGTACAAGGACGGCGTCGTTGCCCGCCTGTACAAGGGCCTGCAGGGCCTCGTTTCTTCCCGCAAGGTCGACCTCATTAACGGCTGGGGCAAGCTCGTTGCCAAGGACACCGTCGAGGTCGACGGCAAGCAGTACAAGGGCAAGAACATCATCCTGGCGACCGGATCGTACTCCAAGACGATCCCGGGCTTGGAGATCGGCGGCCGCATCATGACGAGCGAACAGGCGCTCGCCCTCGATGAGATCCCGAAGTCCGCGATCGTCCTCGGTGGCGGCGTCATCGGCTGCGAATTCGCCTCCGTGTGGAAGTCCTTCGGCGCCGACGTGACGATCATCGAAGGCCTGCCGAACCTCGTGCCGAACGAGGACGCCTCGATCTGCAAGGCCCTCGAGCGCGCGTTCCGCAAGCGCAAGATCAACTTCAAGACCGGCACGATGTTCAAGTCCGCGACACAGGACGACAACTCGGTGACCGTCGAGACCGAAAGCGGCGACACCTTCACCGCGGACCTGCTGCTCGTGGCCATTGGCCGCGGCCCGGTCACCAAGGACCTCGGCTACGAAGAGCAGGGCATTTCGCTCGACCGCGGCTTCGTCATCACCAACGAGCGCCTGCACACGGGCGTCGGCAATATCTACGCCGTCGGAGACATCGTCCCCGGTCTGCAGCTCGCGCATCGCGGCTTCCAGCAGGGCATCTTCGTCGCCGAAGAGATCGCAGGGCTCGCTCCCCAGGTCCAGGAAGAGTCCGGTATCCCGCGCGTCACCTACTGTGAGCCCGAGATCGCCTCGGTCGGCATCACCGAAGCCAAGGCGAAGGAAACCTACGGCGAAGACCAGGTCAACGTCGTCGAATACAACCTCGCGGGCAACGGCAAGTCCCAGATCCTGAAGACCACCGGTTTCATCAAGCTGGTCGGCGTCAAGGACGGCCCCATCGTCGGCGTCCACATGATTGGCGCCCGCGTCGGCGAACTCGTCGGCGAAAGCCAGCTCATGGTCAACTGGGAGGCCTACCCCGAGGATGTTGCCGCCCTTATCCACGCCCACCCGACGCAGGACGAGGCCATGGGTGAAGCCGCCCTCGCGCTCGCCGGCAAGCCGCTGCACTCGCACAACTAAAGATCGATCGAAGGAGACGTTAACTCATGTCTGAATCCGTCCAGATGCCGGCACTCGGTGAATCCGTCACCGAAGGCACCGTTACCCGCTGGCTGAAGAACGTCGGCGACAGTGTCGAGGTCGACGAGCCGCTGCTTGAGGTCTCGACCGACAAGGTCGATACCGAGGTGCCCTCCCCCCTGGCGGGCACCCTCGAAGAAATCCTCGTTGAGGAAGACGAGACCGTCGAGGTCGGCACGGACCTGTGCCGCATCGGCGATGGCTCCGGTGCTTCTGAGTCCTCCGATGATTCTTCCGACAAGGAAGGAGAGCCCAAGGTCGAGGAGCCGAAGGCGGAATCCAAGTCCTCGGGTGGCTCCGGCGAGGCCGTGAAGATGCCGGCGCTCGGCGAGTCCGTGACCGAAGGCACCGTCACCCGCTGGCTGAAGGCCGAGGGCGACACCGTCGAGGTCGACGAGCCGCTGCTTGAGGTCTCGACCGACAAGGTCGATACCGAGGTGCCCTCCCCGATCGCGGGCACCGTGTCGAAGATCCTGGTGCAGGAAGACGAGACCGTCGAGGTCGGCGCTGACCTGTGCCTCATCGGTGATGGCTCCGGCGGCGGCGACGAGCCGGCCGAAGACGAGCCCAAGGAAGAACCGAAGGACGAGCCCAAGGAAGAGTCGAAGGACGAGCCCAAGGCCGAAGAGCCGAAGGAATCCGAGGCGCCGAAGCAGGAGGAGGCCGAAAAGGCCGCCGAGCAGCCTGCCGAGGACACGGACGCTGGCCACCACCCCGGCCCGAGCGACGATGACGATCCGGCCGAGGTCCGGTCGGCCCCGTCGCGCGCCGTGAAGTCCGGCCAGGTCTACGTCACCCCGATCGTGCGCAAGCTCGCGAAGGACAAGGGCGTCGACCTCACCCAGCTCGCCGGCACCGGCGTGGGCGGCCGCATCCGTAAAGAAGACGTCCTCGAAGCCGCCCGCAAGGCCGAAGAGGCTAAGGCGCAGGCCGCCGCGAGCGAGAAGGTCGCCGCGCCTGCGAAGCAGGCCGCTCCGGCCGAGCCCAGCCCGCTGCGTGGCACGACCGAGAAGATGTCGCGCCTACGCAAGGTCATCGCGACGCGCATGGTCGAGTCGCTGCAGACCTCCGCTCAGCTCACGACGGTCGTCGAGGTCGACGTCACCCGCGTCGCCGCGCTGCGCGCCGCCGCGAAGGATAAGTTCCAGTCGACGGAGGGCACCAAGCTCACGTTCCTGCCGTTCTTCGTCAAGGCCGCGACCGAGGCGCTGAAGTCGCACCCGAAGATCAACGCGACGATCAAGGACGACCAGGTCGAATACCGCGATACCGAAAACATCGGCATCGCTGTCGACACCGAGCGCGGCCTGCTCGTTCCGGTCATCAAAGGCGCGGGCGATCTCACGATCTCCGGTATCGCGAAGGCGATCAACGATCTGGCGGCACGCGCCCGCGAGGCGAAGGTCTCCCCCGATGAGCTGTCGGGCGGCACCTTCACCATCACGAACACCGGTTCCGGTGGCGCGCTGTTCGATACGCCGATCATCAACCAGCCCGAGGTCGCGATCCTCGGTGTTGGCACGATCGTGAAGCGTCCGATGGTCGTGAAGGACGCCGATGGCAACGAGTCGATCGGTATCCGTTCGATGGTCTACCTGGCGCTGTCCTACGACCACCGCCTCGTCGATGGCGCGGACGCCGCCCGCTACCTCATGGCTGTGAAGTCCCGCCTCGAAGAGGGCGACTTCGCCGCAGAGGTCGGCCTCTAACCCGATCCCGTCACGGGCCCGCAGGTTTTTCCTGCGGGCCCGTTTCGCATGCCGCGATCGCCGCGATTCTGTCCTGGTTCAGAAAAAACACGAAACACGTCGGCGCCGTTGCCGCGACCGTAGCGGTCTCACCTGCGTAGGTACGCTCATGCGGGCCGACACTAATGACGGCCTGGATGCGCTCGCCGTGCGCGCTCGTCGACAGGACCGTCGTTGTGAGGCCAGCAACCGAGGTGTCCTCGGCAGCCCAGCGGGCGAGCGTGTCCCTATCCTGCAAAAGCGCCGGCGCATCTGGGGTGTAGACCTCGCTGAGCGCCGCGACGTCCCCGGCCATGAGCGCGGCGTCGCGCCGGTGCAGCAGCCGTGTCAGGTGCTCGGCCGGGGTTGGCGTCTGCTCCGCGACCGTCAGCGTGACCTCGGCGATGGAGGCCTGTGGTGATGGCGGCTGAATCGCGATCGCGCGCCCCGTGAGCGCCCCCGCACCGAGCACGGCAGCAATGGCGAACGATACCGCGACGGCCCGGCGCGGCGGGCGACGACTTCGGGTGCGGCGCCGCGGCTTCATTTCCGTGGCGGGCAGGCGGCGCCGGATGCGGGCCGCGGCGAGGGCCGTGTCGCTCGGGGTGCTCACCGGTTCCGGATGGGCGAACTGGCAGCGGCGCGCGACCAGATCCCGGCAGCTCGGGCGCGCCGCCGGGTCGGCGTCCGCGCAGTCGGCAAGGAGGTCCGCGAGTGCCGTGGACGCCGACAGGGACCGCAAGACGGCGGCAAACGAATAGACATCAGCCGCGGCGGACGCGGGCCCGCCCGCGAGGCGCTCGGGCGCTTGGAACCCATCGGTGCCGCCTTCCAGCGCGGGCGTGGCACACACGTCGATCAACACGGGGCGTCCCTCGTCCGTCACCATGATGTTGTCGGCGGACACGTCCCCGTGGATGATGCCGCGTTCATGCAGCGCGCCGAGGGCCGAACCGATCCCGTCCCACACGTGCGCGATCTCCGGTCCCGATAGTTCACCACGCGCCGCCGCGATCGTCCCGAGCGTCGTCCCGCTGAGCGCCTCATGGGCGACCAGGAGACGGCCATCGGCTAGCTCCTGGACGTCACGCACCTGCACAACATGCGGGTGCTGCCAGGCACGCAGCTGCGCGAGGCGACGGATTAAGGTATCGCGCTGGCCACCGGGCAGCGCCGGCAGCAGCGAGACGACGCACGCCTTGCCCGAGCTGTCGCGTGCCTCATAGATGTCTCGTCCGGCGAGGGCGGAAAGGAGGTCATATCCGGCGACTTTCATGCCCCCACGCTACGGTCGTGTCGACCCGAATGGGGGTTATCCACAGGCACCGGTTAGGACCATGGTCTGCCCCTCCGTTAAGATCGAGGTCGTGCGTGTGATCGATCTGGTAGCCGAAGGCCCACTGAACTATCACGACGTCGACGCTCGGCAACGCGCCCTGCACGAACAGGTCGCCACCGGCAGCCACGAAGGCACCGTGATCCTCACCGAAATGCGCAGCGTATACACCGCGGGCCGCCGAACCGCCCCTTGGGACCGAATCAACCCCGACCTCGACGTCGTCGACGTCGACCGCGGCGGGCGCATCACTTGGCACGGGCCCGGCCAGATCGTCGCCTACCCCATCATTCGCCTCGTCACTCCCCTCGACGTCGTCGCCTACGTGCGCGCGCTCGAGGGCGCCGTGATCGCGACGCTCGCCGAATTCGACATCACCGCCGGCCGCATCGCTAGCCGCTCGGGCGTGTGGCTTTTCGAACCCGACCGCAAGATCTGCGCGATCGGGGTCCGCGTCGCCCGCGGCGCCACCCTGCACGGCATCGCCCTGAACGTCGCGAACTCGCTCGACCCGTACGGCGAAATCGTCCCGTGCGGTATTTCGGATGCGGGCGTGACGACGATGGTGCGCGAAGGCGCCGACGTGTCGCTTTCCGACGTCGCCCCCCGCCTTGCCACGCACCTCATAGACTCGCTTGTGCAGCTCACTGCCGAAACGCACCAGAAAGAAGTTGGATGACGCTCGCTCCCGAAGGACGCCGCCTGCTGCGCGTCGAAGCTAAGAACGCCGAAGTCCCGATCGAACGCAAACCCGAATGGATCCGCACCACCGCGTACATGGGCGAGCAGTATCGCGACGTGAAGTCCCTCATGCGCGGTGCGTCGCTGCATACGGTCTGTGAAGAAGCCGGCTGCCCGAATATCTTCGAGTGCTGGGAGGACCGTGAAGCGACCTTCCTCATCGGCGGCGAGACCTGCACGAGGCGCTGCGACTTCTGCCAGATCGATTCCGGCAAGCCCGCCGAATACGACCGTGACGAGCCGCGCCGCGTCGCCGAATCCGTGGCGCACCTCGGCCTGAAATATGCGACGGTCACGGGCGTCGCCCGCGACGACCTGCCCGATGGCGCGGCCTGGCTGTATGCCGAGACGACCCGGCAGATTCATGCCTCTTCTCCCGGCACCGGCGTCGAACTCCTCATCCCCGACTTCAAGGGGGATGCCGACCTGCTCGCGGAGGTCTTTTCCTCCCGCCCCGAGGTCCTCGGCCACAACCTCGAGACGGTCCCGCGGATCTTCCGCCGGATCCGCCCGGCGTTCCGCTATGAGCGCTCCCTCGAACTCATCTCGGCGGCTTCGAAGGCCGGTCTCATCACGAAGTCGAACCTCATCCTCGGGATGGGCGAGACGCGCGAGGAGATCGAAGAGGCCATGCGGGATCTGCACGACGCCGGGTGCGACCTGCTGACGATCACCCAGTACCTGCGCCCGTCCGCGCTGCATCACCCGATCGACCGCTGGGTGAAGCCCGAAGAGTTCATCGAACTGTCCGACTACGGCTACGAGATCGGCTACGCGGGCATCATGGCGGGCCCGCTCGTCCGCTCCTCGTACCGGGCGGGCCGCATGTGGGGCCAGGCGATGGCGAGCAAGGGGCGTGAGATCCCCGATAACCTCAAGCATCTCAGCCAGCCGATGACCGCCCACCAGGAGGCGAGTTCCGTCGCCGACCGGATGCGTCAGCGCCGCTCGCAACAGCCGGTAAACTAGGCACATCATGTCTAGAGAATCGAACGCTCCCGCCAAGCGGCGCTGGTACCACAACATCGCGGACGCCTACCGCGTCACCCAGTCATCCTTCCCGTGGATGAAGTGGGCACTCGCCGCTCTGTTCGTCGTGATCTTCGGTGGTTCCCTTGCCTGGGGCATCGCCTCCGGTCACTGGATCTACATTCCGATGCTGGGCCTGATGCTCGCCACCCTCGCGATGCTCGTGCTGCTGTCGATGTATACGCGCCGCGCGTCCTACATGCAGATCGAGGGCCAGGTTGGTGCCTCTGCCGCTGTCATGCAGCAGATCAAGGGGTGGAACGTCGAACAGGAGCCCGTCGGGGTCAACCCGCGGACTCAGGACATGGTTTTTCGCGCCGTTGGCCGACCGGGCGTCGTCCTGGTCGTCGAAGGTCCGGTCACCCGGACCAAGCGGATCGTCGGCGACGAAGAGCGCAAGCTGCGCCGCATTTTGCCGAACGTCGACATCCACAAGATTTACGTCGGGCAAGGCGAAGGCCAGACGCGACTCGGAAAACTCGAGTCGAGCATGCGCAAGCTTCCGAAAAAACTCACCAAGGCCGAGGTCGCGGCGATCTCGAAGCGACTGTCCTCCCTTGGTGCGATGAAGCTGCCTATCCCTAAGGGCATTGACCCCTATAAGGCGCGTCCCAACCGTAAGGGTCTGCGCGGCAAATAGTTTTATTTGGCACTTCGCACTGAAAGGCCTACCCATGTTCACGAGCCCTGAAGAGGCTATTGAATACACGAAAACTGAAGGCATCCAGTTCATCGACGTCCGGTTTTGCGACCTGCCGGGCATCATGCAGCACTTCAATATCCCCGTCCAGGCATTCACCCCGGAGCTGTTCACCCAGGGCCTGATGTTCGACGGGTCCTCGATTCGCGGCTTCCAGGCGATCCACGAATCGGACATGAAGCTCGTCCCGGATATCTCCAGCGCCTTCATCGACCCGTTCCGTCCCGCGAAGACCCTGGTCGTCAACTTCTTCATCGTCGACCCCTTCACCGATGAGCCCTACTCGCGCGACCCCCGTAACGTCGCGGCGAAGGCCGAGGCCTACCTGAAGTCGACGGGCATCGCCGACACGGCTTACGTCGGCGCCGAGGCGGAGTTCTACATCTTCGACGACATTCGCTTCGCGACGAGCGCCGCCGGCGGCTATTACCACATCGATTCCGAGGCGGCCGCGTGGAATACCGGACGCGTGGAAGACGGCGGCAACCGTGGTTACAAGACGCCCTATAAGGGCGGCTACTTCCCCGTCTCCCCCTCCGATCATTTCTGCGACCTGCGCGACGAGATGGTTCGCCTCATGTACTCCGTCGGCCTAAACGTCGAGCGCAGTCACCACGAGGTCGGTACCGCGGGCCAGCAGGAAATCAACTACACGTTCGACACGCTGACCGCCGCCGGCGACGACATGATGAAGTTCAAGTACGTCATCAAGAACGCAGCCTGGGCCGCCGGCAAGACCGCGACGTTCATGCCGAAGCCCATCTTCGGCGATAACGGCAGCGGCATGCACTGCCACCTGTCGCTGTGGAAGGACGGCAAGCCGCTGTTCTACGACGAGTCGGGCTATGCGAACCTGTCCGACACGGCGCGCTGGTTCATCGGTGGTCTCATCGACCATGCGCCGAGCCTGCTCGCGTTTACGAACCCGTCGGCGAACTCCTACCACCGGCTCGTGCCGGGCTTCGAAGCGCCCGTGAACCTCGTGTACTCGGCGCGCAACCGCTCGGCGTGTATCCGCATCCCGATTACGGGATCGTCTCCGAAGGCTAAGCGCGTCGAATACCGCGTGCCGGACCCGAGCGCGAACCCGTACCTCGCGTTCTCCGCTCAGCTCATGGCGGGCCTCGACGGCATCCGCAACCGGACCGAACCGCCGGAGCCGATCGACAAGGACCTGTACGAGCTGCCGCCGGAGGAGCACAGCGAGATCCCGCAGCTGCCGTACACGCTGGATCAGGCGCTCATCGAGCTCGAAAACGATTTCGATTACCTGACCGAGGGTGACGTGTTCACCACGGATCTGATCGAGACGTGGATCGACTACAAGCGCACCCACGAGATCGAGCCGCTGCGCCAGCGGCCGCATCCGCACGAATTCGAGCTGTACTTCTCGCTCTAAGTTCCATAGATCAGGGGCTCGGCGACCGCGCGTGCTTGGCGCGATCGCCGGGCCCACTGTTCATCAAACTCGTCGCGCTCGGCGACTCTTTCGCCGACCATGCCCGCAATGAGTTCACGCTCGTGGGCGTCGGCGGGCAGTACATCGATCGCGTCCCAGCTGCGGCGGAGCGCGAGCGTTGCCGCCGCGCGAATATGGCTCGCCATCCGCCACGCCGCCAGGAGCGGCGCGGCCTGATCGTCGCTGACGTATCCGAGCTCGCGTGCCGCGTCGATCGCCTCGCGGGTGCGCGGGGTGCGCAGCTGGGCGTGCTCGTGGCCGTGCTGCAGCTGGATCAGCTGGATCGCCCATTCGACATCGGCGAGCCCGCCCGGCCCGAGTTTGACGTGGCGGGCATGGGCCACGCCGCGCGGCAGCCGTTCGGATTCCATTCGCGCCTTGATGCGCCGGATCTGGCGTAGGTCGGAGCCGGACAGCCCGCTAGCTGGGTAGCGCGCCGCGTCGATGCCCGCCGCGAGTCGCGCGTGCACATCCTCTGAGGCCTCGACGATGCGCGCGCGCACGAGCGCGTGCTTCTCCCAGGGTTCGGCGTGGTGCGCGAGGTAGTCGAGGTAGGAGTCCACGGAGCGCGTCAGGGCGCCCGATTTGCCCTCGGGACGCAAGGAGAGGTCGATGGCGAGGGCGGGCGCGGCCATGGAATCGGCGAGCAGCGCGCGCCACCGTCCCACGATCGCGTGGGCGTCTGCGGCGAGGTGCTCGCCCTTACCGTCGTAAAGGACGACCGCATCGACGTCGGAGGCGTAGCTCATCTCGCACCCGCCGGTGCGCCCCATCGCGATGATCGCGATCTCGCCAGTGAAGGGTCGGCCGTTTTCGTCGGCGAATTCGGCGATGGCGGCGCGCAGGGCGTAGCGCACGATGGTGTCGGCGACGGCGGTGATGGCCTCCTGCCGCTTCGTCGAGACGCCCTCGATGACATCGGCAAAGGCCGCCCGCACGAGTTCGCGCTGGCGCAGCCGACGCAGCATAAGGGCGCGCGTCGGCGCATCGTGGTGGCGCGAGAAGATCGCGTCGACCTCGGATTCGAGCTCGGCGGGTGTGCGCGGGGCGAGCTGGGCCTTCTCGGCGAGCCACCTCACCGAGGTCGGGACGGCGACGATCTGTTCGCCGAGGAAGCGGGAGCGCGACAGGCAGTGTGCGAGGGTGTAGGCGACGTCGCCCTCGTCGCGCAAAAAGCCCAAATACCAGTGGGTCGAGCCGAGCTCGTCGGAGAGCTTACGGAAGGCGAGCAGGCCGCCGTCGGGGTCGGGTCCGGCGGCGAACCAGGACAGCAAGACGGGCAGCAGCTGGCGTTGGATCGCGGCGCGGCGCGAGATCCCCTCGGTGAGCGCCGCGATGTGTCGCAGGGCCGCGTTCGGGTCCCGGTAGCCGATGCCGGTGAGGCGGTCGCGCGCGGCCTCGGGCTGGAGCGCGACGTCGGCGGCGGACAGTTGCGCCGTCGCGGGCAGCAACGGCCGGTAGAAGATCGCCTCGTGCAGCGAGCGGACCTTGCGGCGCACCGCATGCCACTGTTCAGTCACGTCGGCGCAGTCCATGAGGCGTGACAGGCGCTTAAGATCAGCGGGCGCGGTCGGCAGCGTGTGGCTGCGGCGCAGGCGATGGAGCTGAATGCGGTGTTCGAGCGTGCGCAGCCACGTGTAGCAGGCGGTGAGGTCCGCGGCGGCGTCGCGCCCGATATAGCCGCCCGCGGCTAGCGCAGCGATCGCGTCGATCGTTGCGCGCACACGCAGGGTGTCATCGGTGCGGCCGTGGACGAGCTGGAGCAGTTGGACCGTGAACTCCACGTCACGCAGCCCGCCCGCGCCGAGCTTGATGTGGCGGTCCTCATCGCGCGGCCGCAAGGTCTGTTCGACGCGGCGGCGCATCGCCTGGGTGTCGGCGACGAAGTTCTCGCGCTCGACGGCTGCGTAGGCGAGCGGGTAGATCTCCGCCTCGTACGCGGCGGCGAGTTCCCGGTCCCCTGCCACGGGCAGTGCTTTGAGCAGCGCCTGGAACTCCCACGTGTGCGCCCACCGCCGGTAGTAGCTGCGGTGCGCGTCGAGCGTCTTAACCAGCGGCCCGTCGCGCCCTTCCGGGCGCAGGTTGAGGTCGATCGGCCACAGCGGCGGCTGTCCGCTGTCATCGCTCGCGCTACAGATATCGATGACCTCGCGCACGATGATGCCCGCGCGCTCAAGGACATCCTCTTCGGTAAGGCCGCTGCCAGCTGGCACCTGGGTGACGGGGATGAGGTCGACGTCGGAGATGTAGTTGAGTTCCCCGCCGCCGGTCTTGCCCATGGCGACGAGGATGAGCGGGACGTGCCCGGCACCCTCGTGCCGCGTGCGCGCAAGGTCGAGCGCGGCTTGCAGGGCGGCATGCACGAGGCGAGCAATCGCCTGGCCGACCGCCGGCATCGTGTCCGGGGTGTGCGCGGCGAGGTCGGCGATCGCGATTGCGGCCAGCTGGCGGTAGTAGCACTCGCGCAGCTCGCGGGTGTTGGCCACACCCCCCAGGTCCGGTTGGCGTTCCAGCGCGGCGGCGGGTTCGGTGAGGGCGGTGAGCGCGTCGGCGTCGCGGACGAAGATCTCACCGAGCGCACGCGAGGCGCCAAGTACGCGCACCAGCAGCGCACGCTGCTCCGCGTCACGCCAGCAGTGCGAGAAGGCATGCGGGTGGGTCTCGGCGAGACGCACAAGTTCGAGCAGCGCCTGATCCGGGTCGGCCGCGTCGGCGAGGTCATCGGCGAGCGGCGCAAGCACGTCGCCGACCCCGAGAGCGGTCGCGAGGGAGCCTAGGAGCCGCTCGGCCGCGGCGGTGTTGGTGAGCCGGGCTCGGGTCAGCAGTGCCGAGGGGTCGGATGCTTGCCGTCGCGCCATCGTCAATGCAGCGGCAGGAAGCGCGCGAGCTCGAATTGCGTGATCTGAGCGCGGTAGTCCTGCCACTCCCGATTCTTATTGCGGATGACGAATTCGAAGGCGTCCTCGCCGAGGGTCTGGGCCATGAGTTCGGAACCTTCGAATAGCTCGACGGCGCGATGCAGCGACGATGGCAGCGCGTCGATGCCGAGGGCCTTGCGTTCGCTGCCCGACAGCCGCCAGACATCGTCCTCGGCGCCCTCGGGCAGGTCGTATTCACCCTCGATTCCGGCCAGGCCCGCCGCGAGGAGAACCGCGAACGCGAGGTAGGGGTTCGCCGACGGGTCGAGCGCACGGTATTCGACGCGGGCCGACTGCGACTTATCGGGTTTCGCGAGCGGGACGCGCACGAGCGCGGAGCGATTGTTGTGTCCCCAGCAGATATAGCTCGGGGCCTCTCCCCCGCCCCACAGGCGCTTATAGGAGTTCACGTGCTGACACGTGACGGCCGTGAACTCGGGGGCGTGGCGCAGCAGCCCCGCAATGAAGCGGCGGCCCGTCAGCGAGATTTGGTACTGGCCCGCCGGGTCGAAGAACGCATTGCGGTCGGCCTCAAACAGCGACAGGTGCGTGTGCATGCCCGAGCCGGGCGCGTCGATCAGCGGTTTCGGCATGAAGGTGGCGACTACCCCGTTTTCCTGCGCGACTTCGGCGACGACGGTACGGAACGTCATGATGTTATCGGCCGTCGAAAGCGCATCGGCATAGCGCAGGTCGATCTCATGCTGACCGGGCCCGCCCTCGTGGTGGGCATATTCGACGGGGATGCCCATCGCCTCCAGGCGGCTGACAACCTCGCGGCGGACGTCGGTCCCGCGCGCGGAGATCGTGTGCTCGAAATAGCCCGCGTTATCGATCGGCAGCAGCCTGCCCTCGGCCAGCGCCTCGGCGTCGAAGAGGTAGAACTCGATTTCGGGGTGCGTATAAAAGGCGAGCCCCGCATCCTCGGCCTTGGCGATCATGCGCTTGAGGACCTGACGCGAGTCGCCACGCGCGGGCTTGCCTTCGGGCGTGAGGATGTCGCACAACATCCGCGCGAGTCCCGTCTCCGGGCCCGAGAGCACCTGGAAGGTTTGCGGGTCGGGCCGCGCGATCATGTCCGCCTCGAAGACGCGGGCGAGCCCTTCGACGGCGGATCCGTCGAAGCCGACACCTTCGGTGAAGGCGCCCTCGAGTTCGCCGGGCGCGATCGTCACGGATTTGAGCACCCCGAGGACGTCGGTGAACCACAGCTGGAGAAAGCGGATGTCGTGCTCTGCTACCGAGCGGATGACGTGTTCTTGCTGCCGGTCCACTGAGGCTCCCTCGCGGTTATCCATGGTTTCGCCTGCCCCAATTTTTGCACGGCGTGCGCACCACTCACGCGAGGATGGCATGCTTGTGCCATGAACTCAACCCGGATTGCCCTCGCCCAATTGAATCCGAGAACGGGCGACCTTGAGCGCAACGTCGCCGCGATCAAGGCGGCCGCCGAAAAAGCCCGCAGCGCCGACGCTGACTACCTCATCTGCCCGAGCGGTGCGCTCGCGGGCGGCAACCTCAAGCATCTCGTCGACCAGTTCGATTTCTGCCGCGCGGTGACTGCGGCAGCCGCGGAACTTGCCGAGGGCGAAGCCGACGTGTGCATCGTCTTGCACGAACCCGCGCTCGTCGGCCCCGGGGCCGATGCCACCTCCGCGTGGGTCGAACTCGCCGAAGGCGAGGTCACGGAGCTGGGCGATCTGGAAGGGCTCGACGGGATCGTCTTCACCCCGGCCGGTCCCCTCCTACTGCGCTCCATGCCGGCGCTCACGCTTGATCTGGAACTCGACCTGGACCTGTATGAGGTCGCACCGGTCGCGACCGTCGTCGTCGACCAGGGCGTGTTCTTCACCGAACACGAGACCGACCGCGCTGCCCTGCTGCGCAGCTATCAGCTCCGCAACGACGCGCCCCTGCTCTATACAAACCTCGTCGGTGCGCAGGACTCCTTCGTCTACGACGGCGGCACGTGTGCCCTGGCCCGCAGCGGCCGCGTGATCGCGCGCGCGGAGGATTTCCAGGAGGACGTGCTCGTGGTCGATCTTGCCGACGACGGCCATCTCGCCTCCGACAGTGGCGTCGCGCAGCCGTATGAGCGCGCCGAGGCCGTTTATCGGGCGGCGACCGTGGGGCTGCGCGATTACGTGCAGAAAAACGGTTTTTCCAAAGTCGCCCTGGGTCTTTCGGGCGGCATCGACTCCGCCCTCGTCGCGGCAATCGCCGCCGATGCAATCGGTGGCGAAAACATCATCGGAGTCTCGATGCCCTCGCGCTATTCCACGGACCATTCCCGCTCCGACGCCGACGAGACCGCGAGCCGCCTCGGACTTGACTACCGGGTGCAGCCGATCGGGCCGATCTTCGACGCGTTCGAAGGGGAAATGGATTTGAGCGGAATCGCGGAGGAAAACCTGCAGGCCCGAATCCGCGGCATGATTCTCATGGCGATCTCCAACTCCGAAGGCGCGCTCGTGCTCGCGACCGGTAACCGGACCGAGGTCGCGGTCGGCTACTCCACGATCTACGGTGACTCGGTCGGCGGCTTCGCCCCGATCAGCGACATCCCGAAGACGCTCGTGTGGGAGATTT
Organism: Bowdeniella nasicola; assembly: GCF_001907295.1. Classification (GTDB taxonomy): domain Bacteria; phylum Actinomycetota; class Actinomycetes; order Actinomycetales; family Actinomycetaceae; genus Bowdeniella; species Bowdeniella nasicola. The sequence continues at coordinate 27,255 of NZ_MQVR01000022.1, forward strand.
CGCGCTGGCGCAATGAGCGCGCCAAACAGCGCGGCGAGGTCGAACCGATTCCCGAGCATTCGATCACGAAGCCACCGTCGGCCGAGCTTCGTCCGGGCCAGCAGGATACCAATTCGCTGCCCGACTACCCGGTCCTCGACGCGATCGTAACCGCCCTCATCGACGAGGGAGCGTCCGTCGCCTCTCTTGAGCGCGACGGCTTCGATCCGGAAACGATCGATAAGGTCGCGGGTCTGATCAAGCGCGCCGAATGGAAGCGTGGCCAGATGGCGATCGGTCCGAAAGTCTCCAAGGTAACCTTTGGGGTGGACCGGCACTACCCGGTCGTGAACGCGTTTTCTACCAGGAGCCAATCATGACGAGCGACCCACAGATGCGACCGGCACCCGCCACGCCGCCGATCGGAGTGGCCGTTGGCCAGGGGCAGCCGAAGGACGGGAAGAAGGGCGTTCCGGTCCCGGGCCGGGTCCGTGTCCATCACCTGAAGAACATGAAGGAGCGCGGTGAGCGCATCACGATGCTCACCGCCTACGACGCCGTCACGGCCCGGATCTTCGATGAGGCCGGCATCGACACGCTGCTCGTCGGGGACTCCATCAGCGATAACATGCTCGGCTATTCCTCGACGATCCCCGTCACGGTCGACGAGATGATCCCCGCAGTGCGCGCGGTCAGCCGCGCCACCCAGCGCGCCCTTGTCATCGCCGACTTACCGTTCGGCTCCTATGAGGCCAGCCCGCAGCAGGCCCACGCGACCGCCGTGCGCATGCTGAAAGAAGCCGGCGCACACGCCGTCAAGTTTGAAGGCGGCGCCCACCTCGCGGGCCACGTCGAGCTCCTCACGCGCGCGGGCATCCCCGTCGTCGGCCATCTCGGATTCACGCCGCAGTCCGAAAACGTGCTCGGCGGCAAGCGGGTGCAGGGGCGGGGCGAGCAGGCCGAAATCCTCGTCGAAGACGCGATCGCCCTGCAGGATGCGGGCGCGATCATGGTCGTGCTGGAGATGGTGCCGGCGCCGCTCGCCGAGCGCATCAGTGAAGTGCTTTCGATCCCGACCATCGGGATCGGGGCGGGCAACGCCTGCGACGGACAGGTCCTCGTGTGGACCGATATGGCCGGGATGACGAACTGGTCGCCGCGATTTGCCAAGCAATTCGGGCAGGTCGGCGCGGAGCTTTATGCCGCGGCGCGCGCGTACAAGTACGAGGTGGGCGAGGGATCCTTCCCCGCCGCCGAGCACTCCTACCAGGAGTAGGCCTGGCTAGTCCTCGTCATTCCACGCCCGGTCGTCTTTTTCCCACCTTTCGTTGCGTTCCTTCGCGATCGCCATCGCCTTTTCGGCTTCCTCCCGGCTGGCGTAGGGGCCCATCCGGCCGCTTGCGCCGGTCTGGCGACCTTCTTCGACCTGGCCCGTGGCCAGAACGTAGTAGTACTCGGTAGCCATGGCTGCTCTCCTTCGCGGTTCGTATCGAGGGCCTCACGAGTCTTAAGATCGACATATGACTGCGATCGATCATGCTCCCCGTGGCCCCCTGACGCCTGGGGTCCTGTCCCCCAAACGTACCGTTCCCCCCGCGATTGCGCGCCCGGAATACGTGGGGCGCACGGGCCCAGAGCGGGTCACGGCCTCCGATGTGAAGACCCCTGAAACGATCGAAAAGATCCGCGCCGCGGGCACGATCGCGGCCAATGCGCTCGTTGAGATCGGCAAGCTCATCGCACCCGGGGTCACGACCGATGCGATCGATAAGCTCGGGCATGAATTCCTCATCGATCACGGCGCGTACCCGTCGTGCCTGGACTACCAGGGGTTCAAAAAGTCCGTCTGCACCTCGCTGAACGAGGTGATTTGCCACGGGATTCCGGACGACACGGTGTTGCAGGAAGGCGATATCGTCAACGTCGATATCACCGCCTATAAGGACGGCGTGCACGGCGATACCAACGTCACCTTCCTCGTCGGCGAGGTTGATCAGGCGGCCCGGGAGCTCGTCGAGCGCACGAAGGTCGCGATGGAGCGCGGCATTAAGGCGGTCAAGCCCGGGCGCGAGGTCAACGTCATCGGTCGCGTGATCGAAAAATACGCGCAGCGCTTCGGCTACGGCGTCGTCCGCGAATACACCGGCCACGGCGTCGGCGAAGCCTTCCACTCCGGCCTCATCGTCCCCCACTATGACGCGGCGCCGATGTACGACACCGTGATGGAGGTCGGCATGGTCTTTACGATCGAGCCCATGCTCACGCTCGGCAGCGCCGAGTCCTACCAGTGGGACGACGGCTGGACCGTCCTCACCTCCGATGGGTCGCGATCTGCCCAGTGGGAACATACGATCGCTGTAACGGAGACGGGGGCGGACATTTTGACGCTGCCCTCCGCCAGATAGCAAAGGAGCATCATGAGCCACGCATTCGGAATCGATATCGGCGGATCGGGGATCAAGGGAGCGCCCGTCGATCTTGCGGCGGGCCAGTTCGCCGCCGATCGCTACCGGATCCCGACCCCGGAAAAGTCGACCCCCGATGCCGTGGCACAGGTGTGCGAAGACCTGATCGCACATTTCGATCTCGCGCCTGAGGTCCCCGTCGGCATCACCTTCCCCGCACCGATCAAGCACGGCACCGTCGGGTTCATTGCAAACCTCGACCAGTCGTGGAAGGGCGTCAACGTCCCCGAATTGCTCACCAAGCGCCTCGGACGTGAGGTCACGGCGGTCAACGACGCGGATGCGGCCGGCTATGCCGAAGTCCGCTACGGCGCCGCGAAGGACCAGGATGGCCTCGTGATCGTCACGACGCTCGGCACCGGCATCGGTTCCGCGTTCATTTTTAACGGCGAGCTCATGCCCAATACCGAGCTCGGGCATTTGGAGCTCGACGGTCACGTCGCCGAGCACCGCGCCTCGGCGGGCGTGCGGGAGGCCAACGAGTGGAGCTTTGCCAAGTGGGCGAAGAAGCTGCAAAAGTACTACGCGTATGTCGATAAGCTCTTCTCCCCCGACCTCATCGTCGTCGGCGGTGGCGTGTCGAAATATCACGAAGAGTTCTTGCCGCGGATCTCGGTGCGCTGCCCGATCGTGCCCGCGCAGCTGCGCAACCAGGCGGGTATCGTCGGCGCCGCCGCGCTCGCCGCGGAAGGCTACAACGGGTGACGGGACGAGTCGGCCGATACGCCGGGTTCTGTTCCGATCCGAAGATCGGCGGCGACCATCTATCTTGGCGTGACGTTACCGTCACGCTCTAGCAACCTACCCGCAGGTGTTGAGCGGGCCGCTCGCCTGCTGCGCGGTCTTGCACCGAACGGGGTTTACCTGGCCGCTGCCGTCACCGACAGCGCCGGTGGTCTCTTACACCACCCTTTCACCCTTACCTCGGCATAGCCGTGGCGGTCTACTCTCTGTTGCACTTTCCCGCGGGTCACCCCGGGTGGGCGTTACCCACCGTTCTGCCCTGCGGTGCCCGGACGTTCCTCGACATCTGCCGCGGTCGCCTGGCCGACTCGTCCGCCCTCATCCTACCGCTAGGCTGGTCCCCGTGATGATCGCGCTGCCCCCGTCTGAGGGGAAGACCCTGCCGGAGCCGGCCAGACCTGTCGACCTCGCCGAGCTCGCCCTTGGCCAGCTATCGAAGGCCCGCGCGCGCATTGCCGCGGCCCTCGCCGAACTCGGCACCGGTGATGCCGCCGCCGAAACGCTGTCGGTCGGCCCGAAGGCACGCGCCGACCTGGTCAAGTCCCTTGTAGTGGTGTAACGGCGTTTTCCTCTCGTTTGGGGTTTTAGCTTGCTAGTGCGGGCGTGTCGGTATCGGTCATGGTCGT
>NZ_MQVR01000023.1 GCF_001907295.1 Bowdeniella nasicola
AAACAAGCACTCGCCCAACTCGCAGCCGCCTACCCAGACCGTATCAACCCCTACTTGTAACCAATCAACTTACACAAAAAACTTGACAGGCCCACTCCTTCTAGATCAGAGCCTCACACACAAACTTCCTGACACCCTCCCCTTGCCCGAACCTGCCCCCGGCCTGACCTAGCCCACGAACTAGGACACTCGACGCCCCCCAGAGCGCCTCGGGCACTGGCCCGCCTCCTCGCCGCGCCGCTACACACGTACCCGCCCTCGCCGTCCACTTTCACAACCTCCGACGTCACCCTCTTGCACCCGCCCCGCCTCATGGTGGACTCATCGCATGAAGGAGGACACCGTGGACACGCACCCAGCCGAACCCGACGCCCCGTCGACGCTCGAGCAGCTCTATGCGCTCTATGGCGTAGTCCCCGGCGAGCCGTTTCCTCTCGATCTGCTGACCGACCTCGCCGCCGCCTACGCCGCCGGTTTCGCCACGACCTTCAAGACGCGCACGAAGGCGCACCACCTGCAGGCCCTGCGCGCCCACGAACGCATCCTCACCACCGCCCAGGCCGCCTCCCCGCTCGCGATCGCGAAGGCTGACGCCGTCGGAGCCACCCGCGCCGAGGGCAAAACCATCCAAGACGAGCTCAGCGAACTGCGCCGCATTCCCGCCGACGCGAGCCAGCGCGTCGTCTTCTCCTCACGCGACATCGCCGAATACCCGACGATCATCGCGGCCGCCGGACGTGCCGAGATCTCCTTCGACAACGCCGCCATCGCCCTGTCGACGATCCGCAGGGTCCGCCCCCTGATCTCCGACGACGAGGCGAGCGTCCTAGTCGACGGCCTCATCGACGCCGCCCAGACCCCGCTGCCGGAGGACTTCAAACGCCGCTGCAATGCGATCGTCTTCTCTCTCGACGAAGCCGCGAAGAAGGACCACGAAGCCTACAACCGCGCCCAGCGCGCCAGGTCGAAGGCCGACCGCGGCATCCGCATGGCGATCCGCGGCAAGAACCCCGCGTGGGGCATGGACCTCTTCGGCCATCTCGACGAGGCGGACATCGCGACGCTGCACCCGGCCTGGCTGAAACGCGCCGAACGCATCCGCCGGGCCCGCCAAGCGACGGGCGCGCCGGCGCTACCGATCAGCATCCGCCTCGTCATGGCGCTGCACGACGCCTTCGGGACGGGCGGCCCAGCCCTCCCCAACGACGGCCCCAGTAACAACGGTGGTCCCAACGACGGCCCCGGCCCCAACGACGATCCGACTCCCGACGACGACGACGCGACCGACGACACACCGCCATCTCACGACGGCGCTCCCCCGCGCGACGTCGACTTCCCGGGCCAATCACCATGTCCCGCCGCCCGCCGCACCTCCCGCCCACCTCGGCCGGACACACCCGAGCACCATGAGTCCAAGCTGGACATCCCCGAGCTCAACGAGCCCACCCCAGAGTCCCGGACTCCGGACACGCCTAAGCCCGAACACCCCCGCGGGACAAACGCGAGCCAAACGTTCCCAAGCCACACGTCCCCGATCCGGACTCCGCGAATGCGCAATCCCAGCGGACCCCGGGCACCATCACCCGCCGCCCGCAACGCGTCCCCGCGAAGCACCCAATCCCGGGCCCGTCCTCCACCGAACGCCGCCGACCGCAGTGTCCATCAACCCCCAACAGCGAAGGCCCCACCATGACCGCAGCCCAGAATCATCGCCACGACCGCAGCCAGCAGTGGCTAGCGATGCTCGGCCTGCCCTCATCGGCGCCGACTCCCTCCGCCTGCGGCCGCAGAGCACCCCGCCGCGCATCGAAGCGCGCCGACCGCGGCCGCTCCGCCCGCCTCGCCCCGGCAGACCTGCGAGCCATCGTCCTTGAGCGCGACGGCGGCTGCGTCTTCCCCTACTGCCGCGCGAGCGCAGCTGTGTGCGAACTGCACCATGTCCTCGCGTTTAAAGACGGCGGCACGACGAACGCCGACAACCTCGTCGCCGTCTGCGTCCGCCACCACAGCCTCGTCCAGCACCCGCCGGGTAGCACCGAGCACTGGACGATCAGGATCGCCGACGACGGCCTCCCCGAGGCGATCCCACCCGCGCGCATCGACCCGCGCCAGCGCCCGATCCGCTGCGACCGTCACCGCCTCGCCAGCTAATCCACGCGCGCGAGGACAACGCCGCACTGCCGCTACACGCATCCTCCAATAGTTCGTCACGCCCCCTCGCGGGCACCTGCCTTGCATCGCGCTGCCCGCGACTCCGCTAGGGTGACCGACATGACGTGTGCCCTCGTCCGCGCCTCGATCGTCTGCGCGGCTGCCGCACTCGCCCTCTCAGCCTGCTCTGGGAAGAGCGCATCTGGGAGCCCAACGACGCCCTCGCCGGCCGTCTCAGCATCAGCCAGCGAATCCGCCGAACCCACCCCCGCACCCGGCGAATGGACGCTCGACGACCTCAACGTCGGAGCCAAGGTCCCCAAGCAAGACCTCGAACGTCTCTTCCCCAAGTGGGAAGTCCCCGAGCCACCAGCCACGCTGACCGAGTTCAGCGAGCAAGGCGCCAAAGACGCAGCCCTCTACTACGACTGCCTCTTGGATGCGGCCCTCTACAACGGTGCTCCGGAACTCATCGACACCATCGACGGTTGGGAGTGCGAGAGCTGCCCCGCAATGCGAGATCTGTTTTTCCAACGAGCAGAGGCCGACGCGATACGCCCCCGTTCTCACTCGAAAGCACGGCTGTCACTCAGAATCCGAAAAACCACGAGGTGTACGAAGTTAACATCCGTCTGACACACCCTGACGTCGTCCAGGTCGACAAAGCAACCGGCGCCATCACCACCTTTAACAAAGACGTCGAAGAAAACAACTTCACCTACGTGACGTTTTTAGCGGGGCGATGGACTCCGATCTTTCTCCAACTCGACAGCAGCGGTCTGTAATGACAGCTAGCTATCGCTGCTTGGATCCGCAGCGCGTGTTTAGGTAGCCGGGGCCTCGACTCGGGACATGAGTTCGCGCAGCACGCGCGCGACCGCAGCCGGCTGCTCATAGGGCGCCAGATGCCCCGCACCTTCGATCGTCTGAACCTCGCAGCCGAGCGCGTCGGCCATTTCGGCATGGTCGGCGTGCGAGCTGAGCTCGTCGTCCTCACCGCGCACGACGACGGCCGGCACGTCGAGCTTCTTTAGGACGTGCAGCCGCGCGGGACGATCGGCCATCGACTCTTGCGCCCACGCGATGCCAGCAAAGGGCGCCTGGCCGATCCATTTCACGACCTGCGTGAACATCTCCGGGCGCTCGTCCTTCGTCTTATCCGACAGCACCTTCCCGGCCATGTTGCGCAGTCCGGTCGAGACGCCCCGGGAGGCCTCGTCGGCCATTGTGCGGCGGTTCTCGGCGGCAACGTCGTCGTCGGCGCTCGCCTTCGTATCGATCAGTGCGAGGCCCGCGGTTAGGTCGGGATGCCGCTCCGCGAGCGCCAGTGCGGTGTAGCCGCCCATCGACACGCCCGCGATGACGGCCCGCTCGATGCCTTCGTCGGCAAGCGATGCCGCAACCGCGTCGGCGTACAGTTCCAGGCCGTAGGCCCCGGTCTTAATGCGCTCGGCGACCATCCGCGGCGTCGCGGCGTCGGCGAAACCAGGCGCGTCGAAGGCGATCGTGCGCACATCGGACAGCTCGTCGACCATCGCCGTGAACATGCGGTGGTCGAAAGGAAAAGCGTGCAGGAGCACCAGCGGGATTCCGCGGCGTGGTCCGTCCTCGTGGTAACCGAGGTCATTCATGATGGGGGTCAACTCCTTGCGGGGCCCGGGGCCCGCACCGTGGGGATAGCAGCTACCAAGCTAGTCGGCGGCCGAACCTGGCCTTCCAACATCCACTATGCCAGTGCCGACGCGCGTTGACACCTGAAGCGAGGATGGCGTCCGTAGGCCAAGCGACGATATGCCACGTCCCGATCTGAATGACGCCGCCGCAGCCGGGGCAGGTATAGGGCTTTTCGCGCGCCTTGACCTCTTGCACCTGGTACGTCCCGCCGGGGCCGGCCTCCTCGCGCGCGACGGAGCGTAGCCGCTCCATGTTGAGCGGGACGTGTTCGGCGCCGTAGGGGCGCTTCTTAGATCGGCGGCCCATGGCTAGCCCCGACGGAAGAAGAGTCGACGACGACGGCGACGCGCGTCCTTGGTTTCTTCGTCGCTGATGCCGCGTCCGCCGCGGGCCGCGTCGGCCGCTCCGACCCAGGCCTGCTGGACCCAGACGTCGTCGAGCCCGCCGTCGGCTGCGAGCTCGGGGCTGCGTTCGGCGCGCCGGGTGTGGTGTTCTGCGATGACGCCGCGGTAGAAGAGGGCGGAGTCTTTCAGACGGCGCTGTTGCGTCTCATAGTCGACGTGGACAATGCCGAAGCGCTTGGCGTAGCCGTAGGACCATTCGAAGTTATCGAGGAGCGACCACACGAAATAGCCGCGCACATCTGCGCCATCGGCAACGGCGGCAGAGATCTCGGCGAGGTGGTCCTTCAGGTAGGCGACGCGGCGCTCGTCGTGGATGCGGCCGTCAGCGGTGACGACGTCGTCGAAGGCCGCGCCGTTTTCGGTCACGGCGAGCGGCAGCCCCTCGTAGGCGGTGTCGAGCGCCGTGAGCAGGTCGTACAGGCCGCGCGGCTCGATGTTCCAGCCCATGGTGGTTAGCGGGCCGGTCGGCGCGAGGAATTCGACGTCCTCGCAGCCGGGCCACGGGCTGTGCTCGCCGACGCCCTTGCCGCCGCCACCTTCGGCGTGGCGCACGGTGTTCGTCGAGTAGTAGTTGACGCCCAGGACATCGAGCCGGGTACGCGTGATGTTGAGGTCGCCCGCGCGCACGAACGACCAGTCGGTCAGGTGCCGCGTGTTGGCGAGCAGCGCCGTCGGGTAGGTGCCGTCGAGCAGCGGGCCGAGGAAGATTTTGTTGCCGACGAGCGAGGCCTTTTCGGCGGCGGCGAGGTCGGCGGAGTTGTCCTCGTCGGCCGGGTCGATGACGTGCAGGTTGAGCGTGATCGAGATGCGGGCGTCCTCGCCGAGTTCCTCGCGGATCGTGCGGGTGGCGAGCCCGTGGGCGAGGTTGAGGTGATGGGCGGCCGCGAGCGCCGCCCCCGCGTCGGTGATGCCCGGCGCATGCACGCCGGAGGCGTATCCGACAAAGGCGGTGCACCACGGCTCGTTCAGCGTCGTCCAGGTGTGCACGAGGTCGCCGAACTCGCGCGCCATCACCCGGGCGTAATCGGCGAAGGCCTCGGCGGTCGCGCGCTCGGGCCAGCCCCCGGTGTCCTGCAGCTCTTGCGGCAGGTCCCAGTGGTAGAGCGTCACGACGGGCAGGATGCCGCGCTCGCGCAGGCCCGTGAGCAGGCGTCGGTAGAAGTCGACGCCCTCGGGGTTCAGCGGCCCGCGCCCGCCCGGCATGACGCGCGACCAGGAGATCGACAGCCGGTAGGCGTCGACGCCCAGGTCGGCGAGCAGGTCGAGGTCGGCCTCATAACGGTGGTAGTGGTCGGCGGCCACGTCGCCGGTCTCGCCGCGCTCGACGTTGCCCGGCGTGTGGCTGAACGTGTCCCAGATGCTCGGCGTGCGCCCGCCCTCACTCGCGCCGCCCTCGATCTGATAGGCGGCCGTCGCGGCCCCCCAGATAAACGAATCAGGCAGGTTGATCATGGCGCACGTCTCCTCGAGCAGGGGTCTGCCCCTAGCCTATCGAGGAGTGCGCGCGTGGCTATTCGACGACGACGCCGCCGTGGTAGACGCGCGTCGGCATCAGGTCTTCGTCGACGACGAGGACATCCGCGCGCGAGCCTGCGACGAGCGCGCCGATATCGCTGCGGCCGAGGACGACCGCGGGGCCGGTGCTCGCCATGTAGACGGCGTCGAGCAACTCGATGCCCGAGCCGGCCATGAGGCGCACCTGGTCCATGAGCCGCGAGGTGCCGCCCGCGATCGACGTGCCGCCGGTCAGGCGCGCGACGCCGTCGGCGACGGTCACGTCCATCGAGCCGAGGCGGTACGTCCCGTCGGCCATGCCCGCAGCGGCCATCGCGTCGGTGACGAAGACGCAGGTCTCGCGGCCAACGAGCTCGTAGATGTGCTTGACGAGCGACGGATCGAGGTGGATGCCGTCGGCGATGAGCTCGAGGACGAGTTCGCCGCGCTGCGCGGCCGCGAGCATCGCCGGGATGGGGCCGGGCTCGCGGTGGTGCAGCGGACGCATGCCGTTGAACGTGTGGGTCGAGGTGGCGCGCGGCGAGCGGGCGGCGTCGCCCGCGGCGGCGATCCGGGCGGCACCGTCACGCAGCGCCTCCTCGGTGTCGGCCGGGCCCGCATCAGTGTGGCCGAAGCTCGGCAGCGCGCCGTGCCTGATGAGGACGTCGGCGACGCCGCCATCGCCCGCGACGAGCTCCTTTTCCGGCGCAATCGTCATCGTGAACGCGAACGGCCCCGCGATCTCGCACAGCTCGCGCGTCAGCTCGGGGTCGGGCGGGATGATGAGCGACGGGTCCTGCGCGCCGCAGCGCTCACAGGAGATGAAGGGGCCCTCCCAGTGGATGCCGACGAGGTCGCCCGCATCGCACACCTGCCGCAGGGTCGCGGTTCGTGCCCGCAGCGTCTCGGGGCTCGCGGTGACCGTCGACGCGACGAGCGACGTCGTGCCCGCCCGCCGATGCTCCAGGACCGCGACCATCGCATCTTCGACGCTTTCCGCGTCCGGGAAGGACTTGCCGCCGCCGCCGTGGCAGTGAATGTCGACGAGGCCCGGCACCACATAGCCGGAGACCTCTTCGGCGCCGGTGCGCTGTTCCTCGCTCGCTGCGGCCGCGTCGCCGACATAGGTCAGCTGCTCGCCTTCGAAGCACACGAGGCCGTCGGTCAGAATCTCGTCGGGGGTGATGACTTTTCCACGCAATGCGACAACGCTCATGACCCTAGTATCCCCCGGATCGCGACGTCAGACCTCCGCCATACGTCCTACGACGCTAGAAGAGGCGACTGTCGGCGTCGTCGAGCCCGCGCATCGTGTCGTAGTCGAGCGTGAGGCATTCGATGCCGCGGTCGCGGGCCAGCGTGCGCGCCTGCGGCTTGATCTCCTGCGCCGCGAAAATGCCGGTGACTGGCGCGAGCAGCGGGTCGCGGTTGAGGAGTTCGAGATAGCGTGTCAGCTGCTCCACCCCGTCGATCTCGCCGCGCCGCTTGATCTCGATCGCGATCGCCACGCCGTCGGAGTTGCGCGCGAGGATATCGACCGGCCCGATCGCCGTCGGGTATTCCCGACGCACGAGCCGGTGGCCCGGCCCCAAAATCTCGATCTGCGCCGCGAGCAGCTCCTGCAGGTGGGCCTCAACACCGTCCTTTTCCAGGCCCGGGTCGATCCCGAGGTCGCGGGAAATATCGTCGTGCACCGTCGCGATTTTGATGACGAGCTGATCGGCCGTCTTCGTATGCTTGACCGTCCACACCTGCGTGATGCCGGCCTCCGCCTCATCGGCCTCGACCTCGCGCTCGCTTATCGTGCACGGCGCCGTCATCCAGTTCAGCGGCTTATACGACCCGCCATCGGAGTGGATGAGCACCGAGCCATCGTTTTTCGCCATGATGACGCGGCTGGCCATCGGCAGGTGCGCGGTCAGGCGGCCGGAGTAGTCAACGGAGCAGTCGCAGATGAGGATTCGCACCTAGGCAGTATAGGACGAACGACAGCGGCGGGCCCGCCACCGCTTGGTGGGGACCCGCCGCTACGTGCGTATTCGCGTGAGGGGGCTCTGCCTTGGCGACTATTCGTCGCGCTTAGCTGCCTCCTCGGCCAGCTCCTTGGCCTCGTTCTGGCTCGGCTTGGTGTTATCGACGACGACCTGGACGAGGTCATCGTCGACGGACACGAAGCCCGCGACGACGTCGAAGGACTCCGTCGTGCCGTCGTGCTTGATCCGCACCTTGCCTTCGCGCAGCGTGGCGAGCACCGGCTGGCGCCCGGGCAGAATGCCGAGGTCACCGTCGGCGGCCGGCACGATCACCGAGTCCGCGTCGCCGGCGAACAGCACGCCGTGCGTCTCAACGATTTCAACCTTCATGGGCGCTTACTTCGTCTCGGCCTGGATCTCGGACCAGCGACGCTCGAGGTCCTCGATGCCGCCGATGTTGAAGAAGGCCTGCTCGGCGACGTGGTCGTAAGTACCCTCGGCGATGCGCTTGAACGCCTCGATCGTCTCCGACAGCGGCACCGTCGAGCCCTCGACGCCCGTGAACTTCTCCGCCATGTACGTGTTCTGCGAGAGGAACTGCTCGATGCGGCGAGCGCGCGCCACGGTGATCTTGTCCTCTTCGGAAAGCTCGTCGACGCCGAGAATCGCGATGATGTCCTGCAGTTCCTTGTTCTTCTGCAGGATCGACTTCACGTGCGTCGCGACCTCGTAGTGCTCCTGGCCCACGTAGCGCGGGTCGAGGATGCGGGAGGTCGACGCGAGCGGGTCCACCGCCGGGTAGAGGCCGCGCGAGGCGATCTCACGGGAGAGTTCCGTCGTCGCATCGAGGTGCGCGAAGGTCGTCGCCGGGGCCGGGTCGGTGTAGTCGTCGGCGGGCACGTAGATCGCCTGCAGCGAGGTGATCGAGTGTCCGCGGGTCGACGTAATGCGCTCCTGCAGGGCGCCCATCTCGTCGGCGAGGTTCGGCTGGTAGCCCACCGCGGACGGCATTCGGCCAAGCAGCGTGGAGACCTCAGAGCCGGCCTGCGTGAAGCGGAAGATGTTGTCGATGAACAGCAGCACGTCCTGCTTCTGGACGTCGCGGAAGTACTCGGCCATAGTGAGGGCCGACAGGGCGACGCGAAGACGCGTGCCCGGCGGTTCGTCCATCTGGCCGAAGACGAGCGCGGTCTTGTCGAAGACGCCGGCCTCGTCCATTTCGTGGATGAGGTCGTTGCCCTCACGGGTACGCTCGCCGACGCCCGCGAACACGGACACGCCGCCGTGGTCCTGCGCGACGCGCTGGATCATTTCCTGGATGAGGACGGTCTTGCCGACGCCCGCGCCGCCGAACAGGCCGATCTTGCCACCCTGCACATACGGCGTGAGCAGGTCGATTACCTTAATGCCGGTTTCGAACATCTGGGTCTTGGACTCCAGCTGGTCGAAGGCCGGGGGCTTGCGGTGGATTGGCCAGCGCTCGGTAACCTCGAGGGTTTCGCCCTCGGGCAGGTTGAGCACGTCGCCGGTCACGTTGAACACGTGCCCCTTGGTGATATCGCCGACGGGCACCGTGATGGGCTGGCCGGTGTCATACACCTTGGCGCCGCGCACCAGGCCATCGGTGGGCTTGAGCGCGATGGCGCGGATCAAGTTATCGCCGAGGTGCTGGGCGACCTCGAGCGTCATCTTGACGACGGATTCGCCTTCGCCCTGCGCGCTCAGGTCAATCTCGGTTTCGAGCGCGTTGTACATATCGGGCAGCGCGTCCGGCGGGAACTCGATGTCGACGATCGCGCCGATCACGCGTGCGATGCGGCCGAAGGACTCGCCTTCGCCGGTCTGCACGTCGGCTTCTGATGCAGTTACGGTCATGATGTGTTCCTTTTCCCCTAGCAAACTCAGCTGGACGCCAGCGCGTCCGCGCCGGACACGATCTCGGAGATCTCTTGCGTGATCTCCGCCTGGCGAGCCGAGTTGGCCAACCGCGTGTAATTGCGGATGAGGTCCTCGGCATTGTCGGTGGCCGTGTGCATCGCGCGCTGGCGGGAGGCGAGCTCCGAGGCCGCGGCGTGCAGTAAGGCATTGTGGATGCGGCTGCGCACATACAGCGGCAGCAGCGCATCAAGGACTTCTTCGGCGCTGGGCTCAAACTCGTAGAGCGGCAACGCATCGGTTTCTGCCGCTGCTACGCCTTCTACGATTTCGAGCGGCAGCATGCGACGCACCTCAACGGTTTGCGTCACCATCGTCTTGAATCGGGTAAAGACGACGTGCAGTTCGCCCACTCCCCCGTCGGCGCGCGAGGCCAAGAACTTCTCCAGCAGCGTATCGGCGATATCGGAGGCCATCTCCGAGGAGGGGGCGTCGGACTCGCCCGACCAGCTGCCGGCGAGCTCGCGGCCGCGGAACTTGAAGTAGCCGATGCCGCGACGGCCGGTGACGTAGAGGTCAACGTCCTTGTCTTCGGCATCGAGCTGTTCCAAGACGCGTTCGGTGGCGCGCAGCACGCTCGCGGTGTAGGCGCCCGCCATGCCGCGATCAGCGGTAATGACGAGGACAGCTACGCGCGTTGTGTCGCGGCGCTCCTTGGTGAGCGGATGGTCCGTATGCGTGTGGTTCGTGACCGCCGAGACCGCCTTGGTGAGGGCCTCCGCGTAGGGGGTTGCCTCTTGGGCGCGCTCGCGCGCCTTACCAATGCGGGAGGCAGCGATCAGCTCCATCGCACGAAACACCTTTTTCAGGGTTTGCGTGGACTTGATTCGCTGTTTGTAGACCCGCTGAGAACCTGCCATGCTCAGCCTCGCTTGCCGCGGACGATCTGCTCTTGCGTGCGCTCGGCTTCGTCTTCTTCTTCTTCTTCGGCAGCAACATCCGCCGACAGGGTTTCGCCGGAGCCGGCGAGGAAGCCCGTGCGGAAGTCCTCGATCGCGCCACGCAGGGCGTCTTCGGTCTCGGATTCGAGCAGTCCGGTCTCCGCGATCGTCGTCAACACATCCGTGTGACGGCGCAGGTAGTCCAGCATTTCGCGCTCGAAGCGCAGCACCTCGGAGACCTCAACATCGTCGAGGTAGCCGTGGGTACCGGCCCAGATGGAGGCCACCTGGTCTTCGACTGGGTAGGGCGTGTACTGCGGCTGCTTGAGCAGCTCCATGAGGCGCTCACCGCGGGTGAGCTGCTGGCGCGAGGCCGGATCCAGATCGGAGGCGAACATCGCGAAGGCCGCCATCGAGCGGTACTGCGCGAGGGTGAGCTTCAGCGTGCCGGAGACCTTCTTCATCGCCTTGACCTGGGCGTCGCCACCCACGCGCGAGACGGAGATACCGACGTCGACGGCGGGGCGCTGGTCGGAGTTGAAGAGGTCGGACTGCAAGAAGATCTGACCGTCGGTAATGGAGATGACGTTGGTCGGGATGTACGCCGACACGTCGTTGGCCTTGGTCTCGATGACGGGCAGGCCGGTCATCGAGCCGCCGCCGAGCTCATCGGAGAGCTTGGCGCAACGCTCCAGGAGGCGGGAGTGCAGGTAAAACACGTCGCCCGGGTAGGCTTCGCGGCCCGGCGGGCGGCGCAGCAGCAGCGAAACGGCGCGGTAGGCTTCGGCCTGCTTGGACAGGTCATCGAAGATGACGAGGACGTGCTTGCCCTCGTACATCCAGTGCTGGCCGATCGCGGAGCCCGTGTAGGGCGCGAGGTACTTGAAGCCGGCCGGATCCGAGGCCGGGGAGGCGACGATCGTCGTGTAATCGAGAGCGCCGGCTTCTTCCAGGGCGCCACGCACCGAGGCGATCGTCGAGCCCTTCTGACCGATCGCGACGTAGATGCAGCGCACCTGCTTGTTCGGATCGCCCGTCTCCCAGTTGGCCTTCTGGTTTAGGATCGTGTCCAAAATGATGGCGGTCTTGCCGGTCTGGCGGTCGCCGATGATGAGCTGACGCTGACCGCGGCCGATCGGGATCATCGAGTCGATCGCCTTCAGGCCGGTCTGCAGCGGCTCGTGGACGGACTTACGGGCCATCACGCCGGGAGCCTGCAGCTCCAGGGCGCGGCGGCCGGTCAGGTCGGTGATCTCGCCCAGCCCATCGATCGGGTTGCCAAGCGGGTCAACGACGCGGCCGAGGTAACCGTCGCCGACGGGCACGGAAAGGACCTCCCCGGTACGGCGCACCTCCTGGCCTTCTTCAATACCCGTGAACTCGCCCAGGACGACGACGCCAATTTCGCGTACGTCCAGGTTCATGGCGAGCCCCAGCGTGCCGTCTTCAAAACGCAGCAGCTCGTTCGCCATCGTGCCCGGCAGGCCTTCAACCTGTGCGATGCCATCGGCGGCAAGAGTGACGCGACCGACTTCCTCGCTCACGGCCTTTGCGGGCTCGTAAGAGTTCACGAAGCTGTCTAGTGCAGCCCGGATTTCCTCGGGCCGGATCGTCAGCTCAGACATTCTTTCCTCACGTATCTTGAGACCGGCGCTGCCGGTCGAATTTTCTCGTTATGGCCGGATCAACCGCTGATCGCGCGCCCGGCCTGATCGAGGCGCGCCCGGATGGTGTCGTCAACGACGTCGGTGCCGAGCTGCACTCGCAGGCCTCCGAGCACCGAAGGATCGACGTTGATGTTGATGTGGACGGCCTGGCCGGCCTTGGCTTCGAGCGCGGCGGCAAGCCGGTCGAGCTGCTCGGAGCTCAGCGGCATGGCGACCGTGACGGTGGCGACGATGCGCTGCCGGCGGGCCGCAGCGAGGTCACCGATCTCGGCGAGCGCGCTCGGCACGGTGCGGCCACGCAGGGTGGCGGCGACGCGACGCACGAGCAGCAGCGTCTCGGGGCTGAGCTTGTCACCAAAGAGCTGGTCGACGAGCTGCACCCGGTTGCTGGCCGGCAGTTCCCGGTCCGCGAGCGCCATCCGCAGCGAACGCTGATCGGTCAGCATGCGCGTGAGCTGGAAGACCTCGGCTTCGACGTCGAGCAGCCGGTCGTGCGCCTCGGCGGAGGCGAGTGCGCTCGTCATCGCGATTTCGGCCACCGCGTCGGCGAGATCGCCCTCGGCGGACCAGCGTCCGCGCACCATTCCGGCAAGGAGGTCGACGACATCCGCGTTCACCTTGCCGCCGAAGACGGTGGTGGCGAGTTCGGCCTTGGCTCCGCCGTCGCGGGCCGGGTCGGTCAGTGCCCGACGCAGGCCCGGCTCGGAATCGAGGGTGTCGACGACGGAAAACAGTTCCGTCGCGAGCTCGATCCCGTCGGCGCCGCGCATCGCCAGCACGCCTTCCCAGCGTTCGGCGGCGGCACTCAGTCCGGCTTGGCTCGCGGCGCGCATCAGGACTCCTTCACAGCGGCCGGGCTCGGCTGCTCCAAATCGTCAAGGAACCGGTCGATCACGCGCGACTGCAGCGCCTGGTCATTGAGCGATTCGCCGACGATCTTGCCTGCGAGTTCGGTGGCGAGCATGCCAACGTCGGTGCGCAGCGAGATCTGCGCGGCTTGGCGCTCGGCCTCGATCTGACGCTTGGCGAGCTCGTGCATCCGGTCGACCTCGACTTGGGCTTCCTTGCGAGCATTGGCCACGATCTGGCGGCCTTCCTCGCTCGCTTCTTCGCGGATGCGTGCGGCATCCTTGCGAGCGTCGTCGAGGCGCTGGCGAAGCTCGGCACGCAGTTCGTCGGCTTCCGCCTGAACGTTTTGTGCGTGCTTCAGTCCGCCTTCGATCTTTTCGGCGCGCTCATCGAGCACGGTGTAGATCTTCGGCAGGACCTTCCAAAAGACGAGCGCAATGATTGCGACGCAGACGGCAGCCCAGAAAATATCGTACAGCGGAGGAATCAGAACATTGTCTGGTACTCCGGCGGCGTAGATATGCACTGGCGAAATTCCCTACGTCTTAGTTGAACACGAAGCCGGCGGCCAGACCGATGAGGCCGAGTGCCTCGACGAGGGCCATACCGATGAACATGTTGATGCGCAGCGGGCCAGCGACCTCGGGCTGACGCGCGGTGGCTTCCTGGGTGCCGGCGACCAGCATGCCGAGGCCAATGCCGGGGCCGAGGGCGGCCAGACCGTAACCAATGGTTGCGATGTTACCGGTGATCTCCATAGTGAAGGGGTACCTTTCCGTGTGGTGTTTTCGGGCTCGTGCCCGGACAATCGAGGCGCGTTTTGCGCCCGCGAAAACTAGTGGGCTTCGACCGACAGGCTGATGTAAACCGAGGTCAGGAGGGCAAAGATGTAGGCCTGCAGGGCCGCGACGAAGATCTCGAAGAGCACGAAGGCAAACGAGATGGCGAAGGTGCCGATGCCGAGCGGCTTCATGGACCAGGTGGCGTTGACGAGCAGGAACTGCGTCGCCGCGAAACACAGGCCGAGCAGCAGGTGGCCGCTCATCATGTTGGCCAAGAGTCGGATGGTGAGCGTCGCCGGACGCAGGATGAAGGCCGAGAGGAACTCAACGGGCGTCAGCAGGAAGTAGATCGGCCACGGCACGCCGGGCGGGAAGAGCGTCGTCTTCAGGTACTGCAAGCCACCCTGGGCCTGGACGCCCGCGACGATGAAGGCGACGAGGGCGATGATGGCCATGACGGCCGGGAAACCGACGACGGAGGAGCCGGCGAGGTTCAGGCCCGGCACGATGCCGGTGATGTTCATGGCGAGGACGGCGAAGAAGATGAGCGTGATAAGCGGCGCCCACTTGCGGCCGTTTTTCTCTCCCAGGACCTCAACGGAGATGTTGTTGCGCACGAAGCCGACCGCGAGCTCGAGGACCGACTGGCCGCGCGTCGGGATCAGCTTGAGGTTACGCGTCGCGAGGATGAACAGGCCGCACAGCACGATCGTCGCGATAACGCGGATCATCATCACCCGGTTGAACTCGTAGAAGGTTCCTTCGCCGAAGATCGCGGGCGGGAAGAAGTCCGTCAAGCCCGGGGCATGGAATTCTCCGTCGCCACCTGCGGTCGGCAGAGCCATCGCAGGGGAGGAGATCTTTGCGCTCAGCAGTGAGACGAGGTGCGACAACGAAGCAGGCTCCTGGGTCGTAACGGCCGTGAGGGGTTCCCACCGACACGTGAGGGTGGGACGTATCGAGCCTAACCTATGATCGCGCGAGCAGAGAAGGCTTCTGCCCTACCGGCGCCGTGTTTTGCGGGACTTATGACCCAAAACCGCTGGCAACGTGCGCCATCTCACGCCCGGTCGTTCCGTATGAGGAAACACCTGACTATTTGCGAAAGAGGCCGCGGCGCTTCGGACGCCGATTCGGATCGGGACGCTGCGTTGGGTCGACGTACATGACGCGCGCACCCGCGACGCCCTTCATCTCGATGATGGAGGAGACGAGGATGAGCGGGATGAGGGTGAAGACGAAGACGCCGCGGTGGTAGAAATCGGTGTCGCGCACGAGCAGCAGGACGCCGAAGACGATGAGGACCTTGACGAACCAGCTGCCGAGGGCCGCGGCGGAGGCGATATAGACGGGTTGGGCGGCCGTCGCGCGCATGACGATCACCGTCGTGAGGACAAAAAGCGCCGACAACCCGAGGGCGAGAAGCGCGCCATAGACGCCGGGCAGGCCCGCAACGAGGGCGCCGATGCCGACGGCGAGGACCGACGCGACGCCGAGCATGATGAGCAGCTGGCGCAAAATCTTGTTGAACATCGCGCGCGTGGCGCGATCGGCGGAGTACACCCGCTCGTTGAATTCCTCGGGATTTTCGATCGGGTCGATCACGGATGCTGTCCTTTAGCGACGGGGTCGGGCCGGCGGCGGCGCAGCCAGTTCTGGGTAATGACAATACCGAGTCCGGCCGCGATCGCGGTGCCGAGGGCAACGTGCTGCCACGGCAAGAGGATGAGGGAGGCGGCCGAGGCCGCGACGATGGCCGTCCACAGGTACATGATGAGGACGGCGTTGCGGTGGGAGTGGCCGAGGTCGAGCAGCCGGTGGTGTAGGTGCATGCGGTCGGCGTGGAAGGGCGAATGGCCGGCGCGCATCCGGCGGACGACGGCGAGCAGCATGTCGAGCAGCGGCAACAAAATGATCGCGACGGGCAAAAGCAGCGGCACGAAGACGGGCGCGGCCTGGGTGGCGGGCACGCGGGCGGGGTCGATCGTGCCGGTGACGATGATCGTCGCGGCCGCGACCATGAGGCCCAGCACCATGGCGCCCGCATCGCCCATAAAGATGCGCGCGGGATGGAAGTTAAACGGTAAGAAGCCGAGACATATGCCGACGAGCACCGCGGCGACGGCGGTGGCGAGCGAGGCGTAGTTTTCCGGCGAGACAGTGCGCGTCAGCAGATAGCAGTAGCCGAAGAATGCCGCGGCGCCGATCCCGACCATGCCGGCGGCGAGGCCATCGAGGCCGTCGACGAAATTGACGGCATTCATCGCGGCGACGACGACGAGGACCGTCGTGAACAGGGAAAAGCGTGAGGAGCCGATCGTCAGGCCCCCGATGGGGATCGTCACGAGCTGGACGCCGCTATAGGCGAGCATGACGCCGACGAGGATCTGGCCCGCGAGCTTCGTCATCCAGTCGAGGTCCCAGATGTCGTCGGCCATGCCGAGCAGGCAGACGAGCCAGGCGCAGCCGATGATGCCGATGAGGCGGTTGCCTTCGGTGAGCGCCTGCGACAGGTAGGACATTTGCGAGCCGATGAGGAGCGCGACCGTGAGGCCGATGACCATCGCGACGCCGCCCATCCGCGGGGTGGGGATGGAATGGACGTCGCGGCTGCGCACGGGCGTCCACGCGTGGGTCCCGATCGCGAGGCGGCGGGCCAGCGGCGTCGCGAGGTACGTCACCGCGGCGGCGATGACGAGCAGGAGTAGGTAACCTTTCACGGCGGCGCGCTAGTCCTCGCTGCCCTCGGCGGCGGCGTCGAGCGGGCTCGGTTCGATGTCTTCCAGGTCGGGGACGACCTCGGCCAGCTGCGCGTGGCTGAGCGCTCCGGCACGCACGATGCGCGCCCGCGTCGTGCAGGTATCGACGATCGTCGAGGCGATCTGCGAGCGGCGCTCCCCCGCGTCGAGATAGATCGGCACCGCGGAACCGAAGTACTCCTCCGCCTCCTTGGCCGTCGTCGCGGCCGGGAGCGAGGAGCGGTTCGCCGAGGAGACGGCCAGCGGCCCGGTGCGGTTCAGCAGTTGCAGCGCCACGTCGTCGTCAGGCATGCGCAGCGCAACCGTGCCGTAGGTCTCCCCCAAGTCCCACGTGAGCGACGGGCGCGCGGGGACGATGAGCGTGAGTGGGCCGGGCCAGAACTTGTCGGCGAGCAGGCGCGCGGCGGGCGGGACCTCGGCGGCGAGCGCGTCGAGCACCGCCGGGGAGGCGACGAGGACGGGCGGCGGCATGTCGCGGCCGCGGCCCTTTGTCGCGAGGAGCAGTGCGACGGCCTTCGCGTCGAACGCGTCGGCGGCGATCCCATAGACGGTGTCCGTCGGCATCACGATAACGCCCGAACGCTTCAGCGTATACGCCGCCGCGTCGAGCGCGATGGGCGTGACGGTTTCGTCTTCGCAAGAGTAGATCACGGCTCGATCTTCCCACTTATTGGCTCGGGTGTGAATCTGGCGCGGGCGCTGGCGAAGCGATCGCGGCCCGCGAGGTCGCGGTGCGTGGCGGGCTCGATGAGGCCCGCGGCGGTCGCGGCGGCGCGCATCGCGGGGCCCTGGCTGTCGTGGTGTTCGACGAGCGCGAGGCCGCCCGGGCGCAGCAGGCGCGCAGCGGTCTGCAGGCTCGCGCGCGGCAGGTCCATGCCGTCTGCGCCGCCACCGAATAGCGCCCGCGAGGGGTCGCGCGTGACGTCCGAGGGCGGATTTTCACCATCGGGCAGGTAGGGCGGATTGGCGACGACGATGTGCGCGCCGGCGCTGATGGCGAGGTCGGCGAGGTGTAGGTCACGCAGGTCGGCCCGGTGCAGCCTCACCGACGAGCCGCGCTCGGCCAGCACGTCCCGGTAGCACGCGACGTTGTCGGCCGCGAGCGCAAGGGCGTCGTCGTCGATATCGACCGCGATGACCTGCAGGTGATCGATGCTGGTCACGAGTGCCAGCGCGAGGGCGCCCGAGCCCGTCCCAAGGTCGATCGCTAGCAGGGAGTCGTCGGCGCTGCGGGACGCGGCGGGGCCCTGCAGCTCGGCGAGGCGCTGCAGCTCGGCGAGGCGCTGCAGCTCGGTGATGGCGGCGGCGGCGAGCAGCTCGGTTTCGGGGCGAGCGATGAGCGCCCGCGCGTCGCTGATGAGCTCGAGGTGGCAAAACGGCATGACGCCCAGCACGTGCTGCAGCGGGGCGCCGGCCAGTCGCTCAGCGATACGGTCGTCGAGGCGGGCGCGCTGGTCCGCGTCGAGGCCGGGTGCGAGGATGAGCTCGCCGTCCACGACGCTGGCGAGCAGCGCCCGCGCCTCAGCGGCGGCGGACGTGATGCCGGCGGCGGCGAGGCGGCGCGTCGTCGCCGCGAGCAGCTGCGTCGGCCTAGAGTCCCTGGGCGAGCCGGTGCTGTTCATCGAGGGCGATCGCGGAGTCGATGACGGCCTGCAGGTCGCCGTCGAGCACCGTGTCGAGGTTGTAGGCCTTGAAGCCGGTGCGGTGGTCGGCGATGCGGTTTTCGGGGAAGTTATAGGTGCGGATGCGCTCGGAGCGGTCGACGGTGCGGACCTGCGACTTGCGCGCCTCGGCAGCGGCTGCGTCGGCCTCCTCCTGCTTCAGCTGCGCGAGGCGCGCCTTCAGCACGCGCATCGCGGCTTCGCGGTTTTGGATCTGCGACTTTTCGTTTTGCATCGACACGACGACGCCCGTCGGCAGGTGCGTGATGCGCACGGCTGAGTCCGTCGTGTTCACCGACTGGCCGCCGGGGCCAGAGGAGCGGTAGACGTCGATGCGCAGATCGTTTTCGTCGATCTCGATCTCGCCCTCGTCCTCCAGTTCCGGCAGGACGAGCACGCCCGCGGCCGACGTGTGAATGCGGCCCTGGGACTCGGTGACGGGCACGCGCTGCACGCGATGCACGCCGCCTTCATACTTCAGGTGGGCCCAGACGCCGTCTTCGGGCGCTACGTTGCCCGACGTGCGGATCGCGATCGTCGCGTCCTTATAACCGCCGAGGTCGGACCAGGTCTCGTTCATCATCTTCGCGCTCCAGCCCTTGCGCTCGGCATAGCGCAGGTACATGCGGGCCAGGTCGGCGGCGAACAGCGCGGATTCCTCGCCGCCCTCGCCAGCCTTGATCTCCATGATGACGTCGTTCGCGTCGTCGGGATCGCGCGGCAGGAGCACATCGCGCAGCGTCTCGGTCGCGGCGGCGGCCTGCTGCTTTAGGGCGTCGAGTTCCTCGGCGAAGTCGGAATCGGCCTCGGCGAGCTCTGCACCGGCCTGCAGGTCGGCGACGGCGTCGATGAACTTCGTGTAGGCGGCATTCACGCGGCCAAGTTCGGCATAGCGTCGGCCCACCTTGCGGGCCTGCTGCTGGTCGGACATGACGGCGGGGTCGGCCATCTTGCCCTCGAGCTCGTGATGCTCCACGAGGAGCGGCGCGGCCGAGGACGTCAGCGACTTTTCTTCGTCGCTCAAGGCCTCCCAGACGTCGTCATCGAGCACCAGCCCCTCAGGTTTGGCGATGGTGGTCGGCTTGGCCATGACTGCTCCTCGAGATAAGTGGATTCGCCCCTATCGTAGTCGCTCGCGCGAGCGCGGGGCCGGACGATTATGACCGGAGGGGACCTACCAGCTGGCAGGTCCCCTCCAGGAAAAAGCAAAGCTACTTGCGCTTGCCGTAGCGCTTCTCGAAGCGGGCGACGCGGCCGCCGGTGTCGAGGATCTTCTGCTTGCCCGTGTAGAACGGGTGGCAGGCCGAGCACACGTCGACGCGCAGATCAGCATCGCCCGTGGAGCGGGTGGTGAACTCGTTGCCGCACGTGCAGGTCACGTGGGTTTCGGTGTATTCGGGGTGGATACCCTGCTTCATGGTTGTCTCCTTAAGGAATTCGAGGATGCCGGGTCCGCTGGGCCTGCTGCCGCGCGCGGTGAACCGGAACCGAGGATCTATCTTTCCACGTCGCCCCGCCGCGGTCTAGCCGCGAGCGGGACGAGGGAATGTGAGATGTTACTGAACCTTGTTGCCGTCGTCCTCATCACGCCCGGCGGGCGTCGTCTTGAGGATCGACATGAGGAATTCGGCGTTGGAACGCGTATCGCGCAGCTTGTTCAGCATGAGTTCGAGCGCCTGCTCCTTTTCGAGGCCGGCGATCAGGCGGCGCAGGCGCCACATGACCTTGAGAGCCTCGGACTGGACGAGCAGTTCCTCGCGGCGGGTGCCCGACGCGTTGACGTCGACGGCGGGGTACATCCGCTTGTCGGCGAGGTGGCGCGACAGGCGCAGCTCGGAGTTGCCGGTGCCCTTGAACTCTTCGAAGATGACTTCGTCCATGCGCGAGCCGGTCTCCACCAGGGCGGAGGCGAGGATCGTCAGGGAGCCGCCGTCTTCGATGTTGCGGGCGGCGCCGAAGAACTTCTTCGGCGGGTACAGCGCGGAGGCGTCCACACCGCCGGACAGGATGCGGCCTGACGCGGGCGCGGCCAGGTTGTAGGCGCGCGACAGGCGAGTCAGCGAGTCGAGCAGCACGACGACGTCCTTGCCGAGCTCGACGAGGCGCTTGGCGCGCTCGATCGCGAGCTCCGCGACGATCGTGTGGTCGGAGGCGGGGCGGTCGAAGGTGGAGGCGATGACTTCGCCCTTGACCATGCGCTGCATGTCGGTTACTTCTTCGGGGCGTTCGTCGACGAGCACCACCATGAGGTAGACCTCGGGGTTGTTCGCCGCGATCGAGTTCGCGATCTGCTGCATGACGATCGTCTTACCGGCCTTCGGCGGGGCGACGATGAGGCCACGCTGGCCCTTACCGATAGGCGCCACGAGGTCGATGATGCGCGGCGTGATCGCCTTCGGCGTCGTCTCCAGGTGGAGCATTTCGTTCGGGTACAGCGGCGTCAGCTTGGAGAACTCGGGGCGCTCCTTGGCGGCCTCGACGCTGCGGCCGTTGACGGTGTCGACCGTGAGCAGCGGGTTGTACTTCTGGCGCTGGGAGCGACGATCGTCCTCGCGCGGCTCGCGGATCTTGCCGGTGACGGCATCGCCGCGGCGCAGGCCGTACTTCTTTACCTGGCCGAGCGTGACGTAGACGTCGTTCTCGCCCGGCAGGTAGCCCGTCGTGCGGACGAACGCGTAGTTATCGAGGATGTCGAGGATGCCCGCGACGGGGATCAGGACGTCGTCCTCGCGGATCTCCGGCTCGCCACCGCCCTGATTATCGCGCTGGCGGCGCTTGTTGCGGTCGTTGCGGTCGCGGCCGCGGTCCCGGCGGCGCCGGTTGCGGCCCGAACGCTCATCGCGGTCGCCACGGTCGCCGCGGTTGGATCGGTTGTCGCGGTTGTCGCGGCCGGAGCGCTGCGAGTCGTCCTCGTCCTGGCCCTTGCAGCGGTTTTCGCGCTTGCGCGCGGCCGCCTCTTCGAGGGCTTCGAGCGAGGGCAGCACGTCGTCGGCAGCCGAGGACTGCTTGTCCTCGCGCTGGTCGGACTCGCGGCGCTCGCTGCGGTCCTGGCGCTCGCCACGATCCTTGCGCTCGCCACGATCCTTGCCCTCGTTACGCTCGGCACGGTCCTTGCGCTCTTCGCGTCGGGGCTTATCCGCCCCGTCGCTAGCGCGCGTCGCCGCGCGGTTCGAGCCCGAGCGGGACTCGCGGATCTCAGTGATGAGGTCGCTGCGGCGCTTCTTAGCGGTATCGATGCCAAGGCCCTTGGCGACGTCTTGGAGTTCCGACAGACGCATAGCGGACAGTGGACGCGGCTTCGATGACGCAGCCTCAGGTGCCGTTGCGTTGGGATTTTCGGTCACGTGTTTCCTTCCCCCGGCCGGACACGAAGATAAAACCGGGATTCGTGAATGAGGATGTACCTCGGGGCGCTTCGCCCCATAGATGTCTCTGTTCCACAGCACGAAAAACTGGGATTCTTTCAAGAGACGGGAGTGTTGCCGGAGATTTCCCCCGTGACAACGCCCCTAGCCTAACATTAGGCGGCGAAAATGCGCACCTGCGTTGCCGGCGATGCTGTGGGCTTACCCACACGCGGGTGCGCCCGGCTTAGGCGCCGACGGGAGCAACGACCGCGCCACGGGTATCGACGGGCGTCGGCCAGACCCGCCACCGCTGAGTGCGCAAGGCCGTGGTCGTGACATGGTCGAGTTCGCCGAGCACGAGAACCGTCGGGCCAGCGCCGGAGATTACTGCAGGAAGACCCCGGGCACGCAGCTGGTCGACGACCTCGAGGGAAGCGCCAAGGACTTCCCTGCGATAGGGCTGGTGCAGGCGGTCCTCGGTCGCGGACAGCAGCAGTGTCGGGTCCTGCAGGGCGGCGACGAGCATCGCGGCGCGGGCCGCGGTGAAGGCCGCGTCGTCGAACGGGACCGTGGGCGGCAGCAGATGGCGCGCCCGCGAGGTCGAGACTTCGAAGCTCGGGACGATGACCGTCGGACGAATATGGTCCGAAATCGGCAGCGGGATCGACTGCGCGGCGCCGCCTTCCATCCAGGCGAGGCGCACCCCGCCGTGGATCGCGGGGGCGGCGTTATCCGGGTGGCCCTCCATCTCCGAGGCGAGGTGCAGCACGGAGTCGAGGCCGAGGGCTTCGTCGTTATCGACCATTTGGCGCGCGATCATGAGGCCCGCGACGACGGCTGCGGCGGACGAGCCGAGGCCACGGCCGTGCGGGATCGCGTTGCGGCACACGAGCGACAGGCCCACCTGCGGGGCGCCCGCGAAGTCGAGGCCGATGCGGATGGCGCGCACGACAAGGTGGTCCTCCCCCGTCGGGATCGACCTCGAGCCCTCGCCCGTGACGCGGACTTCGCTCGGGCCGGTGATCGCGCGGGCGCGCACCTTATCGCGCAGGTCGAGGGCGAGGCCGAGGCAGTCGAAGCCGGGGCCGAGGTTGGCGGAGGTCGCGGGGACGGAGACTTCGACGTCGTCGTATCGCAGCTGCATGGCGATCAGAACCCGAGGGCGGCGGCGGCCGTGGCGAGGTCGGCGGGCACCGGCGTCGTCTCGATCGCACCTTCGCCGAGCGCGCTTTGCGCGTCCTTCAGGCCGTTGCCGGTGACGGTGCACGTGATGAGGGCGCCGCGCGGCACGCGGCCCGCACGCGCCTGCTTGAGCACGCCCGCGACGGAGGCCGCGGAGGCGGGTTCGACGAACACGCCGACCTCAGACGCGAGCAGCGCCTGCGCGTCGAGGATCTCGGCGTCGGTCACGGCCTCGATGAGGCCGCCGGAGTTATCGCGCGCGGCAACGGCATAGTCCCATGAGGCGGGATTGCCGATGCGGATCGCCGTCGCGATCGTCTCCGGGTTCTCGATCGGCTCACCCTTGACGAACGGCGCGGCGCCGTCGGCCTGGAAGCCCCACATCGTCGGGACGGAGTCGGTCGCGGCGGGGCGGCGGGCCGAATTGTGGTCGAGGCTCGCGGCAGTCTGGCGTCCCGCGTACTCGTTAAAGCCCATCCAGTAGGCGGAAATATTGCCCGCATTGCCGACGGGCAGGGCGTGGATATCGGGGGCGCGTCCGAGCGCATCGACGATCTCGAAGGCGGCCGTCTTTTGGCCCTGCAGGCGGTAGGGGTTCACCGAGTTCACGAGCGCGACGGGATAGGCATCGGCGAGGCCGCGCACGAGGCGCAGGCAGTCGTCGAAGTTGCCGTCGATCTGCAGCAGTTCGGCCCCGTGGACGATCGCCTGGGCGAGTTTACCGGCCGCGATCTTGCCCGCGGGCAGGGCGACGATGCAGCGCAGGTCGGCCGCGACCGCATAGGCGGCCGCCGAGGCGGACGTGTTGCCCGTCGACGCGCAGACGACGGCCTCATCGCCGTCGGCCACCACCTTGGAGATCGCGCTCGTCATGCCGCGGTCTTTAAACGAGCCCGTCGGGTTCGCGCCTTCGACCTTGACGTAGACCTGTGCGCCGACCTCCTTCGACAGGGCGGGTGCGGCCACGAGCGGGGTGCCGCCCTCCCCCAGCGTGACGATGGGGTCAGCGTCGGTAAACGGGAGCCGATCGGCATATTCGGTGAGGATGCCGCGCCAGAGATGTGCCATGGTCCTATTCTTCCACCGGGGTGAGGCTCGCGACGTTAAGGACGTGCGGGTTTTCGGCGAGCTCGGCGCCGATCGCTTCGATATCGCCGCGCGTGCACGTGTGCGTCATGATCGACAGGCGCGCGCGGGAGGCGCGCGGCTCCTCGGCGGCGCTGGCATCGTCGGGCAGGGTGTCTTGGCGCACCTGGGCGATCGAGACCTGCCGGGCCGCGAATGACTGCGCGATCGAGGCGAGAACGCCCGGCGCGTCGGTGACGGTGAGTTCGACGACGAAGGTGCCGCGGGAATGCTCGATCGGTGCGACCGGCAGCGACGCGTAGGGCAGTTCGCGCGGGGCGTGGCCGCCGTAGACGCGCTTGGCCGCGGCCGCGACGACGTCGGACAGGACCGCGGAGGCCGTCGGCGCGCCGCCCGCGCCCTGGCCGTAGAACATCAGCCGGCCGGCGGCGTCGGATTCGGTCACGACGGCGTTGAAGGCGCCCGCGACCGCGGCGAGGGGGTGGGATTGGGCGACGAGCGTCGGCGCCACCTCGAGCGTGATCGCGGGCTCGGGGTGGGCGATCCGGCGGGCCGTGGCGAGCAGCTTGATGACGTAGCCGTCGCGGGAGGCCGCGGCGATCTGCTCGGCGGTGACGTCGCGGATGCCGGTCGTCGCCACGTCGTCGATCGACACGCGCGAATGGAAAGCGATGGAGGCCATGAGCGCGATCTTCGCGGCCGCGTCATACCCGTCGACGTCAGAGCTCGGGTCGGCTTCGGCGAAGCCGAGCTCCTGCGCGGCTTTCAGCGCCTCCTCGTAGGTCAGGCCCTTGGTCGTCATCTCGTCGAGGATGTAATTCGTCGTGCCGTTGACGATGCCCGAGATGCTCGTGACCTGATCGCCCGCGAGCGATTCGCGCAGCGCGTAGACGACGGGGATCGCGCCCGCGACGGCGGCCTCATAGTAGAGGTCGACGTCGGCGGCGGCGGTCGCCTCGTGCAGCTCGGGGCCGTGGGTTGCGAGCAGCGCCTTGTTGCCCGTGACGACGGACGCGCCGGCGGCCAGGGCCTCGTGCATGAGGGTGCGCGCGGGCTCGAGCCCGCCGATGAGCTCGATGACGATATCGGCGCGGCGCACGAGGGCGTGCGCGTCTTCGGTCAGCAGTTCGCGCGGGACGCGGGCGGCGCGCGGCGCGGCCGTATCGCGCACGGCGATGCCGATGAGGTTCAGGCGCGCACCGCAGCGTTCGGCGAAATCATCGGACTGCTGTTGCAGCAGGCGGACGACTTCGCTTCCGACGGTGCCGCATCCGAGCAGGGCGACGTTCAGGTCAACATGGGCCATGGCTCGCAGGGTAGCGAAACTGGGCCGCGATCAGTAGCGGCGTCTCACAAACCCGGATCGAGCGCGAGCAGGTCGTCGATCGTCTCGGGGCGCAGCCACCACGTCGCGGCGCCGCCTGCAACGGCGAGGACGCCGGGGCGCGTCGCCATGTTGTAGTTCGACGCCATCGCCCGGCCGTAGGCGCCCGTGACGGGGACGGCGATGATATCGCCGGGGGCGACGTCGCCCGGCAGCAGTGCGTCGGGGATGAGGATGTCGCCGCTTTCGCAGTGTTTGCCGACGACGCGCGTGCGCACGTGGGCGGGCGCGGCGTTCGGGTCGCGGTTGGCGAGGGTCGCGCTGTAGGCCGCGTCATAGAGCACGGGGCGGATGTTGTCCGACATGCCGCCGTCGACCGCGACGTAACGGCGGGTGAAGCCGTCCTCGGTCATGACGTCCTTAGTCGCGACGACGGGATACAGGCTCACGCACGTCGGCGCGATGATCGAGCGGCCGGGTTCGATCGAGATGACGGGGACGTCACTGCCGAGGTCGGCGCAGGTGGTGCGCACGATAGCAGCGAGCTCGTCGGCCACCTGCTTTTGCGTCGGCGCGATGGCGTCGCGCTCGGTGTAGGCGACGCCGTAGCCGCCGCCGAGGTCGACCTCCGGCACGGCGATGCCGGCCTGCTGCAGCTCGTGGCGCAGCGTGAGGACGGCGCGGGCGGCGGCCGCGAAGCCGTCGAGCTCCATGATCTGCGAGCCGATATGCGAGTGCAAGCCGACCAGGCGCACCCCGTCGGCTGCGGCGATCTTTTCGGCGGCCGCGCGGGCGGCGCCGGTCGCGAGCGAAAGGCCGAATTTCTGGTCCTCGTGCGCCGTCGCGATGAACGTGTGGCCGCCCGCGTGCACGCCGGTCGTTACGCGCACCATGAGCGGGGCCTCGACGCCGAGGGCGCGAGCGCGGCCGACGATGCGGTCGATTTCCGGCAGCGAGTCGATGATGATACGGCCGATGCCCTCACAAAGCGCGAAGTCGATTTCCGCGTCGGACTTGGCATTGCCGTGCAGGCCGACCGTCGCGGGGTTCGCGCCCGCGCGCAGGGCGAGTGTGAGCTCACCGAGGGAGGCGGTGTCGATGCCGAGGCCCGCGTCGGTGAGCGCACGGACGAGCGCGGCGCACAGGAACGCTTTGCCCGCGTAGTACACGCGGGCGCCGTTCATCCCGTAGCCGTCCCAGAAGGCTTCGGACATGGCCATCTGCCAGACGGTCGCGCGGCCGGTGGCGGCCGCGGCGTCGCAGATGACGACGGGCTGCGGCTCTTCCGGTCCCCCGGCGGCGGCGAGCGCCTCATAGGTCAGCTCGACGCCGCCGATGGAAAGGACGCCGACATCGCTGCGGCGAGCCGTCGTCGGCCAGATGTCAGGCCGCTCTGCCGGTTCTGGGCAGCGCAGTGGTGAAGGTGCGTTCATCCCTACATTCTGTCGGGCGCGCTCACGCCCAGAATGTCGAGTCCATTTCGCAAGACCTGCGTGACGGCGTCGTTCAGCCACAGCCGCGTGCGGTGCGTATCGTCGACGGCCTCGTCCCCGCGCGGGGTGACGCGGCAGCGGCCGTACCAGGTGTGGTAGGCGCTGGCGAGGTCCTCGAGGTAACGCGCGATGCGGTGCACCTCGCGGTTTTCGGCGGCCAGTGCGACAACGCGCGGGTACTCGGCGAGCATGCCGAGCAGGTTCGACTCGGACTCGTCGGTCAGCAGCGACGCATCGAAGGCGTCCTCGCGCCGCACGCCCTGCTCGGCCGCGTTGCGGGCGACGTTGCGGGTGCGGGCGTGCGCGTACTGCACGTAGTAGACCGGGTTGTCGTTGTTTTGCTGCTGGAGGTCTTCGGCCTTCAGATCGAGCGTCGTATCGGTGGGGTACCGGGCGAGCGTGTAGCGCAGCGCGTCGGTGCCGATCCACTCGATGAGGTCGTGCAGGTTGATGACGTTGCCGAGCCGCTTGCCCATGCGGCCGCCAGAGATGTTGATGAACTGGCCGATGAGGATCTCAATGTTCTTATCCATGTCGTCGCCGGCACAGGCGGCGACGGCCTTCATGCGACCGACATAGCCGTGGTGGTCGGCGCCGAACAGGTAGATCTTTTCGCTAAAGCCGCGGTCGCGCTTGGACAGGTAGTAGGCGCAGTCGGCGGCGAAGTAGGTGTAGGAGCCGTCGGCCTTGACGAGGACGCGGTCCTTGTCGTCGCCGTAGTCCGTCGTGCGCAGCCAGACGGCACCGCCGTCGTCGTACACGTTGCCCTGCTCGCGCAGGCGGTCGATAGCCTCGGCGATCGCGCTGGTGTCGTGCAGGTTGGCCTTTTCGGAAAACCACACGTCGAATTCGACATTGAAATCCGCGAGCGTGTCCTTGATCTGCTGCAGCTGGGCGGCATAGCCGAGCTCCCGCGCGAGGGCGATCGCCTCGTCGTTTGGCAGGTCGACAAGGTCCGGACGCTGCTCGAGCGCCTGCTTGGCGAGGTCGTCGATGTATTCGCCCGGGTAGCCGTCCTCGGGGATCTCCTCACCCTTGGCGCGGGCCAGCACGGATGCACCGAAGGTGTTCATCTGGTTGCCGGCGTCGTTGATGTAGTACTCCGGGGAGACCTCGGCGCCCGCGGCGCGCAGGACACGCACGAGGGCATCGCCGACGGCGGCCCAGCGGGTGTGACCGATGTGCAGCGGGCCCGTCGGGTTCGCAGAAATGTATTCGAGGTTGATGCGCTCGCCTGCGAGGGCGTCAGAGCGGCCAAAGTTCTCGCCCGCCTCGATGATGGAGCGCGCGAGCTCGCCCGCTGCGCCCGCGGCGAGGCGGATGTTGATGAAGCCGGGGCCGGCGATCTCGACGGCGTCGATCCCCGTCGCGCCGGTGAGGCGGTCGGCGAGCACCTGAGCGAGCGCCCGCGGGTTGGTCGACGCCTTCTTCGCGAGCTGCATAGCAATGTTCGTCGCCCAATCACCGTGTTCGCGCTGTCTGGGTCGCTCGACCTTCACCTGATCCGGGACGTCGGAGGCATCCAAAGTGATCTCGCCAGCGTCGATCGCGGCGAGCAGCTGAGTGCGGATGAGTTCGGAAAGTTCTGCAGGAGTCACGGTTGCAATTCTACGCACCTTTTTCCAAAGCGTTTTCTGCCGGGTACGTCACACCATTTTTCCTTTGTGCGGGCGCTGCGACACACCGGTATTCGTGCATCCGAAATCCCCCGCCGCCTCGCGCGTCAAGGTCCGCCTCATCAGCCTGCTCGGACCGGCATTCGTCGCGGCCGTGGCCTACGTCGATCCGGGTAACGTCGCTGCCAATATCACCGCCGGCGCGCGTTATGGCTACCTGCTGGTGTGGGTGCTCGTTCTCGCGAACGCGATGGCCGTCATCGTACAGTACCAGAGCGCGAAGCTGGGGACCGTCACGAACACTCCTCTGCCCCACCTGCTCGGGCGGCGCCTATCGAAGCGCAGTCGCCTGGCGTTTTGGGGGCAGGCCGAGATCGTCGCCGCGGCGACCGATATCGCCGAGGTCATCGGCGGCGCGATCGCACTGCACCTGCTGTTCGGGGTGCCGCTCGTGCTCGGCGGCGTCATCGTCGGCATCATCTCGATCCTGCTGCTCGCGGTCCAAAACCGTTCCGGGCAGCGCCCCTTCGAGCTCGTCATTATCGCGCTGCTCGTCATCGTGACGATCGGTTTTTGGCGGGTCTCGCCTTTTCGCCGCCGAGCGCGAGCGGCGTCCTTGGCGGGCTCGTCCCGCGCTTAGAGGGGGTCGGGTCGCTGCTCGTGGCCGCGTCGATGCTCGGCGCGACAGTGATGCCGCATGCGATCTACCTGCACTCCTCGCTCGTGCGCGATCGGCACGCCGATACCGATCACGACAAGGAGGTCCTGCTGCGGGCCTCGCGCATCGACGTGACCTGGTCGCTCGTGCTATCGCAGGTCATCTTGTCCTTCGGCATCCCGCTCGCGATCATCCCGCTCATGCGCTATACGCGCAGCCGCGAGATCATGGGGCATTTCGCCGACGGTCCGGCGCTGCGGGTGACGTCGACGATCATCGCGATCCTCATCGTCGCCCTGAACGCCGCGCTCATTGTCCTGACGTCCCTTGGGATCGACTAGCGCACTAGTGGTTACTTCTCAGCAACTCCGTTGTGGCTGGTGCGCTGCGAATGCCCTTCCATGAGCGCCTTCTCGTCACGTCCCACGATCGAGAACAGGAGCACCGTGATGACGGCAAACACGATGAAGACGATGAACGTCGTGTTCCATCCGAAGTTCTGCACGAGAATGCCGACACCACTGGAGGCGAGGGTCGCGCCCATGAGGTAGCCGAACAGGCCGGTGAAGCCGGCCGCCGTGCCGGCGACGTTATGCGGCGACAGGTCGATCGCCTGAAGCCCGATGAGCATGACTGGGCCGTAGATCAGGCCGCCGATGACCGCGACCAGGAGGATGAGGATCCAGATCGGGGTACCGACGGGCACAAGCCAGTAGGCCGCGATCACGAGTGCAGTCGCCGCTGTGAACGCAATCCCCGCACCGGAGCGGTAGCCGCCGAAAACCTTGTCCGACATCCAGCCACACAGGATCGTGCCGATGATGCCCGCGAGTTCGAAGGCTGCGAAGCCGACGAACCCGGACGAGATCTTCGCGTCGTGCTTTTCCGCCAGGTAGACAGTGATCCAGTTGAGCACGCCGTAACGCAGGGCGTAGACGAAGACGTTGGCAACCGCGAGCATCACGATCGTGCGGTTAATCAGGACATGCTTGAAGATCATGTCCTTCGCGCTAATGTTCGGGTCGTCGCCCGATTCCACCTTAGCGGGGTCGTTGCGGTATTCCTCGATCGACGGCAGGCCGACGGACTCCGGGGTATCGCGCATCAAGACGAACGCGATGCCCGCGACTATGAGGGCGACGACGGCCGGCAGCCAGAAGGCCGAGCGCCAGTTATCGCCCGTCCAGGCGAGGCCGAGCGCGGCGACGCCCGCGAGGCCTGCGGCACCGACATTGTGGGCGGTGTTCCAAATCGAGGTCTTCATGCCGCGCTCGTTCGTCGAGAACCAGTGCACGAGCGTACGGCCGCACGGGGGCCAGCCCATGCCCTGGAACCAACCGTTGATGAACATGACAGTAGCGAACGTCGCTACGGTGGCGGAAACCCACGGCATGAATGCCACGGCAAGGTTGGTGATCGCCGACAACGCGAGACCAAGAGGCAAGAAGAACCGTGCATTAGCACGGTCGGAGATCATGGCCGAGAAGAACTTCGACAGGCCGTAGGAAAACAGGACGGCGTTCGTGATCACGCCGACGGCGATCTTATCGATCCCCGTGTCCTTGATGAGGAGTGGGGCGACGAGGGAGACGTTGTTGCGGATGAGGTAGAAGCCCGCGTAGCCGAGGAAGATGCCCATGAACACCTGCCACCGCAGGCTCGGGTAGACGCGCCTGACCTCTTCTTCGGGCAGCCGCTCGGCAGGTGGTGGTGCCTGGAGCCAGCCCGGAATACTGATCTTTGCCATGTGTCACTCCTATGTGTCGCCGGTCGATGAGGGGGACCTAAAAGGCACCGTTAAAGGGGCCCTTCGGACTTGAGCGTGGGTTAGGTGCGTAGGCCTCCGCCGATCAGCAGCATTCTGAGGCGGTAGTTGGTGGGGTTGCGGAACCCT
>NZ_MQVR01000024.1 GCF_001907295.1 Bowdeniella nasicola
AAGACCCTCGGCTGGAAGACCCCCGCCGAAGTCTTCGGCGAAGCACTACAATCCCTGAAACAGGCCGGTGTTGCAACCACCGGTTGAACCTGCCGTGTTTGGCAACCTCGGCGAGGGCAGCGGCACCGGCGTGTGCTTCACCCGCGACCCCGCCACCGGCCACTCCGGCGTCTACGGCGACTACCTGGAAGATGCCCAGGGTGAGGACGTCGTCGCCGGTATCCGCAACACGCTCGCGCTCGCGGATCTCGAAAAGCTCGACAAGAAGTCGTATGACGAACTGCGCGCGGCGATGCGTCGCCTCGAGACCCACTACCGCGACCTGTGCGATATCGAGTTCACGGTCGAGCGCGGCAAGCTGTGGCTGCTGCAGACCCGCGTCGGTAAGCGCACCGCGGCCGCCGCGTTCCGGGTCGCGACCCAGCTCGTCGACGAAAAGCTCATCACGGTCGACGAGTCCATCCAGCGCGTCACGGGCGCCCAGCTGAGCCAGCTGATGTTCCCGCAGTTCGACGAGGCCGCCGACAAGACGCTGCTCGCCAAGGGTATGGCCGCCTCCCCGGGCGCTGCCGTCGGCGAGATCGCGTTCGACTCCGTCCAGGCCGAAGAGGCCCGCGCGGCCGGCCGCGACGCCATCTTGGTGCGCCGCGAGACCAACCCGGACGACCTGCCCGGCATGATCGCCGCGGTCGGTGTCCTCACCTCGCGCGGCGGCAAGACCTCGCACGCTGCCGTCGTCGCACGTGGCATGGGCACGACGTGCGTCGTCGGCGCCGAATCCGTGACGATCGATGCGGCCGCGCAGGAGATGCGCGTCGGCGATACCGTCCTTCGACGGGGCGACATCATCGCGATCGACGGCACGAGCGGCGAGATTTTCTTCGGCGACGTGCCCGTCGTCCCCTCGCCGGTCATGACCTACATCGCGGACGGCCTTGAGCCGGCCCTCGAGCAGGCGAAGGACGAGGAGACCCGCGAGCTCGTGCACGCCGTCGACCGCATCCTCACGCACGCCGACAAGGTGCGCCGCCTGCGGGTGCGCGCGAACTCGGATACGCCCGAGGATTCGGTGGCAGCGCGCAAGCGCGGCGCCGAGGGCATCGGCCTGTGCCGCACCGAGCACATGTTCCTCGGGGATCGCCGCACCTACGTCGAGCGCGTCATCCTCGCCGAATCGGCCGAGGAGCAAAACGCGGCCCTCGAGGCGCTCATCCCGCTGCAGCGCGGCGACTTCATCGAGATCTTCGAAGCGATGGACGGCCTGCCGACGACGGTCCGCCTCATCGACCCGCCGCTGCACGAATTCCTGCCGGACCTCACCGAACTGTCGGTCAAGGTCGCGCTCGGTAAGGATCACGGCGAGGACGTCAGCCGCGAGGAGAAGCTGCTGACCGCGGTGCGACGCATGCACGAATCGAACCCGATGCTTGGCCTGCGTGGCGTGCGCCTCGGCCTGAAGATTCCAGGCCTGTTCGGCCTGCAGATCCGCGCGATCGCCGAAGCCTACGTCGAGCGCAAGAAGGCCGGCGGCGATCCGAAACCCGAAATCATGGTGCCGCTCGTCGGCTCCGTGCGGGAGCTGCAGATCGTGCGCGAGCGCGCCGAAAAGATCCTGGCCGAGGTGGCCGAAGAAGCCGGCATCGAGGTCGATCTACCGATCGGCGCGATGATCGAGCTGCCGCGCGCGGCCATGACGATCGAGTCGATCACGGCCGAGTCGGACTTCTTCTCCTTCGGCACGAACGACCTCACGCAGACCGTGTGGGGCTTCAGCCGCGACGACGTCGAGGCGGAGTTCTTCGACGAGTACCAGGAGGCGTCGATCTTCGGTGTCTCGCCGTTCGAGTCGATCGACGAGCGCGGCGTTGGCGCCCTCGTGAAGATGGGCGTCGACGGCGCGCACGCGACCAAGCCCGACATCCACATGGGGGTGTGTGGCGAGCACGGCGGTGACCCGGACTCGATCCACTTCTTCCACCGCGCCGGGCTCGACTACGTGTCCTGCTCGCCGTTTAGGGTGCCCGTCGCCCGCCTGGAGGCCGGCCGCGCCGCGGTCGAGGCCGCAGGAGATGCCACGGCCTAACGGTCGCCGCTGACCGCCGCCCGGCCCCATCTTTTCCAGCGCGGATGGGCCCGGGCGGTTCGTTATCGTGCCGCAGGTGGGAGCAAAGGCCTTCCCCGGCAGCATAGGTTAGCCTTACTTTAGAGGCATGAACCTTGCGCGTCTGATTGCTGCTGCGCCCCGCCGTGGATTGCACCATCGCCTGCCCGCCGGAGCGCTGCGCATCACCGACATCGATGTCGCCCCCGCGGCGCGCCTGCGCGTCCGCGAGATGGGGCTGCGCGTCGGCCAAATCATCCGGATTTCGCACCGCGGGGCGTTCGGCGGACTCGTGCTCGCCATCGGCAGCTCGCGCGTCGCGATAGACCGCGCGACCGTCCGGCACATCAGCGTGGAAGAGGCCGCGGCATAACGCTCACCAACCCCGCCACGAACAAGACCGCGCGCGTGCAGCTCGTCGGTAATCCGAATACCGGCAAATCGACGTTGTTTAATCACCTCACCGGCTCGCACCAGGAAGTGCGCAACGCGCCGGGCACCACCGTCGAGATGATGCAGGGCGAGTGGAAGGCACTCGGCGCGCACCTCACCGATCTTCCGGGCACGTACTCGCTGCTCGCCAAATCTCCCGATGAGCAGATGACGGCCGACGCGATCGCCGCGCGCGATACCGACCTCACGCTCGTCCTGCTCGACGCGACGGCCCTGCCACGCCGCTCTACCTGCTCGGTCAGGTCGCGCACTACGGCACGCCCGTCGTCGCCGTGCGTACGATGAGCGATATCGCGGCCCAGGCCGGCGACGTCGCGCCCGTCGAGAAACTCGCGGCCGCGCTCGCGGTCGCCGTCGTCGACGTCAATCCGCGCACCGGAGCGGGCGTCGCGGAGCTCGCGCGGGTCGTCACCGATGCGCTCGCGGCGCCCTCTTACGTGTGCGGTTTTGAGGCGCCCGCGACCGACTCGACCCCGACGATCCCCGTGCTCGCCGGGCCGGGCTGCCGTTGCACCGGCGCCACCTCGTGCTGTTCCGGCCCCGCCCATCCGGCGCCGCCGGTGCCGCGCGAGGGGGCGGCCCCGCGCACCGAGGAGCTCGCCGAAGCCGAGGCCCTGTTCACCTGGGTCGAGGGCGTCATGGCTGAGTTCGGGATGAGCGAGGAGGCCGGCTCGGCCACGGTCAGCGACAAGATCGACCGGTTCTTGCTGCACCCGCTCATCGGGATCCCTGTCTTCCTTGGCCTCATGTGGGTGCTGTTCCAGCTCACGACCGCCGTCGCCGAGCCCATCATGGACTGGGCGGAGTCGCTCGTGACCGGGCCCGTCATGCGCGCGATCGTCGGCGATGGGAAGAGCCGCAAGGAACCGCTCCTGCTCGTGCTGCCGCCCTATCAGGTGCCGCGCCTCGCGGTGATCGGCGCCTCGACGGGGCGTCGCGTCTGGTCCTTCGTCTCGGGCGCCGGCACGGCGATCGTCGCGACGCTCGCCGTCGTGTGGGTACTGCAGGCGATCCCGATGTCGAGCGAGCACCGCGTCGCCGAGGTCCCCGTGACCGAGTCTCTGTACGGCACTGTGGCCGAGGGGATCTCCCCAGTGTTCGCGCCGGCGGGCTACGGCTCCTGGCAGGCAGCCTCCGCCCTCATGACGGGCTTCGTCGCGAAGGAAGTCGTCGTCGGCAACATGGCGCAGTCCTTCGCCGTGGAAGAACCCGAGGACCCGCACGACGCGGGCACGCTGGGGGAGAAGATCCGCGCGAACTTCGATGAGTCCTCCGGTGGCCACGGCAAGGCCGCGGCGCTCGCTTTCTTGATCTTCGTCCTGTCCTACACGCCGTGCCTGGCGACGGTGGCGGAGCAAAAGCGGATGCTCGGATTCAAGATCGCCGGCGGCACGCTCGTGGTGCAGCTCGCGATCGCGTGGGCCCTGTCGGTAGGCGTCTTCAACGTCGCGAAGGTCTGGTGGTAGCGATGGCACGAGCTTCGATACTGACCGCGTTTCGGCGCGGCGCGACGGTCGAACGGGCCGGACGGATTGCGGGCCTGTCCCGCGACGTCGCCGAACTCGCCGCCGAGCACTATCAGCGCCTCGGTTTGATCGAGGTGAGGGAGCCGGGAGCGCCCGGCTGCGGCTCCTGCCCGGGGACGAATCCGAAGGCTGAGATAACGCCGGCCTGCGCGGGCTGTTTCTTCGCGCCGAAGCGCTAATCTGACAGGGTGAACCGGATCAGGGGTGGCTCGCATTTACCGTGCCCGCAGCCGCGGTGTTGTGGTGGCATGGCTCGATCAACGCGACGACGCGCTCGAGCTCGATGTACGTCTTCGGTCTCGGTGCGGCCGCGCTGAGTTTGTGGTTGCTTGGTCGGCAGTTACCGGCCGATGAGGAACATTGATCCCAGCTTCGCAGGTGGCGCGAGAAAGCGATACCCCTGGCGATGTCGACCGCGGTCGTCCTCATAGGCTTCTATCTCACCCGCCCGATCATGATGGTCGTCGACGGTTTCGAGGTCGTCGGCGGCTACCAGTGGCAAACCGGGCTCGGGCCCATCACCGTGGCGATCCTGCTGGCCGCGAGCCTGGCAGCCGGGTGGCTGCAGGGCCGCGGCGGCCTGCAGGCCGAGCCGAATACCTCAAACTAGTTTCACGCTGTAAGAGCGCGGCCCGCGCATAGGGCGCCCGTGCCAGACTGCTGTCATGGGGTTTGTCGACACGGAGATTGCCGCCCTCGCTGAGCGCCTGGCCACCCAGCTGGCGGGGGAGGTCGACGCTGCGCCCCGGCGGCGCGCCGAGTACACCTCCGACGCGGGCAACTATCGCCTCCTGCCCGGCGCCGTGATCTACCCGCGCGATGCCGCCGATGTGGTGACGACGGTCCAATTCGCCGCCGAGCACGGCGTACCCATCGCGATGCGCGGGGCCGGGACCTCGATCGCGGGCAACGCGATCTCCGATGGTTTCGTCCTCGATACTTCTCGGCACCTGGCAACGCTGCACGAGCTCGATCCCGCAGCCCGGATCGCCGACGTCGATGCGGGTGTTGTCATGGGCAGCGTGCAGGCGGCCGCGGCGCCGTTTGGGCTGCGCTTCGGGCCCGATCCTTCGACCTGGACGCGTGCGACCTTCGGCGGGATGATCGGCAATAACGCATGCGGCCCACGCGCCGTCGCTTATGGCAAGACGGCCGATAACGTCCTCGAACTCGACTGCATCGACGGCCGGGGGCGCTCCTTTACCGCGCGCGCCGGTGATCTGGGCGTCGTGCCCGGCCTCGCCGATATCGTTTCCCGCTATCTCGGGCCGATCCGCACCGAGCTCGGCACGTTCTCCCGCCAGGTCTCCGGCTATTCGCTCGAGCACCTCCTGCCCGAGCGAGGGCGTGACCTGCCGAAGGCACTCGTCGGCACCGAAGGGAGCCTCGTCGTCGTCACGCGGGCGCGCCTAAAACTCGTGACCGCGCCGAAAAACCCGATGCTGCTCGTCCTCGGCTATGCGGACATGATCGCCGCCGCCGACGACGTGCCGCGCCTCCTTGTCGACGAGGTCACCGCGGTCGAGGGCTTCGATGCGCGCCTCGTCGATTACGTCATCGTCGCCAAGGGCGCTTCCGCGGTCCCGCCGATGCCGCGCGGCGGCGGGTGGCTGCTCGTCGAGGTCGCCGACGCCGCGGGGGATGAACGCGCGGCCGAACGCCGTGCCCGCGAGCTCGCCGCCGCGAGCGGAGCGGTCGATCACCGTATCTTGCCGGCCGGGCCAGAGGCCGCGGCGCTGTGGAAGATCCGTGCCGACGGGGCGGGCCTTGGCGGGCGCACCCCCGCCGACAAGCCCGCCTGGCCCGGCCTGGAAGACGCGGCGGTCCCGCCGGAAAACCTCGGGGCCTACCTGCGCGACTTCACGGCCGAGCTGGATCGGTTCGGCCTCGATGGCCTGATCTACGGCCACTTCGGCGACGGCTGCGTCCACGTCCGGATCGACTTCCCGCTCGACGACCCCCACGGCGGGGCGGTCATGGACAAGTTCATGCATGCGATGGGCGAGATCATCGTGCGCCACGGTGGCTCGATCTCTGGCGAGCACGGCGATGGTCGAGCCCGCAGCGAGCTGCTGACCGCGATGTACAGCCCCGAGCTTCGCCGCGCCTTTGGCGAGGTGAAAAAACTTTTCGACCCGGCCGGCATCCTCAACCCGGGCGTCATCACCGATCCCTCCCCCCTCGCGGCCGACCTGCGGCTACCCCAGGGTCAGGACCTGCTCGCCCGCTCCTTCACGCTCGGCTCCGACGGGCACGACCTCGGCCGCGCCGTGCACCGCTGCACCGGCGTCGGCAAATGCCGCGTCACGAGCCCCGGACACGTCATGTGCCCCTCCTACCGCGCAACGGGCGACGAAAAAGACACGACCCGGGCGCGGGCACGCATCCTGCAGGAGGTCGCCAACGGCTCGTTCATCCATTCGCTTGATTCGGGCGAGGTCCGCGAGTCGCTCGACCTGTGCCTCGCCTGCAAAGCATGCTCTTCGGACTGCCCGACGGGTATCGACATGGCCCGCTATAAGTCCGAGGTGCTCGACCAGATCTACGCCGGTAAGCGTCGGCCCCGCACCCACTACACGCTCGGCTGGCTGCCACGCTGGATCCGGCTAACCCTCGCGCTGCCCGGGGCCGTGCGCGCCGCGGTGCTTGTGGCCGGGGCGGTCCGCAAGGTCCCGGCCCTGGAACGCGCGGTGTTGAAAGCGGCCGGGATCAGCGAGCAGCGCCGCCTCATCCCGTTCGACGCCGAGCCGTTCTCGGCGTGGTTTAAGCGGCGGCAGCGAACGCCCCAGACGGACAAGAAGTTCGTCGTCTTGTGGGCGGACTCGTTTTCGCACCTACTCGACGGCGCCGGGGCCCGCGCCACGGTCGAGGTGCTGGAAGCGGCGGGCTTCACCGTGCTGTTGGCGCCGGTCGAGGCGTGCTGCGGCCTGACCTACGTGACGACGGGGCAGCTCGATCGCGCCCGCGCACGCCAGGACGAACTGCTGCGCATCCTCGGCCCGCTTGCCATCAATGGCGTGCCGATCGTCGGTGTCGAGCCGAGTTGCGTGGCGACGCTGCGCGATGACCTGCCCGACCTGCACCCAGGCGATGCCCGCGCGGCGGCCGTCGCGAACGCGACCCATACGCTCGCCGAGTTCCTCACGCGCCACGCGCCGAACTTCCCGCTGCCGGATCTTTCCGGCGTCGAGATCCTCGCCCAGCCGCACTGCCACCACTACGCCGTCATGGGGTGGCAGCGCGATCACGAGCTGCTGTCGGCGGCGGGCGCGCGCGTGCACGCGGTCACCGGCTGCTGTGGCATGGCGGGCAATTTCGGGATGGAAGCAGACCACGCCGACGTGTCCGTCGCGGTCGCGAACACCGCGCTGCTGTCGGCGCTAGCGGAGCATCCCGACGCCCTCGTGTTGGCGGACGGCTTTTCCTGTCGCACTCAGATATCTCAGCTTTCTAGCCGACAGGCTATCCGCCTGTCGGACCTACTCGCGCGGCGCCTCGACATGTCACAATAGGTGGACACAATCGTCTGCTGCAGGGTCAGGAAGATGTCGCTTTTTGAGTTCGATTCCGGTCACCTCGTCCCCGCCCAGTTTGGGCGAACTACTGCTGCTCGACTCGAATCCGACATGCTATCTGCGGTGCGGGAACAGGTCCTCGA
The DNA here is from genome assembly GCF_001907295.1 of Bowdeniella nasicola. Taxonomy (GTDB): domain Bacteria; phylum Actinomycetota; class Actinomycetes; order Actinomycetales; family Actinomycetaceae; genus Bowdeniella; species Bowdeniella nasicola. Next base: position 7,739 of record NZ_MQVR01000024.1, read on the forward strand.
AATCGTCGGGCGGCCGCTTTTTCCCGTCATCTGGGAAGAGTCCCAGCAGGCCCATCTGCTGTCGATGGATGCCTCCGGTCAGGTCGTGACCGTCGAGGTGTGTGAAACCCTCGACGCGGCGACGCTCGTCGCGGCGCTCTCGCGTGCCGGCAATAGCGCTGCCCTCGGCTGGCTCGACCTCGCCTCGATGTACCCCGGCGGCCAGGGTACCTTCCGGCGGGACTGGAACGAATTCCGCGAATCGCTGCCGCCGCGCACCCCGGCGGGCCCGCGCGTCGTCATCGTCGCCGATCACATCACCGACGATGTTCGCCCCGCGCTCGAGCTGCTGTCCGGCTCGGGGATCGAGGTCTACGAGCTGACGCTGCGCGATTTCGGCGATGGCCAACGCCTCATCGATGTCGCGCCGGTGCGCGGCCCGATCGCGGCGCGCTCGCAGATGGTGATGCTGGGCCGCGCGACGAAGCAGGTCGAGCTCATGGCCTCCCCGGAGTTCGCGCCCGTCGCGGACAAGGACGAGGAGCCCGAGGAAGCCGAGTCAGTCGACCCGCCGGCGCCCGAGCCCGAGGAGGTAGCGCCCGAAGCGGAAGCGCCGCGCGGCGAGCACGCCGAGGAGCCGCGCCAGCCGGACTACACGGTGCCGCTGTCGGAGGCGGGCCGCACGCTCGCGGCGATCGCGAAGTACCTGGGGGAGGACACGCACCTCACGTGGCGCCAGCTGCGCAAGGGGATAAGCCACGATGCGACGCTGCGCGTCAGCGGCGAGCTCGTCTTGGAAAACGGCGAGGAATACCTCGACCCGAGCGAGGCGGCGTGCGCCGTGTCCGGGCGCGAGGACGTCAACGGGTGGCGCGTGTGGCGCTTCGGTGAGGCCGGCCCGAACCTCGATGACGCTCGCTATGAGCTCATGGAGGCCGACGAGTTAGACGTAAGCCCCGAGGAACCGGCGTAGTTCGGCGCTCGCGCTTTCGCGGATGTCGTCGCGCGAGAGGAACACGTCGTGGATGGCGCCATCGAAGCGTGCCACGGTGACGAGCGGGCCGAGCTTCAAGGCGGCCGCGCCGATCGCGTCGACGTCGAGGACGGTATCGGCGCCGAGCAGGGCGTCGGACCACGTCGTCGAATAGTTTGAGGCGCCCGAGGTCATGACGAAGACCGGGCACGTGACCTGCAGGCCCGTCGCGACGTTTGCGTGGCCCGCGAGGATCGCGGACAGCCAGCCCGCCCGCACGGGGGCGGAGGGCGTCGTGCGCCACTGGTCATTCGTCTGCCAGCCGAGTTCTTGCAGCGTCCGGTAGTAAAAACCGTTATCCGGCAGCGGGAAGATGCGCTTCGGGTTGCGGCGGCCGATCGCGTCGGCGACGGGCTGGGAGACGAGCTTGAGCAGCGCGGAGCCCTGCAGCGCGAGCCACGGGGAGTTCAGCACGAGGGCGCGAAGCGCGCCGGGATGGCGGTCGGCCCACAGGCTCGCGGTGAGGCCGCCGGTTGAGTGGCCCATGAGGACGATGTCCATGCCGTAGCCGTGCTCGGCGCGGATGACCTTGAGGGCCTCGTGGATGTCTTCGTCGTAGTCGCTTAAATCCGTGATGAACCCGCGCGTCTGGTGGGAGCGCAGTGAACGGCCGTATTTGCGCAGGTCGAGCGCGTAGAACGCGCCACCGGCGCGAGCGACTTCGCGCGCGAGATGCGGGTGGTAGAAGTAGTCGTTCCAGCCGTGCAGGTAGAGCAGCGCGAAATGCGGCGACGACGGCGTATCGGGCAGGGCGTCGCGATCATCGGGCAGATGATGGCGGACAAGCGTCGCGACACAGGCGCCTTCATCGTCGTCGAGGAGGGGCAGGGTGCGGGACTGGAAACCGCATCCGAGCAGGTCGCTGCCCCACGTGTCGACGGGTGCTTCGGCTGGCTGGCTACTCACCTTTTCATTTAAGCCCGGAATTTCGGACAATGCGATAGGCCCGGGATGTGACGCCAGTCGGGCAGGCTTTGACGTTGCTCACGTCGGGCGGGTACCGAATCGAGGAGCCGCGCGAGGTGATGAGCGACGGCATCGTTCTCGACGAGGAAGCCGTCGTGCCCGCACTGTGAGGCGATGAGCGCGAGCGGGAAGGTGTTTCGGACCGCGTCGGTGATAAGGGCGGACTCGGCGACGGGAAAGAGCCTGTCGGAGTCGATCGCGACCACGAGGGTGCGGGCCTGAATCTTGCCGAGCGCATAGCGCACGCCGCCGCGGTCGCGCCCGACGTCGTGGGTGAGCATCGCGCGCGTGAGCGTGATGTAGGAATTGGCGTCGAATCGGCGGGCGAGTTTCGCGCCGTGATGGTCGAGGTAGGACTGGACGGCGAACCGGCCCCCGTCGAGCGGCTCCTCGCGGCCCTGGGGGAGCCGCCCGAAGCGGGCGTCGAGTTCGCCTGCGGTGCGGTAGGAAAGGTGGGCGATCCGGCGGGCGAGCCCGAGGCCGTACCAGGGGCCGGTGCCAGGGGAGCGGTCGTAGTAGTTGCCGCCGACGAAGTTCGGGTCGCCCTCGATCGCGAGCAGCTGGGTGTGGCCGAGCGCGATCTGGTCGGCGGTCGTGCGCGCCCCCGAGGCGATGACCGCGAGGCGACGCACGCGGTGTGGCCGCGAGATCGCCCATTCCAGCGCGCGGTGTCCGCCCATCGAGGCGCCGACGACGAGGCAGAACTCGGCGATGTCGAGCTGGTCGGCCAGGAGCGATTCGGCGAGCACTTGGTCGCGCGCGGTCACGTGCGGGAAGCACGCGCCGTACGGATCGCCGTCGCTCGCGATCGACGCGGGGCCCGTCGAGCCCTGGCAGCCGCCCAGGATATTGGGGGCGATGACGAAATAGCGGTCGGTGTCGATGACCTTGCCGGGACCGACGATGCCGGACCACCAGCCCTGACCGGGATCCGAGCCACCGTGGGAGGTGACGTGGGAATCGCCGGTCAGGGCGTGGAGCACGAGCACTGCGTTATCGCGTGCCGCGTTGAGCTCCCCCCAGGTCTCATAGGCGAGGGTCACGGGCAGGGATTCGCCGGATTCCAGCAGCAACGTGCCGAGGTCGGCGAACTGGCGGTATCCGGGGTCATCGCCCGCTCGCCAGGCCCCGGAGGCGGGGATGGTCGCGGTGATGTCAGGCTCGTGCATTCCGGGCTCCTTACACGATGGCCTGCTGCGGCTCGGTCGTGGCGACCGCGCGCGCGGCAGCGAGTCCGGCGTGAATATCGGCGAGGATGTCGTCGATATGTTCCAGGCCGACGGAAAGGCGCACCGTGCCCGGCGTGATGCCGGCGGCGGCGAGGCCTTCGTCGGGGACCTGCGAGTGGGTCGTGGAGGCGGGGTGGATCGCGAGCGAACGGACGTCGCCGATATTGGCGACGTGCGAATGCAGCGTGAGTGCATCGATGAAGGCGCGGCCGGCCTCGCGGCCGCCGGCGAGGTCGGCGGTCACGATCGCGCCCGCCCCGCGCGGCGTGTATTTTTGCGCGAGCGTGTAGTACGGCGAGGACTTCAAGGATGCGTAGCGCACCTGTGCGACGCCGTCTTTGCCTTCGAGGTATTCGGCGACGGCGCGCGCGTTGGCGACGTGGCGCTCCAGGCGCAGCGAGAGGGTCTCGATGCCTTGGGCGATGAGGAAGGCGTTGAATGGGGAGGCTGCGAACCCGAAATCGCGCTGGCCCTCCAGGCGGCATTTGAAGATGAAGGAGACGTTCGCGCCGAACGGGCTGTTGGGGCCGAAGTCGCGCGCGTAGACGAGGCCGCCGTAGGACGGGTCGGGCTCGTTGAACCGGGGGAAGCGCTGCGGATCGGCGCCGAAGTCGAAGGTGCCGGCGTCGATAATCGCGCCCGCGACCGCGGTGCCGTGGCCGCCGAGATACTTCGTTGCGGAATGCACGACGATGTCTGCGCCCCATTCGATCGGGCGCAGCAGATAGGGCGTCGCGACCGTGTTGTCGACGATCAAGGGGACCCCGACGCGGTGAGCGGCCGCAGCAACGGCCTCGATATCGAGGATGTCGCCCTTGGGATTGGGGATCGTCTCGCCGAAGAAGGCGACGGTCCGCTCATCGGCGAGGGCCTCCCAGGCGGCGGGGTCCTCGGGATCGTCGATGAAGCGGATGTCCACGCCGAAGCGGGGCAGCGTGTTGGCGAAGAGGTTGCGCGTGCCGCCGTATAGCGAGGGGGAGGAGACGATGTTGTCGCCCTGCTGCGCGACCGTGAGGATCGCGAGCGTCTCCGCGGCCTGGCCGGAGGAGACGAGGAGCGCGCCGATGCCGCCTTCCAGATCGGCGATGCGGTTTTCGACGACTTCGTTGGTGGGGTTATTCAGTCGCGTGTAGATCGGGCCGAGCTCCGAGAGCGCAAACCGGTTGGCGGCCTGGTCGACGGAGTCAAAAACATAGGAAGTGGTCTGGTAGATCGGGAGAGCTCGCGAGCCGGTCTCGGCATCGGGGATCTGTCCGGCGTGAATCTGGCGGGTTTCAAAGTTCCAAGTCATGAGTGTTGTCCTCGAATCGGTGGGGATGGGGCCGGGCGGGACCGGTCACGGTCCACGCCGCTCCCGATCCGAGGATGACGCGATCTGACAAGAATCCAGGTATGGAAATGCCCGAGGGGGAAGGATTCTTAGCTGCAGGCCCGAAACCGAGGAAGACATCTCGGTGGGCAGGCGAAAGACCGCGTCAGCGGCACATTCGACGGTTGCAGAACATGACAGCGACTGTAGCCGCATGACTCACGATTTGGCTAGCGATCGTTCAACATTCGAGATTTTGGTGCGCATGTGTCAGTTGTGAATACTGTGACAAATGGGGTTAGCGGGACAGGTGTTCCCCTACTATAAACTTTCGTATAGTGTGGACGTAACCATCTCCGTCGGACGTCAAGTCGGCGCGCCGAGCAACCCCCAACCCCTCGGAGGACGTGTGGCCCTGCGACTCACCCTCACCCGCTCTTTAGCTGGTGTTTGCGGACTCGCGCTCGCGATTTCTGGACTCGCGATCCCCGCCGCTTACGCCGACCCCGGCGATTCCAGCGATATCGAACGCAGCCGGCAGGCTGAAGAGTCGACCGCAGCGCAGATCGCGCAGATGGAAATCGAACTCGCCCAGCTGTCCGGCGTCACCGAAAACACCGACGTCAACTCCCAGATCGCGACCGAAGAATTCCTCGTCGCCGACGACGCGCGAATCGCGGCCGAAAACCGTGCCGATCAGGCAGCCAAGGTCGCTGCCGCGGCCCGCGAGTCGGTCGAAAAGTCGCGCCAGAACCTCGGCGTGAAGGCACGCGATCTCTACCGCAAGGGCTCCGCACCGATTTCGAGCGCCGCCCCGTATCTCGCTGAGACAGATTTCCAGCAGCTTGCCACGTCAGCTCACCTGACGAAGATCCTGACCTCTCGCGTCAACGAGGTCCTCCAGTCATTCCTTGGTGTCGAAGCCGTGGCCGACATGCTTGAAGCGCAGGCCGTGCAGGCGCGCGACGAAGCGCGCGGTGCCACCGAAATCGCCGAGCAGCGTCGCCTCGAGGCCGCCAATGCCCGTGATGAGGCGAGCCGGCAGCAGGCCGCAGCGCAGGCCCGCCGTGACGAGCTGATCACTCAGCTGGCCCAGCAGCGCCAGACCACGGTCGAGCTGGAGCGCCAGCGCCAGGCCGCACTCGATGAGCAGCGTCGCGAACGCGAATCGCAGGCCGCCCTGGCGCGCCTGGAAGAGCAGGAGAATCCGCCGGAAGCCGCCTCGCGCGATAACCCGACGCGACCGGCGCCGCAGCCGACGACGGCTCCCGCACCGGAACCGAGTGCGGCCCCCGAGCCGGCGCCGACGACCCCGGCCCCGCAGCCGACGACTCCCGCCCCGCGCCCGACCACCCCGGCTCCGAAGCCGACTCCAAAGCCCACGCCGGCGCCGGATCCTATCCCGGGCCCGTCGAGCAAGGCGCGCCAGGCGCTTGAAGTCGCAAAGAAGTACATCGGCGTTCCCTACGTGTGGGGCGGCGCCTCGCCGTCGGGCTTCGATTGCTCCGGCCTCGTGATGTACTCCTTCGCGCAGGTGGGCGTGAAGCTGCCGCGTACCTCGGGCGCGCAGTACGCCGCGACCGCGCGCGTGCCCGTCAAGCAGCTGCAGCCGGGCGACCTGATCTTCTATGCCAAGGGCGGCAATGCTAATAACCGCATCTACCACGTCGCGATCTACGCGGGTAACGGCATGCGCGTGCACGCCCCCTCGTCGGGTAAGCCCGTCGAGCTCACGAAGATGTACTGGACGAACGTGCTGCCCTATGGCGGTCGCATCAAGGGCTAGCGCAACTCGCCACCAGACATGAAGAAGTGGCCGGCTCCAGGGGAAGGGAGCCGGCCACTCTTCTGTGCGGTTACTTACCGGTAGTCTCGTAGGTGTCGATACCGCCGACGTGGCCTTCCATGAAGGCGTCGATCTCGTCCTTGGAAGCGGTCAGGGGCGGATCGTTGGCGAGGTAGTGCTTGGTCTCGCGCGCGATGAGGCCGGAAAGGATGAGCAGACCGATGAGGTTCGGCAGCGCCATGAGGCCGTTCATGAGGTCCGCGAAGTTCCAGACCACCTTGAGGGGGACCGTCGCGCCCACGAACACGACGAGGGAGAAGAGGACCCGGTAGGGCATGACGCCGCCGCGGCCCACGAGGCGTTCGGTGCAGCGTTCGCCGTAGTAGGCCCAGCCGAGCACGGTGGAGAAGGCAAACAGCGCGATCGAGCACGTGACGATGATGTGGCCCCAGTTGCCGGGCAGGCCGTGCGTGAAGGCTTCCGCGGTGAGCGTCGCCTGCGAGATATCGGCCTTTTCCCATACGCCCGTCGTGATGAGGACGAGGCCCGTGAAGGTCACGACGATGATTGTGTCGATGAAGGTCTGCGTCATCGACACGAGACCCTGGCGGACCGGGTGCGTGGTCTTGGCCGCGGCGGCCGCGATGGCTGCCGAGCCCATGCCGGACTCGTTGGAGAAGATGCCGCGCGCGACACCCATCTTGAGTGCGAGGAGGAAGGCGGAGCCGGCGGCACCACCGAAGGCGGCGTGACCGGTGAAGGCTTCGGAGAAGATCTGGCCGAAGGCGGCTGGCACCTGGCCGGCGTTCACGATGAGGATGAAGGTCGCGCCGAGGATGTAGACGACGATCATGAACGGCACGAGCGCGGCCGTGACGCGGCCGATCGACTTAATGCCACCGACGAGGACCGCGAAGGCGACGACGGTGAGGACGATGCCGATGATCCACGGTTCGATACCGAACGTGTTGTGGATGTTTTCGGTGATCGCGTTGCCCTGCGTCATGTTGCCGATGCCGAAGGAAGCGAGCGCAGCAAGCACGGCGAAAGAGATCGCAAGGACCTTACCGAGCGGGCCCTTGATGCCGCGCTCGAGGTAGTACTGCGGGCCGCCGGAGATTTCGCCCGCGGCGTCCTTCGTGCGGAAGCGGACGCCGAGGAAGGCCTCCGCATACTTCGAGGCCATGCCGAGCAGGCCCGTCACCCACATCCAGAACAGGGCGCCAGGTCCACCGACGGCGATGGCGCCCGCGACGCCGACGATATTACCGACGCCGACGGTCGCGGCCAGCGCAGTGGTGAGGGCTTGGAACTGCGAGACATCGCCCGCGAAAGCGCCCTCGTCGCGGCGTCTAAGAATGCCGAGCTTTAGGGCCGGCCAGAGTTTATGGAATTGCAGGAAGCCGAGTCGAATCGACAAGACGATACCTGTGCCGAGCAGCAGCGGGATGAGAAAGAAAGGTCCCCAGACGATGCCCGAGAGCATCCCGAAAAAATCAGAGACCTTATCCAGTGTTTCTGACATGTGTCCTCCCTGTGAGGGGTAGCGGCCACCGGGCACGGATCAGGTGGCATGTACAGGACAGTGTGCCATAAAAATTGTGACCTGCGTGACATTCCTCAAATGCGGAATGTCGCGCAGGTCACAAAAGGGAAAAGGTGGGTTAGTGCGCACCCTCATTCGCGATGCGTTCGCGCTCGCGCTCGAAGGACCGCTCGATCTCGGCCTCGGCCTCTTCGCGGCCGACCCAGTGCGCGCCCTCGACGGACTTTCCGGGCTCGAGATCCTTGTACACCTCGAAGAAGTGCTGGATTTCCAGGCGGTGGAATTCGGAAACATCGTCGATGTCGGTACGCCAGGAGGCGCGCTGGTCGCCGGCGGGAACGCACAGGACCTTATCGTCGCCGCCCATCTCGTCGCGCATGCGGAACATTCCGAGCGCACGGCAGCGGATCACGCAGCCCGGGAACGTCGGTTCCTCGAGGAGGACGAGGGCATCGAGCGGGTCACCGTCTTCGCCGAGGGTATCGTCGATGAACCCGTAGTCATCCGGGTAGCGGGTCGAGGTGAAGAGCATCCGGTCCAGCCGGATACGGCCGGTCTCGTGGTCGACCTCGTATTTGTTTCGGTTCCCCTTCGGGATTTCGATGGTGACGTCGAATTCCACGTCCGGCCCTTTCTCTCTCATGCTCGATGCCTCGGTCGGCGACGCATCGCAAGTTCTTCCCAGTCCTACATTAGTCTGGCCTATGACGACCATGTGGCGCGCTCATCGAGAGGTGGAACAAATGAAGAAGGGGACTTCCTTCCTGCTCGCGGGTGCGCTGGTGCTTAGTGTAGGCGGTTATGGCGTGGCCGACGCGTACGACGTCGTGCCGGGATTTTTGACCCTCACTCCGCCACCGGCAGATCCCGTCGCGTATCCCGCACTCAGCGTCCCGGCGCCCGCCGCATCAGCCACGCCCGAGGTCAAGGCCGATGCGAAGGCCGGTGACCTGCAAAGCGCTGTCGATACCTTTGCCGCCAATTCCCGCGCCCTCGGATCGCGCGTGGCGGTCATGATCCGCGACGTGTCCTCGGGGACCGTGCTCGCGCAACGGGACGCCGATACTGCGTATACGACGGCCTCATCCGTCAAGATCCTGCCCGCGGCCGCCGCGCTCCTCGCGCTCGGCGAGAGCGCCACGCTGCCGACGCGCGTCATGTTCAACGGGATGGACACTCTCACCCTCGTCGGCTCGGGCAACATGCGGCTGACCGCCGATGACCTCGCAAAGCTCGCGACCGATGCGGCGGCGGGGCTGCACTTCGCCGACGTGAATTCGGTCGCGCTGCGCGTCGATGACTCGGTGTTCACCGGCCCGACGTGGGCGCCCGGCTGGGGCGACCTCGATCGACCCTGGATCCAGCCCGTCATGGGGCTCGGCGTGAACTCGGGCAAGAGCGATGGTTCGCGGGCCGACGGCGACCCCGCGCTCGCGGCCGGCGGCATCTTCGCAGCCCGGCTCAAAGACGCCGGCATCACCGTCACGGGGACGAGTCGCGGAAAGGTCGGAGCCGATGACGTGCTCATGGCCTCGCATGAATCGGAGACGGTCCAGCGCCTTGTGTCTCATACGCTCAAAGGCTCGGACAATACGACGTCGGAGGCGACTGCCCGCCTCGTCGCCCGCTCCCGCGGCGAAGAGGGCACCTTCGATGCAGGCCGCGCCGCCGTCCTCGCCCAGCTCGCCGATGCCGGCTTCGAGCTGGGGGATACATCTTTGGCCGACTCCTGTGGGCTGTCCTCGGGCACGAAGGTCTCGGCGCGGCTCCTCACCGATATCGTCGCGGCGGCCGCGTCGGGCAAAAAGCCCGAACTCGCGCCGCTCATTGCATCGATGCCTGTCTCGCACCTCGACGGCACGCTGCGTACCCGCCTGGCCGATAGTCCGGGCCTCGTGCGGGCCAAGACCGGCACGCTCGTGACCGCGATCTCGCTATCGGGCGTCCTCGAATCCGAGGGGCGCCAGTTCGCTTTTTCGATCCTCGCGCCCGAGGTGCAGGAGGGGAACTTCCAGCAGGCACGCAAGGAACTGGACGCATTCATCGCTACCCTCGCTAGATTGGGTACATGACGTCCTCGTACTCCCCGCATCCGCTCGCCTCGGCGCTCACCCCCGCCGGGGACCCAGGCAGCCTGACGCAGGCGCGTGCCGTCGTTGACGTCCTGCGCCGCTCGGCCGCACTTGCGCCCGAAGAAGTCGGGCGTATCACCGGCCTGACGCGCGCCGCCCGCGCCGCGAGCGAAATCCCGGTATATATCGTCGACCGGCCGCGCTTTCAGCAGGCGAACCTCGAACTGTTCGACGCGATAATCGGCGATGCCGTCCCCGGTATCAGCGCAGATCGCTTCGACCTCGGGGCGGCGCTCGCCTTCCTGTCCACCAAGGTGCTCGGCCAGTACGACCCGTTCCACGGCCGTCTCCTGCTCGTCGCTCCGAACGTGCGGCACGTGGAAAAGGAACTCTCGCTCGACGGGATGGACTTTAGGCTGTGGGTCTGCCTGCACGAAGCCACCCACGCCGTGCAGTTCGCGGCCGCGCCCTGGCTCGCGGACCATCTGGCGATCCTGACGCGCGAATTGCTCGCCAACCTCGAGCGTGAGGCCGAGGGCAGCGCCGCGCGCTTCATCTCCTGGCTCTCGACGGCGGTGCGCGGCGGGGACGATACCCCAATCACGGAGGCGATCCTGCCCAAGGACATGCAAGCGGCCATGGCACGCGTCAGCGCGATCATGGCGCTGCTGGAGGGCCACGCCGATGTCGTCATGGACGCGATCTCCCCGGCCCGCATGCCGAGCGCGCGGCGCATCCGGGCCGCGTTTAATAAGCGTCGGACCAACCCCAAACGAATCGAAAAGATGCTGCGCACGGGGCTCGGGATCGAGGACAAACTCGCCCAGTACCGCGACGGCGCCGCCTTCGTGAACGCCGTGATCGATAAGGTCGGCCACGCGGGCCTCAACCGCGTCTTCGACCACGCCGACGCCCTGCCCACTCCGGAAGAGATCCACGATCCAGAGCGCTGGATCGCACGCACCAGCGAGTCATAAATGGCCGGGCCCCATCCCGCCGTCGCCGCGGGACGGCGGGCGATCAGAGACCTCGGCATCGCTCCGGGGGCGCGCGTCCTCCTGGCTGTCTCCGGCGGGCAGGACTCGCTGGCGCTCGCGATCTGTACCGCATTCGTTGCCGAGCGCGACGGCTTGAAGGCGCGCGCGGTCATCATCGACCATCAGCTTCGCCCCGAATCCGCGAGCGAGGCGACGCACGCCGCGGCGCTCCTTGATCAGATCGGCCTAGCTGCCGAGATCATCGCCGTCGAGGTTCCGGGCGGCAGCGCCGGCCGTGGGCACGGCGGACCCGAAGCCGCGGCGAGAGGGGCCCGCCGCCAGGCGCTGATTGCCGTGGCCGAGCGCTTCGGGGCGAGCGCAATCCTGCTCGGCCACACCCTCGACGATCAGGCCGAGACCGTTCTGCTCTCACTCGCGCGCGGCTCCGGCGCCGGCGCGCTGTCGGGAATGGCGCCGCGCGACGGGCTGTGGCTCCGCCCGTTCCTCGGGCTGCGACGCTCCGACACCGCCGCGATCTGCGCGGCCGCCGGGCTCGCCCCCGTCCTCGACCCGTCCAATGAACTCGACGGCCCATGGCGCCAGCAGGACGGCTCGCCGCTGCGACGCATCCGTGTGCGTCACGAAGTGATGCCACTGCTCGCTGAGGTCCTCGGGGATCAGGTGAGCGTGTCGCTCGCCCGAACGGCGCAACTGGCGCGCTCCGATGATGACGCCCTGAGCGAACGCGCGACGGCCGCATTCGAGCGTGCCAACGTACCAAACGCGCCCGCCGATCAGGTGTGGCTCACGCTCGCCGAGCTCGTGGGGCTCCACTCCGCAATCCGTTCCAGAATCATCCATCGCGCGCTCACCCGTGTCATGCCCGCAGGGGAGCAAGTGGGTCAGGTCCATGTGCAGGAGGTCGACCGGCTCGTGACGCTCCGCGCCGTACACGGCCCGATCTACGTTCCTGGCGGTGTGATCGCAACGAAAGAAAGTGGCATGCTAAAGGTGGCAACACCCCAAGGAGAGTTACGTGGACGCTGCTGATATGGGCACAGACCTCGCTAAGACTTTGCTCAGCGAGGAAGAGATCGCTCGCCGTCTCGACGAGATGGCCGCCGAGATCGACCGGGATTATGCCGGTGAAGAGATCCTTCTCGTCGGCGTCCTCAACGGCGCGGTGATGGTCATGGCTGACCTTTCGCGGCGATTGAGCACCCCCTTGCGGATGGACTGGATGGCGGTGTCGTCTTATGGTTCGGGCACGAAATCCTCGGGCGTTGTGCGGATCCTCAAGGATCTGAATACCGACGTGCACGGCAAGCACATCCTCATCGCCGAAGACATCATCGACTCCGGGCTCACGCTGTCGTGGCTCGTGCGTAACCTGTCCTCGCGAGAGCCCGCGTCGCTGAAGATCGCGACGCTACTGCGCAAGCCCGATGCGGCGAAGGTCGACGTCGATGTCGCCTACTGCGGATTCGATATCCCGAACGAATTCGTCGTCGGCTACGGCTTGGATTACGACGGTCGGTACCGTAACTTGCCCTTCATTGGCACGCTAGCTCCGCACGTGTACGGCGGGTAGAGGAACTTATGGCAACGGAAAAGAAAAACAGCGGCTCGACTACGTCGCAGAAGCTGAAGTTTGCGCGCGGCCCGGTCGTGTGGCTGCTCTTTATCATTGTGCTCGCGTGGATCGCGATGTCGTTCTTCACGGGCCCCGCCTTTAAGCGGATCGACACCTCCGATGGCCTGAAACTGCTGACGGCAGAAAAGACGACGGTCCAAGAGGTTGAGGTCACCGAGGGCGCGCAGCGCGTGCGAATGAAGCTCACCGAACCCTTTAAGACCAAGGATGCCAAGGGCAAGGAAGTCGATAAGGGCAAGGAAGTCGAGTTCTACTACGTCGAGCCACAAGGCGAACGCGTCGTCGACGCGATCCAGTCCGCGGCACCCGAAAACGGCTATAACTCCGAGGTCCCGCAGCCGAGCTGGTGGACGTCGCTGCTGACGCTCATGCTGCCGATGGTCATCATCCTGGGCCTGTTCTGGTTCCTCATGATGCGGGCCCAGGGCGGTACGCGCGGCGCGATGGGCTTCGGTAAGGCCCGCGCCAAGATGGTGAACAAGGAGACCCCGGACGTCACGTTCGCGGATGTCGCCGGCGAGGACGAGGCCGTCGAAGAACTGCAGGAGATCCGCGAGTTCTTGGCCGAGCCGCAAAAGTTCCAGGCCGTCGGCGCGAAGATCCCCAAGGGCGTGCTGCTCTATGGCCCGCCCGGAACCGGTAAGACCCTGCTCGCGCGCGCGGTCGCCGGTGAAGCCAACGTCCCGTTCTTTTCGATCTCCGGTTCGGAATTCGTCGAAATGTTCGTCGGTGTCGGCGCCTCGCGCGTGCGTGACCTGTTCGAGCAGGCGAAGAACAACTCGCCCGCCATCATCTTCGTCGACGAGATCGACGCCGTCGGACGCCACCGCGGCGCCGGCATGGGCGGCGGCCACGACGAGCGTGAGCAGACGCTCAACCAGCTCCTCGTCGAGATGGATGGCTTTGATTCCAATACCAACGTCATCCTCATCGCCGCGACCAACCGGCCCGATGTCCTCGACCCCGCGCTGCTGCGCCCGGGCCGCTTCGACCGGCAGATCGCCGTCGAGGCGCCCGACCTTGCCGGTCGCGCCGCAATTTTGCGAGTGCACGCGAAGGGTAAGCCGATGGCGCAGTCCGTCGACCTCGACATGGTCGCGAAGCGCACGCCAGGCTTCACGGGCGCCGACCTCGCGAATGTGCTCAACGAGGCGGCGCTGCTCACCGCCCGCTCGAACGCGCAGCTCATCGATAACCGCGCGCTCGATGAGGCGATCGACCGCGTCATCGCGGGCCCGCAAAAGCGCAGCCGCGTGATGAATGAGAAGGAGAAGAAGGTCACCGCCTACCACGAAGGCGGGCACGCGCTCGTCGCCGCGGCCCTGCGGTACACCGATCCCGTCACGAAGGTGACGATCTTGCCGCGCGGCCGTGCACTCGGCTACACGATGGTCATGCCTAGCGAGGACCGCTACTCCACGACCCGCAACGAGCTGCTCGACCAACTCGCTTACGCGATGGGGGGACGCGTCGCCGAAGAGATCGTCTTCCACGATCCGACGACCGGCGCCTCCAACGACATCGAAAAGGCCACGTCGATGGCCCGCAAGATGGTCACCCAGTACGGCATGAGTGCCGAGGTCGGCTCGGTCCGGCTCGGCCAGGACTCCTCCGAGCCCTTCCTCGGACGCGATATGGGCCACCAGCGGGACTACTCCGAAGACGCCGCCCGCGTCATCGACGATGAGGTCCGCCGCCTGCTCGATCGAGCGAATGACGAGGCGTGGGAGATCCTCACCGAATACCGTGCGGTCCTCGACGAACTCGTCCTCGAACTGCTCGAGCACGAGACGCTGAACGAAAAGGAAATCGCTCGCATCTTCGAGCCCGTAAAAAAGCGCGATCCGCGTCCGGTGTGGCGCTCATCGGAATCACGTCCCGTCTCCGACCTGCCGCCGGTGCGGACCCCTGCTGAGATCGAGTCGGGTGAAGAAACCAAGGAGCCGGCGGATCAGGCCGCCGAGGCGGGCGATCCGATGCCGCCGATGTCAGAGGGGCATTAGATGAGCGAACAGCTGGGCGCGAAGCGCGCCTATGATGCCGCCGGCGTCGAGCGCGCGATTCGCGACCTGCTCATCGCCGTCGGGGAGGACCCCGAACGCGACGGCCTGCGCGATACCCCGAAGCGAATGGCGTGCGCCTACGCCGAGATGTTCGCGGGGCTGCACGAAAACCCCTCCGACCATCTCGACGCGGCCTTCGACATCGGACACGAGGAAATGATCCTCGTTAAGGACATCCCGATGTACTCGATGTGCGAGCATCACCTGCTGCCGTTCCACGGCGTCGCTCACGTCGGTTATATCCCAAACGCCTCCGGCCACGTCACCGGCCTGTCGAAACTCGCGCGTCTCGTCGAGGGGCACGCCCGCCGCCCCCAGGTCCAAGAGCGCCTCACCTCGCTCGTCGCGGACTCCCTCGTCGAGCGGCTCCAACCCCGCGGCGTGATCGTCGTCGTCGAAGCCGAACACCTGTGTATGTCGATGCGCGGCGTGCGCAAGCCCGGCTCCCGCACGATCACGTCCGCCGTCCGCGGGCAGATGCGCAGCGCCGCAACCCGCGCCGAGGCCATGAGCCTCATCATGTCCGGGAGGTAACCGTGTCACCTCGGCGTCCCCTCATCATGGGAATCCTCAACGTCACGCCGAACTCGTTTTCCGACGGCGGGAAATTTTTTCAGACCGATAGCGCCATCGACCACGCGCGCGAGCTCATCGCCGACGGTGCCGACCTCATCGACATCGGCGGCGAGTCGACTCGGCCCGGCTCTGCCCGGGTCGACCCCGAGACCGAATGGGAGCGCATCGCGCCCGTCGTTGAGCAGTGCGTCGCCGCCGGAATGGACATATCGGTCGACACGCTGCACGCGAGCACCGCGAAACGAGCGCTTGAGGCCAGCGTCCACTACATCAACGACGTCTCGGGCGGTCTCGCCGACCCGGAGATCTACCGCGTCGTCGCCGATTATCCGGCAGCGCGTTATATCCTCGGGCACTGGCGCGGCACCCCCGAAACGATGAACGAGCTCGCGACCTACGACGACGTCCTTACCGACGTGGCGCGCGAGCTTGCCGACCTCATCGCGGCGGCCCGCAACGCGGGCGTACGCGACGAGCAACTCGTCGTCGACCCCGGCATCGGTTTTGCGAAGAACCCCGACCACAACTGGCAGTTGCTCGCCCATATCGAGCGCATCCGTGACCTCGGCCTGCCGGTGATGATCGGGGTCTCTCGCAAGCGCTTCCTCGCGGAGTTGACCGAGCGGCCAAGCGAGGTCGCCACCGACCGGGATCTCGCCACCGCTGTTCTCACCGCTTTGTTCGCGGAGCGCGACCTGTGGGCGGTGCGCGTGCACCACCCGGCCGCGAGCCGCGTCGCCCTCGATATCGTCGATCAGTTGAAGCACGCCCGCCATGTCTGATGCCATCACCCTAACCGGAATCACCGCGCACGCCCACCACGGGGTCTTCGCGGAAGAAAAGCACAACGGCCAGACGTTCATCGCCGACGTCACCTACTGGCTCGATACCCGCCCGGCCGCGCGCGGTGATGACCTCGATGAGACCGTCTCCTACGCCGAGGTCGCCGAAGCCGTCGCCGACGCTCTCGTGCGCGGTAGCCTCGACCTCATCGAGACCCTCGCAGAAAATATCGCCCGGCGCGTCCTCGCCTTCGAACAGGTCGACAAGGTCGAGGTGACGATCCACAAACCGCAGGCGCCGATCGCGGTGACGTTCAGCGATGTCACGCTCACGATCACCCGCACGCGCGCGAGCCTCATCCCGGCAGGGGAGCGCGATGTCGTCTTCGGCCTCGGCGGCAATATCGGCGACGTGCCCGCCCAGTTGCGGCAGGCGATCAAGCAATTGCGCGCCGAACTCGGCGAAGTCGAGGTCGGCCCGCTCGTGCGCACGACGCCGGTCCTCGCCGAGGGCCAGGCCAGTCAACCCGACTACTACAACACCGTGGTGATCGCCCGCAGCCGGCTCGCGGCGAGCGAACTGCTTGACCTCGCACACCGCATCGAGGCCGCAATCGGCCGGGTGCGCCACGAACGCTGGGGCGAGCGCACGATCGATATCGACCTCATCGACATCAGCCGGTTCTGCTCCGATGACCCCATCCTCACGATCCCGCATCCACGCGCCGCGCGCCGCGCCTTCGTGCTCGTGCCATATGTAAAACTTCGGCCCGACGCCCTGCTCGGCGGCCGCCCGATTTCCGAGCTCCTACCGGATGCCGATGGCGGTATCGCCACGAGCGCCGAGGACTGGCTGTGAAACGCACCTCCGCCTCCAGCCTCGTGATCACCGCGATTGCGGTCGGACTCGTCTCCCACATGCTGCTGGCCTACCTCGATGACCGGTCCGCTACCCCGGTCCCCGTCTCCGCGGTGACGACAATGCTCCTGCTCGCGATCGCCGTCATCTTGTGGCGCCTTGGCATCGGCGTGAAGCGCCTTGTGGCAAAAGAAGAGACGACGATGGACGCGATCGGCGCGGCCCGCGTCGCGCTCTTCGCAAAGTCCTGCTCGCTCGGCGGCGCCGGCCTCACGGGCTATTTCGGCGCCCAGACGATGATCGGTGCTAGGAACTTTTCCTCGCCGCTGTACTTCGAGCACACGTGGATCGCGGGCGCCTCAGTCCTCGCCTGCCTCGCCCTCGTGATCGTCGCGATGATCGTCGAATCCTGGTGTGTCATCCCGCCCGACGATGACGACCCATCAGGTGGCGCCCGCAGCCCGTCTGCCGCCTGATATGGGAAAATGTCCCCATGAGTTCCCAGGGGGCAGTTTTCCATCCTGCCGGTATCAAGTTCACACCCGTATCGCTTTCGCTGATCAAAGCGCGCCTAATCGTCGCCGCCATTTTCTTCCTCCCGCCGCTCGTCGCGTTCGTGACGCTCGGCATTTGGGTGAGCTCGTGGTTCTATATCAGCGCCGCCATCATGGTGCTCCTGCTGGCGTGGCTCGGCTGGCTCATCCCGCGCCAGGTGCGGGCGCTCGGCTATGCGGAGACCGACCAGGAATTCATCATCCGCCGCGGCATCATGTTCCGCTCCCTGACGATCGTGCCCTACGGCCGCATGCAGTACGTCGACGTCTCGGAAGGGCCGCTCGCGCGCGCCTGCGGTATCGCCTCGATCAAACTCCACACGGCTTCGGCTTCGACGGACGCGTCCCTCGACGGGCTGCCGCCCAAGGAGGCCGAGCGGCTGCGTGACCTGCTCACCGCGCGCGGCGAAGCACAGTTGGCGGGGCTATGAGCGAGGACGTCGAAACCCCAGAGCTGCTCGCCGAGGAAAAAGTCGTCGCGTGGCGCGCCGTCCATCCCGTCACACCGCTGATCCAGGCGATTAAGGGCATCGCCGTACTGTTCGCCATCGTCGTGTGGCAACTGCTCGACTTTATCCGCGACCGGTTTGAAGACCTCGGACAGGCGGTGCCGAGCCTGCCCGGCTATACCTACCTCATCGTGATCGGCATCATCGCCGTCGTCCTCCTGGTCATCGGGCTCGTCTCGTATCTCGCCTGGCGACGCATCCGGTATGCCATCGGTGACGAGGCCGTCTACTACCACCACGGCATCCTGTTCCGGCGGCAGCGGCACGCCCGCCTCAACCGTATCCAGGCCGTCGATCTCGTCCGACCCCTGCTCGCCCGGTTCGCGGGCCTTGCCGCCGTCGACATCCAAACGGCCGGCGGCACGTCCTCTAACGTCCAGATCCAGTTCCTCAAAGAGGATGACGCCCAGCGGGTACGCAACGAGATCCTCGCCCGCGCCGCAGGCGTCAGTGGCTCATCGAGCGAGGCGGACGGCGAGACCACGGTGGAATACGAGGCGGCCCCGGAGCGTGAGGTCGTCTCCGTGCCGACCGGGCAGCTCATCACCTCGATCCTGCTGTCGCTCTCACTCGTCGTGGCCCTGATTGGCGGCATCATTTTCTTTGCCATCATGATCTGGCAGGAAACCTGGGCCGGCCTTATCGGCATGCTGCCGGCGTTCCTCGCCCTCGGCGGCTGGTTCTGGTCGCGTATCGCCGGGGAATTCGGTTTTACGCTGGCGATTTCGCCCGACGGCATTCGCTCGCGGCACGGTCTAGCCGAAACCCGTGCCCAAACTATCCCGCCGCGCCGCATCCAGGCCGTCGGGATCACGCAGCCGTTCCTCTGGCGCTACAAGGACTGGTGGCGCATCGAGGTCAACGTCGCGGGATACGCCAACGAACAGAGCGAAAACTCCTCGACATCCCAGGTCAAGAACGTCCTGCTGCCCGTGGGCAGTCGGATCGACCTCGAGCGCGTGCTGTGGCTCATCCTGCCCGACCTCGGGGTCGACAACCCACGCGAGATGATCACCGCGCTGCTCACCGGCACGGGCGATGCCGAGGGCTTCGTCGCGGCGCCCTCGCGCGCCCGCTACCTCGACTGGTTCACGTGGCGACGCCACGGATTGCGCGTCACGCGCACCGCCCTGCTAATGCGCGGCGGATTCTTCGTCCGGCGCGCCGCCATCGTCCCGCATGAGCGCAGCCAGTCCCTCGCGCTGTCCCAGGGTCCGCTCGAGCGCGCCCTGCGCATCGCCGACCTGCACGCCCACTCCGTCCAGGGCCCGGTCCACACGCAGGTCCACCACCTGCCCGAGGAGCTCACCCAGCAAATCCTGTTCGAGCAAGCCGAGCGCGCCCGCGTCCGCCGCACACAGGAGGGGCCCGAGGAGTGGATGCGTCGCGTGAACACGCTCGCGTCATAATAGGGGCATGAGCGTCACCGCGTCTGCCACCCCGCTAAGAATCGCCGTCATCGGTTCCGGACGAGTCGGTCCGGTCCTGGCCGCCGCCTTCCGGCAGGCGGGCCACCGCATCGTGGGAATCACGGCCCGTAGCGAGGCCGCGGCCGATCGCATCGGGGCGGTCCTGCCTGATGTTCCGGTTCGCAACCTGCACGACATCGCCGACGGCGCGGACCTCATCCTGATCGCCGTGAGCGACAACGCGCTGCCAACCGTCGCCGAGGAGCTCGCCGTGACGCCCGGACAAATCGTCGTCCACACCTCGGGCGCGCACGGCCTGAGCGTCCTGTCACCGCTCGCGCAGCGAGGCGCCATCACGATGGCGATCCACCCCGCCATGACGTTTACCGGGACCTCCCTCGATCTCGCCCGGCTCGCCGACTGCGCCTTCGCCGTCACGGCCGCCCCAGGCATCCTGCCGGTCGCGCACGCGCTCGTCAGTGATGTCGGCGGCCAGCCGGTTTCGATCGCCGACGCGGACCGCCCGCTCTATCACGCCGCGCTCACGCACGCGGCGAATCACTCGGTCACCCTCATCGCCCAGGCCCGTCGCATGCTGACTGCGATCGGCCAGGTCGATCCCGGCACGACGCTGAAAGCCCTCGTGCGCGCCGCGATCGAAGGGGCCCTGCGCAGCGGCGATAGCGCGCTCACCGGCCCCGTCATGCGCGGTGATACCGGCACGATCCGAGCCCACCTCGCCGTCCTTGCCGACCTCGGCGAGGCCGATATCGCGACGACCTACCGCACGCTCGCGCTCATGACCGCACAGCGCTGCGCCGACCGAGAGCTGCTCGATGCAGACCAGCTCGCCGAGCTCACCTCGGCGCTGAAACCAGCGATGGAGGTCGCGCGCACCAAGGCAGACCTCAAGGCGGCGCTCGCACTGCGGCCGGGCCGACGCGCGGTCGTCATGACGATGGGTGCCCTGCACGAGGGGCACCTCACCCTGGTGCGCAAAGCCAAAGAACTCGCGGATGTCGTCGCCGTGACCGACTTCGTCAACCCGCTGCAGTTCGCTCCGAACGAGGACTTCGACGCCTACCCGCGCGACCTCGAGGCCGACGTCGCCCTGCTCGCCGACGAGGGCGTCGACGTGGTCTTCGCGCCGAGTAGCGATGAAATGTACCCGCGCGACCCGCTCGTGCGTATCGACCCGGGCCCGGTCGCCACGATGTTCGAGGGCGTCACGCGCCCCACCCATTTCGCGGGCGTCCTGCAGGTCGTGACCAAGCTGCTCATGCTTACCCAGCCCGATATCGCGATCTTCGGTGAGAAGGACGCCCAGCAGCTCGCGCTTATCCGCACCCTCGTCGATGACCTCGATATCCCGGTCGAGATTATCGGCGCCCCGATCGCGCGCGATGATGACGGCGTCGCCCGCTCCTCACGCAACGCCTACCTGTCGGAGGCCGAACGCGCCCAGGCTCGCGCCCTCGTCGCCGCCCTGGACGCTGCCGAAGCTGCCGCCGCGAGCGGCGAAGCCCGCGATGCAGCGGCCGTGGCCGATGTCGCTCGCGCATCGCTGGCCGAAGCCGAGGGGGTCCGGGTAGATTATGTAGCCGCGGTCGACGCGGGCACCTACCTGCCGGCCGACGCCGCGACCAGCGAGATCATCCTCGCGCTCGCCGCGTTCGTCGGGCCCACCCGCCTGATCGATAACCGGCGGATGACGCTCGGCACGGAAGAAGACTCCTAGCATGCACTTGCGGACGATGATGACGTCCAAGATCCACCGCGCCACCATCACCGGCGCTGACCTCCACTACGTCGGCTCGATCACCGTCGACCAGGACCTGCTCGACGCCGCTGACCTCCTCCCCGGCCAGCAGGTCGACGTTGTCGACGTGACCAACGGTGCCCGCCTCACGACGTACGTCATCCCGGGCGAGCGTGGCTCCGGCCAGATCTGCATCAACGGCGCCGCCGCCCACCTCGTGCACGAGGGGGATATCGTCATCCTCATCGCCTACAGTCAGCTCGACGACGAGAGCGCCCACAGCTACGAGCCCCACGTCGTTTTCGTCGACGAACACAACCGCGTCATCGACGTCGACGCCGATCCCGGCCAGGTCCCCGCCGACAACCCGCACAACGTCGAGCCCTCCGGCGTCCCGTTCGACACCTACCGCGACTAGCTGGGTCTGTCCGGTAAACGGTGTGTGGGATCCGGCGGTTTTCATTCGTGGGTGGTTTTCTCGAACCGTCCGGCGAAGGTGATCGGATGCGCGTTCAGCGCGGGCTTCCACCTCATCGCCCAGCGTGCCCTTCCGCCGCCAGTCGGGTCAAGCGACCGCGTGACGAGATACAGGCACTTGATCGCGGCGGCCTCATTCGGGAAGTGCCCGCGCGCCCGGACGGCCCGCCTGTACCGGGCGTTGATTGACTCGATCGCGTTGGTGGTGCAGATCACCTGCCGGATCTCGACGTCGTACTCGAGGAACGGCACGATACTGCGCCCAGGAACTGCGCCACAGATGCACGATCGCCGGGTACCTCTCGCCCCACTCGGCGGCGAACTCCTCGAACCGATCCTTTGCCGCCTGCTCCGACGGGGCCGTGTAGACAGGTTTGAGGGAACGGACGATCGCGTCGCGGTGTTGCCGCCCGGCGTAGCGGAAGGGTCTGCTGAAGGTTTGCTTGAGTCCGGGGTTCATGCCGCCAAAGCGACGGCATCCATCATTATGGAGGGTGTCAGGAAGTTTGTGTGTGAGGCTCTGATCTAGAAGGAGTTTCACCGATAATGACTACGGTGTCACCGAAGAAAAGCCACGACCCG
>NZ_MQVR01000025.1 GCF_001907295.1 Bowdeniella nasicola
ACCATGACCGATACCGACACGCCCGCACTAGCAAGCTAAAACCCCAAACGAGAGGAAAACGCCGTTACACCACTACAAGGGACTTGACCCCGCAGTCCACCTCAAAATCTCTTTGGCTCGCGTCGCGTCCCCGGATTCCGCGGCGATCCACGCGTGCAGGGTGGTCTGCGGTGTCCAGGAGATACCGTCTTTCTTCCACCCGGCCCCGGGCGCGTAGCCGCCCGAACCTTCGACGTATTGGAGTGGGAGCGAGGCTTCCCATGCCGCGAGGGCGCCGGGCAGCGCCATCGGTTGGAAGGGCGGCAGGCAGAACGCGAGCGCTGCGTCTGGGTCACTGCCTGCGCCATACCGGCCGTAATCCGGCCCGAAGTACTGCGTGATCTGCTCAGTGAGAGTTTCGGCCCGGTCACGCGCCCGGTCGGAAATCTCCTTTTCCGCCACCGACATCGGAACCGTGTCGCGAAGTCCTGCGGCGGCGTTGAGGCCAGCGAGCGTCAGAGCCGCGGTCGAGAGTGTGAGACGGTTTTCGCCACGTTCCCAATAGTCCGAACTGGGCGCCGGGAGCCCGCCTTCCGTGGCATCGAGCAGGGCTTTTCCAGCCGCCGCAATGCTCGCGCCGAATTCGCTCCACACGTCGGCACGTTCCTCGGTACTGAGCGCGGCGAGCAGTTGGGAGATGCCCCAGATGTACCACCCCACGGATTCGAACTGAGGCTCCCGCTCGTCGGGCACGGTTCCGTCGGGCCGGTAGCGCGCTTCGAACGTCCCGTCCGCGCGCTGGTGGGCGGCTAGGAATCGGTAGATCTCACGGGCCGATTCGGTTTCGCCAAGGCGCACGTAGGCGGTCGCGACGAACGCAGCATCGCGGGGCCACACGTATCGCCAGTTCGACGACCAGCCGGCATATGACAACCGCTGGGCCGGTGCCTCGCCCGCGACCACCGGGGAGAGCGTCCGGAGATCTCGCAAGGCGTTCTTTGCCAGCGGCAGCAGCGGGTCGCTCGGGGTGGCTTTTGGGTCTTCCGGAGCCGGGTCGGCCCGGTGCACCTGCCAGTCCTTCGCGCACACGTCTGCCATGACCGTGTTCGCGTCGTCGCCGACCGGGATCGCCTGAATGATGCCGTCCGCGTCAGGGCAGACGCCCGAGAGGAAGAGCGGCTGCGCGGGCGGATACGTGCGATAACCCGGCATCGTGAACGCAAAGACGGCAAGACAAAGCGCGGCCGCACCCGCGACCGCGCCTCGGCGAGCCTTCATCAATCCTCCACACCCTGTCTGTGGTTAGCCGTAGTGGTAACGACACGCAGCGATTCGAATCACGGAGCCGTCGACCTTGTAGACAAGTTGATGCTCACTCGTGGTGCGGCGCGACCAGTAGCCAGCAAAGTTGTATCGCAGGGCTTCTGGTTTTCCCAGGCCAGTATTTCCATTGCACTGGATGTCCTTGATCAACAGGTTGATGCGCTTGAGCGTTTTTCGATCGTGCGTTTGCCACCAGAGGTAGTCCTCCCAGGCGTTCTCATCCCACACCAGGAGCATGCGAGTCAGTCCGTTTCGACTAGCCCGCGGACCTCACCTCCGCCTGCTTCAAGACGTTCCATAGCGTCGAGCAGTCGCCGCGCATTGGCCGGGGAACGCATGAGATATGCAGTCTCGCGCAGTGATTCGTATTCCTCCAAGGAAATGATGACGACCGAATCGTGGCCAGCGCGGGTGATCAGGACCTCTTCGCGGTCTTCCGTCACGCTGTCGAGCACCTCGGCATAGCGAGCTCGCGACTCGGTATAACTCATCGTTTTCATCATTGCCTCCTGTACAGATAACCGTACAGGGCGCAGATTGCCGGCACAAGAAGCAAGCGAAAGGGCGCGACCGCAACGTGCGAACGCGCCCCTTCGAACACGTGAGAAACGAGAGTTGTTAGAACTCCCAGTCCTCGTCTTCAGTTTCCTCGGCCTTGCCCATGACGTAGGACGAGCCGGAGCCGGAGAAGAAGTCGTGGTTCTCATCCGCGTTCGGGGACAGGGCCGCGAGGATCGCCGGGTTCACGGCCGTCGCGTCCTTCGGGAACAGCGCCTCGTAACCGAGGTTCATGAGCGCCTTGTTCGCGTTGTACCGCAGGAACATCTTGACGTCTTCGGTCAGGCCCAGTGGATCGTAGAGGTCTTCGGTGTACTGCTCTTCGTTGTCGTACAGGTCGTCGAGCAGTTCGTAGGTGAAGTCCTTGAGTTCGGCCTGGCGTTCGGCGGACTGCTTTTCGATGGAGCGCTGGTACTTGTAGCCGATGTAGTAGCCGTGGACGGCCTCGTCGCGGATGATGAGGCGGATGAGGTCGGCCGTGTTCGTGAGCTTCGCGTGCGCGGACCAGTACATGGGCGCGTAGAAGCCGGAGTAGAAGAGGAAGGACTCGAGCATGACCGAGGCGACCTTGCGCTTGTCCGGGTCGTCGCCGTGGTACAGATCGAGGATCGTCTTGGCCTTCTTCTGCAGGTTCGCGTTTTCCTCGCTCCAGCGGAAGGCGTCGTCGATCTCCGCGGTGGAGATCAGAGTGGAGAAGATCGAGGAGTAGCTCTTCGCGTGCACCGACTCCATGAAGGAGATGTTCGTGTAGACGGCTTCCTCGTGCGGCGTGATCGCGTCAGGCAGCAGCGAGACCGCGCCGACGGTGCCCTGGATGGTGTCGAGCAGCGTCAGGCCCGTAAAGACGCGCGTCGTCATCGTCTTTTCGGCTTCATTCAGCGTGGCCCAGGACTGAATGTCGTTGGATACCGGGACCTTCTCCGGCAGCCAGAAATTCGCGGTGAGGCGGTCCCAGACTTCCTGGTCCTTCTCGTCTTCGATGCGGTTCCAGTTGATCGCCTGCACGGCATCAATGATCTTGAGCTGTTCGGTCACGTCTCATCCTTCGTGAAGGGGGCCTGGTTGATGGACCTATCGTGACACATTTTTGCTCCCGCGGCGCCGACGCCTCTCGCGCCGCGGCAACCGGCCCGGTACGTGACCACCCTTTCGTATTACGCTCGGTAGAACGGCATAGAGCGTGTCGCTTCCAGGCGAGGTTTAGGAGGTGTTCATGACGGAATACCAGGATCTGAACGGCAAAAAGTTCACCGACGGCGACGTCGAACGCTGGGCTAGCGAAGCCGAATCTGGCAAGGGATTCGACGGCAAGCGCCTCGGTCCTGCCGTTGTAGGCCGTCCCATAAGAGCCGAACTGATGGACGAGATGTAAGTGGAATCCTTCCCGACCTCGCACCCGGCGGCGCTCGCGCATCACAGCGCGGTCCGCTCGATCCAGCGCGTCGTTGCCGAAACGGCGCCGCTGCAAGATCCGGCATTCGCTCGCGCGGGCATTCTCGACCTGTTGCGGGCCCACCACCCGCTCGTCGTCACGGGCGCGGGCGTGTCAACGGATTCGGGGATTCCGGACTATCGCGGCCCGAACGGCTCGCTGCGTCGGCACCGCCCGATGACGTATCAGGAGTTCCGGCACGACGACGCGGCGCGGCAACGCTACTGGGCGCGCTCGTTCGTCGGCTGGCGGCAGATGAGTCGCGCGGAGCCGAATGCATCGCATGAGATCCTCGCGGCGCTGCAGCGCGACGGGCTTATCACCGGGATCGTGACGCAAAACGTCGACGGGCTGCACGCCGCGGCCGGGGCGAGGGGCGTCATCACGCTGCACGGCGACCTCGACGTCGTCGCCTGCCTGAACTGCGGGGCGAAGGAGAATCGCGCGCGCCTCGATGCGCGGCTGGAGGCTGCGAACCCCGGTTATCTCGAGGCCGTGCAGATCAATCCCGACCTCGTGAACCCGGACGGCGATGTCACGCTCGATCAGGAGTGGATCGACCGGTTCCACATGGTCGACTGTCGCGCATGCGGCTCGCCGGTCCTCAAGCCCGACATCGTCTATTTCGGTGAGAACGTGCCGCAAGCGAAGAAGGACGCCGCGCGCGAGCTACTCGCCACATCGGGGTCGGTACTCGCGATCGGGACGTCGCTCGCGGTCACGAGCGGCTACCGGTTCGTGCTCGACGCGAAAGCGCAGGGCAAACCCGTCGGGATCATTAATGGCGGCCCGACGCGCGGGGACGCGAAGGCGGATTTCCGCTGGCGCTCCGACGTCGCGAGCGCGCTTCGCTGGCTCGCCGACCAGCTCTAGGGGCGCGGCCAGCCGTTCGGCTTACACGGCGCGGTCTTCAGCGTCTGCTGCTGCATGACGTGGGCGAGCTCGCCCTCACCCGAGCACTCCTCGTGCACCTGGGATAGCAAGTGGCCGACCTCGTGGTTGACGACGTAATTGCGGTAGTCCACGAGGGTGCCGCCGGCGGCGAAAAAGGGCTCGGCGCCCTGCGCCCACCGCAGGACGTTGATGACCGCCGCGTCGCCACGCTGGCATGAAACCCGGCCGCGAGTGGGCAGCGGCGCGCAGAGCCTATCCACGGTGGCGGGCGAGGCGAGGATGACTCGCACGCGCCCGCCTTGCGCGACCTGCTCGAAGGACTTCGGCCAGGAGCGCTCATCGCTCAGGATCGTGTGCACGCGCTCGGCGAAGACGTCCGTATCCACGGGTAGGCCCTCTTCGACCTCGACGCGGTAGGTCCACCGCTCGCCCTTGTCGGCCGCCGGCCGATCCGTCGACACGACGTTCAGCGTGCCGGAGCCGGTCTGCGGGATTTCGCCGCCTAGCATGCCGCCCTCGTCGGCCGTCGGCGCCGGCGATGGTGTGGGGCTGGGCGTCGGGGTCGCCGTTCGGGACGGGGCGGGCGAAGGCGTGGGAGTCGGCGTCGGGGATGCCTTCGCGACCGCGAGCTCAGCGCTCGGCGACGGGGGCGACGCGTGCGACGTGCGGCCGTATTGCGGCAGCAGGATGACACCGCTGATCGAGCCGACCAAGATCACGAGGATGAGGATGCGCAGCAACCAGGTACGCCCCAAGCCATGGGAGGGGCGAGGGCGGCGGCCTTCGGGGGCAGGCGTCGTACTCATCGGGCCTAGCCTAACGGGTGGCGGTCAAAAGTGGTGGGAGACTTATTCCATGCAACGACCCTGGCTAGTGATCTATGCGGGCGCGCTCGCCGCCCAACTTGTGGCGCTCGGACTGCCCGGTCCGCGCGCTGCCCGGCAGGCGAGCCAGCCCCGGCCGGCGCTCCCCCGGCCGGCCGATCCGCCTTCGCGGAGGGTGAAATTACTGCGGCTCGCGCCGGCCGGGTCGGACAAGCTCGTGCACGTCGCGCTGTTCGCCGCGCCAACGTTTGCGGGCCTGCGTGCGGGTCTCGATCCGCTGCTCGTCGTCGGCAGTCAGCTCATCGCCGCGCCCGCTACCGAGCTCGCGCAGGACACCGTCGTCGCCGGGCGTGGCGGCAACATCCGCGATGTCGGCGCCGATCTGCTCGGCGTCGTGCTCGGGGCGGCCGCGGGCGCTATTGCCGGGCGAGCGAAATAAGGCGGTCGAGTACCTTCCCGCCGGAGGCGCGCAGCCCGTCGTGCTGGTATTCGTTCGTGAGCCACACGCGGGCGCCGAGCAGGTCCGCGAGCGCCAGCGAATACTCCGTCGGGACGAACATGTCTTCGGCGTAGACCGCCGCCGTGACGGGCACGTCGCCCTTCGCGAGCGCGGCCTCATCATACAGCGGGCTCCAGTCGTCCTTCGCAGCGAGGATCTCGGCGGTACCCTGCAGGGGGATGAGCGCGGGGTCCTCCTCGAACTGCCACGGGTAGATGTGCTCGCCGGTGAGGACAAGTTCGTCGGCGAATTCTTCGCGAATGCGCGCGGCCGCCCAGGCGGTTGCGGTGCCCGGGCCGTCACCGTAGATCGTCTCGTGCATGAGCGCATACAGCGGGCGCGCGGCGAAGGACAGTTGGTCGCCGACGCGGGTGAGGAACGGCATCGATAGGCGGCGCGTGCCGCGCACGGTGACGAACGGGTCCTCGAGCAGGAAGTGCAGCGCATCGAATGCGGTCTGCGTGCCAAGCCCCATGCCGAGCGTGCGGAAGCGGCGCTCGGAAAGTCGCTCGCCGGTCGGCAAGAACTCCTCGGCGCCTTCGAGGTGGCGGGCGATCTGTTCGATGAGCTCGGCATCCGGATAGCGTTCGAGGTAGGTGCGGGTGCGCGCGATCGTCTGGCGGTAGGTCGCGCGGTAGACGTCGTCGAGGCTTCGCCCGACGCCCGGCAGGCCGCCCGTGATGTAGACGCCAGCAAGACCATCGGGCGCGAATGACAGGTACGTCGTCGCGCAAAAACCACCGTAGGACTGGCCAAGGACGTACCACGGGGCGGAGCCGAGCTCGGCACGAAAGTCTTCGGCGTCGGCGACGATCGAATCGGCACGGAAGTGCGTGAGGTATTCCGCGCGCTGCGCGTCGGTGTCGAAGGCAGACAGCGTCAGCTGGTCGAGCGGGTTCGAGCGCCCCGTGCCGCGCTGGTCGAGCAGCAGGACGCGGAAATCCTTCAGCGCGCGCCCGATCCAGCCGTCGTTCGGGTTGCCCTGCCGCGGCGAGGGCGAGCCGGGCCCGCCCTGCAGGTAGACGAGGTAGGGGCGGCCCTCGCCGCCGTCGGCGATGAGCTCGCGTGCAAAGACGGGGATCGTACCGCGCCTGGCTTGGGCGCGGTCGAGCGGGAGCTCGAGGGTATGTTCGACGACGGTGACGCCGTGGGCGCGGTAGCGGGTCACAGGCCGACGCCCGCAAGTGCGCCGAGGACGCCGAGGCCGATCGCCTGGCGGGTGTGGGCGCCGCGCACACCCGCGGCGCGCCGGCGCTCGCCGCGCGCGAAGATCGACTTTTCGACCCAGACGGTGACGGCGATGCTCGCAGCAAGCGAGCCGATGATCCCGGTCGCGACGAGTGGCATCGGCACCTCGGAAAGGCGATCCATAACGCCGTTACTCGCCTCTTCGCAGGCCTCCTGGTTCTCCTTGGACAGGTCGGTCGCGAAGTACGCGGCTGTCATGCCCGCGACCAGGCCCGTCTTCAGCAGGCCGCGCGCCGTGCGCGAGCGGACGACGTCGGGCAGGGCGTAGTAGGCGAATGTCCCGGCCCCGATTCCGAGTGTGAGCGGCAGGTTTCGGCGGAGGTCGGGCAGCTGATCATTTGAAGTCATAGCTCTATCGTATGGGCTCAGGCCGAGTCGCGGACCACGAGCTCCGGAGTCACAATAACCGGACCGCTCGCGGGGGCGCCGGCTACTTCGTCGAGCACCATCATCGTCGCCCGACGCGCAAGTTCCCGCCCCGGGTTCGTCACCGTCGTGAGCGCGGGGACGGTCGCGGCCGCGATCTCGGCGTTATCGAATCCGACGACTTTGATCTGCTCGGGCACCTTGCGATCCTGCGCGTGCAGGACGCCTAGCACGCCCGCGGCCATGAGGTCGGAAGCGACGAAAATACCGTCGACCTCCGGGTGGTCACGCAACAGCTCGAGGGTTTTAACCTGGGAGCCTTCGGGCGTGAATCCACCCGGCAGCGCGGCTAGCAGCGGCAGTCCGGCCTCCGCGAGCGCCTGCTTGCAGCCTTTCAGCCGATCGACGGCGGCGGCCATATCCATCGGGCCGGTGATCGTCGCGATCTGAGTGCAGCCGGCTTCGATGAGGCGCGTCGTCGCGATTCTCCCGCCCGCGATGTTATCGGTATCGACGAAGCGGTCCCCGACCGAAAACCCGTCGTCTTGTCGCGGGGTGTGGATCGGGCGCCCTACGAACGCGCACGGGATCTTGAAGGCCTCCAGCAGGCGCGGCAGGTGATCGTCCTCGTGATGCGAGATCACGACGACACCGTCGGCGTAGCCGCTGCGCAGATAAGCCTCAAACTTTCGCCGGAAACCGAGGTTCCCCACCATGAGCGTCAGGTTCTTATCCGTCGGCTCGAGGACCTCGACGACACCGGCGATCGTCGCGGCGAAGAAGGGGTCGGAAAACAGTCGTGAATCGGGTTCGGAGACGACGACGGCGATCGTGTCCGTCTGTTTCGTCGCGAGCGAGCGAGCCATCCGGTTCGGCACGTAGCCGAGTTCCTTGATCGCTGCCTCGACGGCCTCCTTCGTCGCGGGGGACACGAAGGCCTCGCCGCGCACCGCGCGCGAGGCGGTCGCGCGAGAGACCCCCGCGACGCGAGCGACATCTTCGAGTGTCGGCGCATTGGATGTGGCCCGCGGCATGTCCCCCTCCTCCGGCGCTACGGCAACGTCAACTGCTTTGATCGTGCCACATCTGCGAAGAAGCGTGCACTGGCCTTCGGGATCCGCTCCTGCGTCTCGTAGTCGACGCGCACGATCCCGAACCGGCGCGTGTAGCCGAAGGCCCACTCGAAGTTATCGAGCAACGACCACACGAGATAGCCCCGCACATCGACCCCGTCCGCGAGAGCCTCGTGGACCGCGGCGAGGTGCTCGCGGATGTAGACGAGCCGGTCGCCGCTGTCGTCGACGTAGCCGTCCGCATCCGGCTGATCGTCGTAGGCCGCACCGTTTTCAGTGATGACGATCGGGATCCCGGCCGGTCCGGTGTATTCGGCGTGCAGGCGACGCAGCAGGATCGCAAGGTCGGCGGCGTCGACCTCCCAGTCCATCGCCGTGCGCGGCAGGTCGCGGCTGACGCCCTTGACCGTTTCGGAGCCGACGAACGGCGATCCGATGAGGTGGCCACCGGGTCCGGGCCACAGTTTCGGCGTCGCGTTCGCCTCGGGCGCGGCGTGCGCGCCGCCGTTGTAGAAGTTCACGCCAAGCACGTCGATCGGTGCGGAGATGATCGCCATGTCGCCCTCGCGCGCGACCTGCCCGAGGCCCGCCTCGGCCATGTCGGATAGGACGTCCGCGGGGTATTCGCCCTTGAACAGCGGGTCGAGGAAGACGCGATTGAAGGCGCCATCGATCCGCCGCGCGGCATCGACGTCGGCCGGGTTATCGGGATCTGCCGGGTGCGCGACGGTGTGGTTCGTCGTGATGCCCACCGTGATGTCCCGCGGCGCCTTCGCGCGCAGCGCCTGCACTCCGAGGCCGTGCGCGAGCAGCAGGTAGTGCGCGGCATCGACGGCCTCCGACGGGTTCGTGTGGCCGGGCGCATGCTCGCCGCTCGCATAGGACAGGAACGAAGAACACCACGGCTCGTTCAGGGTCGTCCACGTCTCGACGCGATCGCCGAGCCGGGAGACGAGTTCGCCCGCGTAGTCCGCGAACCGGTACGGCGTTTCGCGCACGGTCCAGCCGCCACGCTCCCCGAGCGCCTGCGGCAAATCCCAGTGGTAGAGCGTCAGCCACGGCTTGATACCGGCCTCGAGCAGTTCATCCACCAGCCGCGAATAGAAGTCGACGCCCGCCTCATTCAGCGTTTCGCCATCGGGCATGACGCGCGCCCACGACGTCGAGAACCGGTAGGCCTGCAGCCCGAGGTCCTTCATGAGGGCGACGTCGGCGGGCATCCGGTGGTAGTGGTCGCACGCCACCATGCCGTTGGACCGGTCGAGGATCCGGTCGGGTTCATCGCAGAACGCATCCCAGATACTGGGGCGACGCCCGTCCTCATCCCCCGCGCCCTCGATTTGGAACGCGGCCGTGGCAGAACCGAAGAAAAAGTTTTCTGGGAAAGTCAGGGTGCTCATCCCTTAACAGCTCCTTGCATAATTCCGGCCACGAGGTGGCGGCCAGTGACAACGAAGACCAGGATCAGCGGGACCGTGGAGACGACCACGCCGGCCATGATCAGGGAGTAGTCCTTGAAGTATGAAGCCTGCAAGAGTTGCAGGGCCACCGGGAGGGTGGGATTTGCTGGCCCCAGGACAATGAAGGGCCAGAAGAAGTTGGTCCAGCTTCCGACGAACGTGAATAGTGCGAGCATCGCGGCAGCGGGCCGCGCAGCCGGCAGCGCCACGTGCCAGAAAGTCCGGATCATCGAGCAACCGTCGACGCGGGCGGCCTCGATGAGTTCAAACGGGAGTGCGGCCTCGAGGTACTGCGTCATCCAGAACACGCCGAATGCGGTCACCATGCCGGGGACGATGACGGCCTGCAGTTTGCCAGTCCAGCCGAGTTCGCTCATGACGATGAACAGGGGCACGACACCGAGCTGGGTCGGCACCGCCATCGTCGCAATGACGAAAACGAGGAGCGGCCGGCGGCCGCGGAAGCGCAGTTTCGAGAACGAATACCCGGCGAGGGTCGAGAAGAACACGACGGAGATCGACGTGACTACAGCGACGATCACCGAGTTCCACACCGCGGGCCAGAACTTGATGTCAGAGTTCACGACGCGCGTGATGTTCTCGACGAGGTTGCCGCGCGGGATGAGAGACGGGATCGGGTTTTGGGCGATCGTCGCCGCATCGGAGCTCGCGAGGAGGAACGCGAAGTAGATCGGATAGATCGAGACGAGCAAGACGATCGTCAGCAAGACATAGGTCACCCAACCGGGCCTGCGGTTCGCGTCTCGGCGCCGCATCGCGCGGGCAGCCCCCTTACCGGCGAACTGCTCGACGGCAGCGGCCGAGGTGAACGCCGTGCCACGGCTCATTTTTTGCCTCCTTCGTCCGAGGCGATCCGTCGCGTAATCGCGAAATTGATCATTCCGATCAACACAATGATGAGGAACAGGATCCAGGCGATCGCGGCGGCGCGACCGAAGTTGCGCTGGGATCCCCATCCGATTTCGTACAGATACATCGTCAGCGTCATCCACTGGCGGTCCGGCCCACCCTGGCCGAGGGTGTCGAACATGCGAGGCTCGTCGAAGATCTGCAAGCCGCCAATCGTTGAGGTGATGACGACGAAGATGAGAGTCGGGCGCAGCATCGGGATCGTGACCGAGAAGAACCGGCGCACACGGCTCGCACCGTCGACAATCGCGGCCTCGTACAGCTCGCGCGGCACGGACTGCATTGCCGCGAGCACAATGAGAGTGTTGTAGCCGGTCCACCGGAAGTTCACCATCGTCGCGATCGCGATATGCGAGGCGAGCGTGTCGGCGTGCCAAGCAACCGAGCTCAGCCCGACGGCCTCAAACACCGTGTTCAGGACGCCAAAGTTATCGGCGAAAATTTTCGAAAAGATGAGCGAAACCGCGACGGGTGCAACGACATAGGGCAACAGCACACCCATGCGCCAAAAAGTCTTGGCGCGCAGGTTCGCGTCGAGCACCGCCGCAATAAGCACAGCTGCGATGACCTGCGGAACGGAGGACAGCAGGAAGATGGAGAACGTATTGCGGACGGCCCGCCAGAATCGCGGCTGAGCAAGGACATCGCTGAAGTTCTGCATCCCCACGAATGCGCCCTGACCCCCGATGAGGTGCCATTTATGGACGGCAACGAACGCGGTGTAGATCAGCGGATAGAGACCGACGATCGCGAAAACGATGAAGAACGGCGCGATATAGAGGTACGGCGACGCCGTGACGTCCCACCGGCCTAACCGGCGGCGCGCCGCTTCTGGCAATTTCAGCATCCGATTGTTTCCTCACGCGGTGCGGGGGATAGTGGCGGGCACTATCCCCCGCGAGTCGAATCAGTCGAGACCGAGGGCTTGGTAGGCCTCGATCGCCTTCTGCCAGGACGCTTCCGGTGTGTCCGTACCCGTCTCGACGCGGTTGATGGCATCGGTGATGGTCGCGCGGATCGCGAAGTAGTTCGGACCCTTAAACGGCTTGACCGAAACGGCCGCCGCTCGATCGGCAAGGATCTTGCCGGTCGGTGCGTTGTTGAAGAACTCGTTGGTCATGCTCTTCAATTCGGAGGCCTCGAGCGCCTTGAGCTGGCTCGGGAACGTGCCCTTCGCCTTGAACGCCTTGACCTGCTGTTCCGGCGCGGTCAGCCACGCAGCGAGCGCGCGAGCTTCGGCGAAGTGTTCGGTCTGCTCTGGGACGGTGAGGTAGGAACCACCCCAGTTACCGCCGCCACCCGGGAACACGTTGGCGATATCCCAGCCCTTGACACCGGCAGCATTACCTTCGATGACGCCCAGCATCCAGCCCGGGCACAGCATCGTCGCGAACCCGTCCTTTTGGAACGAAGCACTCCAGTCATCACTCCACTGCGAATAGTGGGCGGAGGAGGACAGGTTCGCCATGATCTTGTCGTAGACCTCCTTGATCGGCTTGTTCTGATCCAACGGGATCGGGGTGCCATCGGGGTTTTCGAAGGGGGTCTCGAGCTGGTTGATCATGCCCTGGAACATCGCCTCACCGGAGTCGAAGAACGGGATCTTCGTCTTTTCGGTGAATTCCTTGCCTACCTTGAAGTAGGTATCCCAATCCCCCTGCAGGAGTTTCGCGACCTCTTCGCGGTCGGTCGGCAGGCCCGCCTTTTCGAACATGTCGGAGCGGTAGCACACGCCTTCCGGGCCGATGTCGGTGCCGTAGCCGATGAGGCGACCGCTCGAATCGGTGGCGCCTTCGGTCTTCCAGTCGAGCCAGCGGTCCTTCACGTCATCGCCGGACAGGTCATGGAACTTATCCGCGTACTGCAGGAGTTCAGGGAGCCAGTCGACTTCGACAGCTTCGATATCGGACAGGCCCGAACCGGCAGCGAGGCGGGTGTTGAGGTTATCGCGGGCTTCGTCAGTGGTCGCAGCCTTGCGATGCTCGATGGTGACGTTCGGATGCGCGTCCATGTACTCCTTGAACAGGTCCTCATAGCCGAACTCATTGAACGTGGCGACGGTCAGGGTGACTTTCGCGTTGGGGTCAGTTTCCGTGGCAGCCGGTTCAGACTTGCCACCCGATCCGCAGGCAGATAGAGCGAGTGCAGCGGCAGCCATGACGGCTGTCGTGGTCACCAAACGTGTGGTCCTCACGAAGAACTCCTTTGTTATGTCGGGGATGACACTTCGTCTGAGAGCGCTCTCAGTTTCGGGAGAGGCTTACCATGAGAGCGCTCTCAGGGATGTGTCCATCGTGGCAGTCGCACGGGAAACTGTCAACACTTTTGCTTTGAGAGGTGGTTAGTTTCGCAGATTACGCCTAGCCTGGGGCCATGGATATTCCAAAAAAACTCTTGGCCGCTTACGACGAGCAGATCACACTCGAGCTGACGGCTGAGACCGTCTACCGCCAGTTGGCGATCGAGCTCGACTCCCTCGACCTTCCGGGAATGGCGACCTGGATGCGAATCCAAGCCGAAGAAGAAGTTGTCCATGCCAACCGCTTCATCAGCCACGTGTTGGATCGCGGCGGTCACCCCCGCATCGGGGTCATCGATCCCGGTGACGTGACAGTCGAGACCTCGGTCGACGCGTTCAATGCTGCCCTCAAGCATGAACAGAAAGTCTCGGAGTCCATTCGGTCGCTGTACCGCCTGGCCCGGGAAGAAGACGACCTGGACTCGTTCCCCTTGCTGCACAACTTCATCAACGAACAGATCGAGGAGGAATCCTCGGTATCCGAAATCATTGGCCGGATCACGAAGATCGGCGATGACGGCCCCGGAATCCTGCGGCTCGACGCCGAACTCGGCGCCCGCGCTACGGTCGACCCGGAGACCACGTCCGGACTGTAACCCAGCCCTTTGCGCACTAACGGAGCGAAACATGAGTGATAACAATTCGCCGGGGGGCACGCCTCCTCCGCAGCCGCAGCAGCCCAACCAGCCGAACCCGGCCGGGGGCGCCTATCCGAACTACCAGCAGCACGCGAGCCCGTACCCGAGCACGGGCGGCTCGGGCGGCGGCCAGCTGCCGCCCGTCGTCACCCAGAACGCTGATTCCCTCAAGACCGGCGCGATCACCGGCACCCTGACGTGGGTGGCGGCCTTCGTGATCGGCATCATCGCTGCCATCATCATGGCCGCGTCCTCGTCGGGACCCTTCGGCGGCTTCGGCGCCGCTGTCGGCTTGATGTTCCTCATCACCGGCATGATCTTCGGCGGCGGCGCGCACGTCTCCAGCTCGCTGGGAGGGCTTGGCGACGCGGGCGGCAACGCCAGCTTCACCCTGCTGACCGGCACCATCATCGTCGGCGTTGCCGCCTACTTCATCTTGAAGAAGCTCCGCAAGGACAAGCCGTTCGGCTCGCTCGTCTCCTGGGCGATGACCACGGCAGCCATGTGGCTGACGCTCTACCTCATGCACGTGATCCTCTCGCTGATCGGATCACTGTTTATGTCGAACGAGTACATGAGCATCCGTTCGGGCTTTGGCTTTGCTATCTTCGCGACTCTCATGCTGTCGGTTATCGTCACCGGCCTGTACGAGATTATGCGGATCAAGGAAGCCTCTACGCCCCTGAAGCTGTGGCTGGTGCGCGCTCGCGAGGTCCTTCCCTTCCTCGCGCTGACGATGCTCGGCTCGGGCATTGCCCTCGCCATCGTCCTGCTACTGGGCACGGCCACCAATAACGGCAGCATGGGACAGGCCTTCGTGGGTGGCATCGTCCTGCTCGGCCACCTCATTTTGGCCGGCCCGGCCGCGCTTATCGGGACCCCGCTCGTGTTCTCGGAGTCCTCTAGATCATTCGGCAGCCTCTCGGCGAGCCTGTACAGCTTCGCGCCCGTGTGGGTCACCCTGATCGGTATCCTGCTTGCGCTCGTCCTGCTGGGCTTCTTGGCTTACCGGGTGTCTAAGACCCTGCCTCCGGCACCGTTCATCCGCACCGGCGTGTTCGCCGCGGTATTCGCGATCGCCGGCATCATCGCGCTGATCTTCACCTCGGTTTCGGGTGGTACGTCCGGTAGCGAGCTGCGCGGGCTGCTCCCCCTGACCAGCGGCAGCGCCGGGATGTCCTTCCTCACGGTCTTCGTCTACGCCCTGTGGGGCGCGGCGATCGACCTGGTCGCCCGGTTCGTCATTCCGCTGGCGATGCCGAAGCTGAAGGAAGCGGCCGCCACCGCGAAGGAGAAGGCCCGCCAGGCTAACCAGCCGCTCCCGCAGACTGACGGCTCCGCCGGCGCGGCTGGCGCGGCTGGTCAGCAGAACGCGGCTGCCCCGCAACCCTCGCCGACGCACGACTGGGGTTCGGGCCCGAGCGCGCAGCAGGCCGAGAACCGGGTGCCCCCGCAGGAGCTTCCGGAACCGCCGCGTGCGACGCAGCCATCCGAGGCTTCGCAGCAGGGCCGTGCCCCCGACTGGGGCACGGGCATTCCGTCCGATCCGGCGCCGCGAGCCGATGAGACCCGCTCGTTTGAGTCCGTCGCCGAAGAGCCGACTCCCTTCCCCGTCACCGACAAGGAGCAGGGTAAGTCGGCTGGACTCTGCTACCCTGACTCCGACAAGCGCGATGACCGGGGCGGCTTTGCTCCTCCGCCGCCGCCCGCCTAACCAAAGGAGAACGACATGAAGATGTCCCTACGCAACCAGGTCACTGGCACGGTGAAGTCGGTGACCAAGGGCGAAGCAATGGCCGCCGTGAAGGTCGAGATCGCAGGCGGACACGTCCTGACGTCCTCGATCACTCGCGAGTCCGCCGAGGACCTTCAGCTGCGCGAAGGCAGCGAGGTCACGGTACTCGTGAAGTCCACTGACGTGGCTCTCGGCGTCGCCGACTAGCCCACAGACGAAGAATCCCGGCTCCTTGTGGGGCCGGGATTCTTCGTTGTCTGGCTCTACTGGGCCATGTCGGCGAAGCGGGCGTAATGGCCTTGGAAGGCGACATTGATGGTCGCGGTCGGGCCGTTACGATGCTTGGCCACGATGATGTCGGCTTCGCCCGCACGCTCGGAGTTCGCATCGTAGGCGTCCTCGCGGTGCAGGAGCATAACAACGTCGGCGTCCTGCTCGAGCGATCCAGATTCACGCAGGTCGCTCATCATCGGCTTCTTATCCGTACGCTGTTCCGGGCCACGGTTCAGCTGCGCGACCGCGATGACGGGCACCTCGATCTCCTTTGCCAGGAGCTTCAGGGCACGGGAGAACTCCGAGACTTCCTGCTGGCGAGACTCCACGCGCTTGCCCGAGCTCATGAGCTGCAGGTAGTCGACGACGACGAGCTTCAAGTCGTACTGCTGCTTCAACCGGCGGCACTTTGACCGGATCTCCAGCATCGACATATTCGGCGAGTCGTCTATGAACAGCGGCGCCTCCGACATGCGCGACATCGTCCGCGCGAGGTTCGACCAGTCGTCCGTCGACAGGTAGCGGCCCTTGCGCAGTTCCTGCAGCAGGATCCCCGATTCGGCGGCGAGGATACGGGTCGTCATTTCGGTGCGGGACATTTCCAGCGAGAACACGACCGAACTCATGCCGTTGTGGATCGAGGCTGACCGGCAAATATCGAGCGCGAGCGTTGACTTACCGATCGCGGGTCGCGCCGCGATGATGATCATCTGTCCCGGGTGGAGGCCGTTCGTGAGCTCGTCCAGTCCGCGGAAACCGGTAGGCACACCCATGAGTCCCTCGGTCCGGGACGCCGCCGTCTGGATCTCGTCGGCCACCTCATTGAGGATGTCTTTCAGCGGCGCATAGTCTTCGTGGTCTCGATTCTCGCCGACCGCGTAGATCTCTGCCTGCGCGGAGTTGACGAGGTCATCGACGTCGCCGCCATCGGTGGCGTAACCCAGCTGGGCGATACGGGTGCCCGCCTCGACCAGGCGGCGCAGCACGGCTTTTTCTCGCACGATGTGCGCGTAGAACACGGCGCTGGAGGCCGTGGGAACCGAGGAGATGAGCGTGTGCAGGTAGGGAGCGCCGCCGACCCGGGTCAGGACGCCGCTCTTTTGCAACTGGTCGGCCACCGTGACCGCGTCGGCGGGCTGGCCACGCGAGTACAGGTCGGTAATGGCGTCGTAGATCAGCCTGTGGTTCGGCTGGTAGAAATCCGAGGCCTTGAGCTCTTCGCCAACGTCGGCGATCGCGTCCTTCGACAGGAGCATGCCGCCGAGAGTAGAGATCTCCGCGGAGATGTCATTCGGGGGCGTCCGGTCGTATCCGCCGGAGCTGTAACCGGAGTCGTCGGGGGGGGCTTCGCTCATGAAAAAAGTTTTTCTTGGGTCGTTTGGGGACACACGTGGGCGCAACTTCGTTGATTGTACCCATCATCCACAGCCCGTTGACCAGGTCTTGACCTACCTGTGGATAACTGTCGGTTTTCCTGTGTAAAACGCATTTTTTGCTGAGGATAACTTGTGGGCGACGCGCCGAAGATATCCCCATCCCCTGGATAACCATGTGGATATCTGTGGATTTTGGGATCGCTGGATGGGGATTTTGGTCCGTAGAATCAACCCTTGGACTATCCACGTAATGTGGATTAGACACTTCGTGAGACGACCGCTCGGAGCCATGCGTGAACACCCCTAAACCTCCAGATGATGTTCAAGGTTCACCCCAGCCATCGATCAGCCGACAGATCCTTTCACTCGCACTGCCGGCCTTCGGGGCACTCATTGCCGAACCGATTTTCGTGCTCGCCGACTCGGCCATGGTGGGGCATCTCGGCGTCCACCAGCTCGCCGGGCTTTCACTTGCCTCGACCATCCTCATGACCGTGGTCGGGCTGTGCATCTTCCTCGCCTATGCGACGACCGCCGCGACGGCGCGCAAGGCCGGGGCCGGCGACCGGGCGGGCGCGGTGCGTGACGGGATCGATGGCATGTGGCTCGCGCTGTTCCTCGGTCTTCTTCTCGCGGGGCTATTCCTGCTGATCGGCGAGCCGTTCGCCCGGCTCTTCGGACCCGACCCACTCACCCTGCCGCACGCGCTCGCCTACCTGCGGGCATCTGCGCCCGGTATCCCTGGCATGCTGCTCGTCCTCGCGGCGACCGGCGTTTTGCGCGGACTTCTCGATACGAAAACCCCGCTCGTCGTCGCCGCCATTGGTGCCGTCGTCAATATTGGGGCCAACGCGCTATTCATTTACGGGCTGAAGCTCGGGGTGGCAGGCTCTGGCCTGGGAACCGCCCTCGTGCAGACCGGGATGGGCCTCGCGCTCGCGCTCATCGTAGGGATTAAGGCGAAGCGACTCGGCGTGACGATTGGGCCGCGCGGCGCAGGTCTCTTAGCCTCGACCCGCTCGGGCATCCCGCTCCTCGTGCGCACCGCATCGCTGCGGCTCGCGCTGCTCGCCACGGTCGCGACCGCGACCTCACTCGGCTCGGTCGTGCTCGCGGCCCACCAGGTCGTCAACTCCATTTGGGGTTTCACGGCGTTCGCCCTCGATGCCCTCGCGATCGCCGCGCAAGCGCTCGTCGCGCAATCGCTCGGTGCGGCGGATCGGCAACGTGTCCACGACATGCTGCGCATCAACGTCCGCTGGGGGCTCGTCAGCGGCCTCGTGCTCGGGGCCATCGTGGCCGCGGCCACCTGGTTCATAGTCCCGATCTTCACCTCCGACCCGGAGGTCCGTGCGGCAGCGGTCGGCGGCCTGTTCGTCATTGGCGCCCTTATGCCGCTGGCGGGCTACGTGTTCGTCCTCGATGGCGTGCTCATCGGTGCGGGCGACGGCCGCTTCCTCGCCTGGGCCGGCATCATCACGCTCGTCGCCTACCTGCCTGCGCTCTACATCGTCGCTCAGCTCGCACCCGGGGGCACGTGGGGCGTCGTGTGGTTGTGGCTCGCCATGGCCGGAGTGTTCATGGCAGCCCGCGCGATCACGCTAGGCTTGCGGGCGCGCGGCGATGCGTGGATGCGGCTGGGGGCCTGACGCTAGGCTCGAGGTATGGCTTCCGTATTTTCCAAGATCATCGCCGGCGAGATCCCGGGCCGGTTCGTGTGGGCCGACGATCACGTCGTCGCATTCCTCGACGTCAACCCGCAGACCGACGGACACGTCCTCGTCGTGCCGCGCGAGGAAATCGACCGCTGGACCGATATGTCGCCCGAGCTCGCCGCCCACATGTTCGCGGTCGGCCACATCATCGGCAAGGAACTGCGCGTCGTCTTCGGTTCGGAGCGTACCGGCGTCGTCATCGAAGGCTTCGCGGTGCCGCACACGCACCTGCACCTGTTCCCCGCGAACAGCTCCGCGGACTTCGACCCGACGCACCTGACGGGGTCGACCGAGCCCGAGGATATGGACGCGAACGCGCAGAAGATTCGCGACGCGCTGCGGGCCGCCGGGCATGGCGAGTTCGTTCCCGAGGCGTAGGTCATGCGCCTGCTGAAAAAGCTTTTGGGCGTCGACAAGCCGACGGTCACGGTTGAGGCGACCGAGGAGACGCTCGCCGAGCTCGTCACGGCACGCAAGCTCGTCCTCGTCGATTTTTGGGCGACGTGGTGCGGGCCGTGTACGCGTTTTTCCCCGATCTTTGAAGACGTCGCCAAGTCATTGGCGGACGATGACACGGTCGGTTTCGTAGCCGTCGACATTGACCAGTGTCCTCAGGCCGCCGCCGAGTACGGGATCCAGTCGGTGCCGACCGTGCTCGCGTTCGTCGATGGCACGCCAACCGCTCAGATGGGTCCGGGCAGCCGCGCCCAGCTTGAGGCGTTCATCGCGAAGCTCCACGGCGTCGCCGGGGTCTGCTAGGGCCATCGTGACGCATTTTGTCCCGGGATCTGCGTCCACATTTGAGACCTCGCGAAAGACCCTTTTCCTCGTCGCCGCGCTCTGTGTGAGCAGCGGCGCCGCGGTCGGCTACTACCTGCCCGCGATCGCACGGTTCGCGAGCAAGGTTTCGATCCCCCTCGATGATGTTTTCCGGACCCTGGAGACCTTTGATAGCCCGGGGATCGTCTAAGCTCGGCCCATCATCGGGGCCATGGTGGGTCTGCTCGCCGCGGTGATCATGATCCGCAATGCTCCGCGGGTCACCATTGACCCGTACGCCATCGTGGTCTACCGGCACATAGCGAGGCCGCTGCGGATCCCGCAGACCTCAGTCGCGACAGCCTACTTCGATTCGCGGGGCAAACTCACGATCCTGGGCACGGATGGTCAGCCAGCATTTGCGGGCGATGTTGATGGCAAGAAGGGACCGCGTCGAAGCCGCGTTCAAAGCGCACGGCTACCCCTGGGGCAGGCCCTAGCGCCCGCCGAAATACTCGGCCACGATATCGGCCTGCTGATGGTGGCGCCGGTAGATCAACAGCATGAGGACGCTGATGCCGAGCAGGCGCTCGTC
This sequence comes from Bowdeniella nasicola, assembly GCF_001907295.1. GTDB lineage: Bacteria > Actinomycetota > Actinomycetes > Actinomycetales > Actinomycetaceae > Bowdeniella > Bowdeniella nasicola. The sequence goes on from NZ_MQVR01000025.1 coordinate 19,977, forward strand.
GGCGGATGAGACCACGTCGACGTAGGACTGGTGCCGGTCGATCGCAGTGATTGAGGCGATCTGCTGGCCGTCGTGACCGATCGCGATCGCGCCCGTGAGACGAGCGCGCACGTCGAGTTCGTGGCCCGCGACGATGCCGGCGGCGTTGAAGCGCAGGAAGTTCGCGAGCTTGCTCTCCTGGATCTCGTCCGTGCCGGAGGCGTGGGCGATGACGAATCGGTTCCGCAACGGGTTGGCGATGCCGCGACGCCGGATCCCCATGGTGACGTCCGCGCCCGAGATTGGCGAGAACCGGAACGTTCCCGAGCGCGCGCATCCGGGGAGTTCTGCTACCGAGCAGTGGCCGACGAGGGCATCAGTGTGGTCGACGACCTCGACGAGCCCGTCTTCGGAGGCGAAGCCCGCGAGGCGCAGGCGCAGTGCCTCAGGCATATCCCACGCTCACCTCCTCAAGAGTGCGTCCTACGAGCACGCCCGCGATTCCGAGCGCGCCCAAGAAGATCAGTGCGGCGAGCGGTCCGAGCAGCGTGAGGCCTGAGGAGATCGCACCCGCGATCAGCAAGGTGACACCCATCGCGGTGTTGGACACGGCAACGTACTGGGTGCGTTGGTCGCCTTCGGCCATGTCGACGACGTAGGTCTTGCGCGCGACCCGCACGCCCGTGTGGACGACGGTGAGAAGGAAGAAGATCACCGGCCCCCACCACCACTGCGAGATGAGCGGTTCGATGAAGGTCGAGGCGATGAACACGGCGATGATCGCGGAGGCGATGCCCGCGCCAACGATCATGGTGAGTTTGGAGGAGCGGTCCGAAACGACGCCGGAGACGCGGCCGCCGATGAGTGCGGCGAGGCCCGAGGCGACGATGAACGTCGCGACCGAAGACATCGTGGCACCGGAGCGCTCCGCGGACAGCGCGACCACGAACGGCGGCGCGAGCGCCGAGACAAGCAGCAGTGAGCGCACGATGACGAAGCGACGGAACGGCGCGTCGTGCGTGAAGAGTTCCCAGGAGTCCGAGATCCAGGAGTTGGCCTCGGTCATCGGCACCGCCTCCGCTTCGCCTTCGCGAAGCCCGCGGAACACCATCGCACCGATGACGAAGGAGAGCGCTGCGCCGCCGACGAGGAGCGCGAGGACGGTTCGTGATAGGTCTTCGCCGCCGAAGACGCGGACCGCTAGGCCGACGGTGATTGCGACGAGTCCGGAGATCGTCGTGGAAAGGCCCGAGACTCGGCCGCGCAGGCCCTTGGGCATCGTGCGGCCCTGGATGTCCTTCGAGGCGATCGAGTTGAGCGAGCGCGACACGGCCTGCAGCGCGAGTCCTCCCAGGACCGCGAATCCTGCGAGCACGCCCGACAGCGTCGCCGCGGCGAACGCGACGAGTGCGAGGCCGAAGGCCTGCCCGATGCCGCCGGCGATCCAGATCTCGCGACGAGTCTTGCGGAAGCGCACCCACGGCTGCAGTGCGGCCTGCGGGAGCATGGAGCCGGACTCCCGAATGGGAACCAGGAGTCCTGTCATCCAGGTCGGAGCGCCCGTCGCGGAGATAACCCAGGGCAGGACCGTCGAGGCCTTGGCGGCCTGGTCGCCGATGTTCTGGAGTCCGTTCGCGAGGACGAACGTCATCGAGTTGTGGCGGATATTGCCGCGCGCTTCCTCGCGGAGCTCGTGAGCATCCTCGTGTTCGGCGTCACGGCGTAAAAGCTTGTCGATAAAACTGCCTGAAGAACTCACGTCTTCTAGTTTCTCAAGTTCCACCGACATTCACATGCCGGAGACCTCGCGGTTGTGCGACATCACGATCTCGATCCAGCGGGCGAGCGCTGCGTCATCCTGCAGCGCATTGGCGCTCACAGCGGTCCAGCCTGGCCCCATGTCGCGTCGGCTTGGGCGGCGCCCGGCGCGGCGAGGAGCTCATGGTGGCTGTCGGGCGCGATCGGATTCATCGGCCAGGAGAGCGCGAATCCGGTCGACGAGCGCGGATTGTTCCGGGGTCATAGGTTCTCCTCCCGTTGCCACGTGAGTAAAGACTCCCACGAGCGAGACGATTTTCCGATGTCCTCGGTGTGGATCGACCGGATCCGACGCGCCGGAATCGAGACCGCGGTATCACCAAGAAGATCCGCGTTGGGGTGGCCGCCGATCCCGACTCCCGGCGCTAACTAGGCGATCTCGACTTCGCGGGTCTCGGGGATGAGGAAGACCGTCGCGAGGATGTCGATGACATAGATGATCGCCAGCAGCCCGACCGCGAGCTGGAAGGAGTACGCGGCGGCGAGCGATCCCACGATGAGCGGCGCGAAACCGCCGACGCCGCGCCCGATGTTGAACAGGACGTTTTGGGCGGTGGCGCGCGAATGCGTCGGGTAGGACTCTGCGGTGACCGCGCCGTAGCCGCCCATCATGCCGTTGACGAACATGCCGAGGAAGAAGCCGCCGATGAGCAGCGCGAGCTCGGTGGACAGCTGGGCGTAGACGATCACGGAGATCACGGCGCCGAGCTGGAAGGCGATGAGGGCAGGCTTGCGGCCGAAGTAGTCGGCGAGGTAGCCGAAGGCCATGATGCCGATCATCATGCCGAGCACGGTGACGCCGGTCCACACGGCGGATTTTTGGATCGACAGGCCGTGGGTCTGCGACAGGAACGTCGGCAGCCAGATCATGAGGCCGTAGTAGCCGAAGTTCTGGACCGACGTGAGGATCGTGATGCCGAGCGAGGTCTTCGTCGTGCGCACGTCCTTGACGAGTTCGTGCAGCGGGAAGCGTTCCTTCAGGCTCTTTCCGATACCGGCGGCCTTGCGCTGTTCGAAGGCCTCGGGCTCCTCGACGGTGTGGCGGACGAAGACGGCGACGAGGGCGGGCAGGACACCGATGAAGAACAGGACGCGCCAGCCCCAGTGGAAGACGACGGCGGCGGAGACGAAGGTCGCTGCGAGGACGCCGACCTGCCAGCCGATCGCGACGAAGCTCGTGGCCTTGGCGCGCAGTTTCGCGGGCCAGGCTTCGGCGGCCAGCGTCATGCCGATGCCATATTCGGCGCCGATCCCGATGCCGGCGAGGAAGCGGAAGAGCGCGATATGCCAGTAATTTTGCGCGAGCCCGGTCGCAGCGGTGAAGACCGCGAAGATCACGATCGACCACATGAGGACGCGCACCCGGCCGCAGGTGTCCGCGAGCGCCCCAAAAATAATCCCTCCGAGGACGGCGCCAAGGAGGGTGAGGGTTGCGAGTGATCCGGCCTGGGGATCGGTGAGACCGAGGCCGCCGTCGGCGACCGAGAGCTTAATCGCGAGGAGCGCGAAGCTGAGGATAAGGAAGTCGAAACCATCCATCGCGTATCCGACCATGGAGGCCCATACGGCCTTCCAGCGGTAGCTGGTGGAGGTGGTTGGAGCGTCGTTTCGGGTCATTGTCATGCGGCATATCCCATCTGGTGGTGGGGGCCGGGCGCAGTGCGTCCGTCTGAGGTACCCGAGCCAATAGCGTAAAACGAGGCAGTCCGACCTCCAAAACCGCGGTCCACATTGCGGCGCGGGATGCGTAGAGTCGAGGCATGACGAGCATTCCGGCTTCACTGCCACCCGCCGCCACGTTATGTGACCTCGCCTGCGATATTGCTGTTCGCGCTGCCACGAAGGCGAAGCGCATGAGGAACGAGGGGGTCGAGGTCGCCGCCAATAAGACGACCCCGACGGATCTCGTGACGAAAGCCGACCGTGCGACCGAAGCGTTCATCCGCGATGAGCTCGACCGGCTCCGCCCCGACGACGGGTTCTTCGGCGAAGAATCGGGAGAAAAATCGTCGTCGACGGGACTGACGTGGGTCGTCGACCCGATCGACGGGACCGTCAACTACACCTACGACATCCCCAACTGGGGTACGTCTATCGGAGTCGTCTACTGCGAGGGCCCCGCCGACCCCGAAACCTGGACCCCCTATGCAGGCGCGGTCGCGAACCCGAGTCTGCACGAGCTCTGGCGGGCCTCCCGCGGGGGCGGCGCTGAGCTGCTGCGCTACTCGATGGACGCGAGCTCCTACACGTTCACCGACCGCACGCTGCTGCACCTGACCGGGGATCGCACGCTTAGCACCTCGCTCGTCGCGACCGGGTTTGCCTACTCGGCTGAAGTCCGTCTCGAGCAGGCGGCCCAGGTCGCCAAGCTCATCGACAAGGTCGCCGATATTCGGCGCCTTGGGGCCGCGAGCCTCGACCTCGTCGGGGTGGCCGCGGGCCGAGTCCACGCTTATTACGAAAATGGCCTGCACCCGTGGGATCACGTCGCAGGCGCACTCATCGCACGGGAGGCCGGCGCGATCGTCATGGGCCCGGTGGGCGGCCGCGAGAATTTCACCCTCACGTTTGCCGCCCATCCGGGCCTCGCCAACGAGCTGCGCGCGACGCTCGCCGAGATCGGCCTGCCGCTCTAGCCCACGGTTTTGCGCAGCGGCTGGTTCTTAATCAAGAGCGTCGCGATTAAGACGATCGCCGCGATCGGCAACGCCGAGACGAACACCGTCGTGATCGCATCCGGGCGCCGCCTCGCGCATGCCGGAAGGCGTCGGCCAGAGCGTCGGCTCCGTCCTCGATCCGGGCTCGATCGCGGTGCGCTCGACGAAGAGGAGTACGAGGAGCATGAGCGCGCCGACGACGTACAGCGTGATGATCTGCGCGCTGCCCCACGGGTAGCTGGTGCCGCCGAGCGAGGTCGCGAGCAGCAGGCACAGCAGCGCGATGGTCATCGTCGTCATCCCGAGGTAGTCGATCTTTGCCTTGCGCGGCGTGTGCTCGACGTGCAGGAACTTCGCGATCACCGCGAGCGCGGCGATGCCGAGCAGCAGGGTGACGTAAAACAGCCAGCGCCACCCGAAGTGGTCGGTGATCCAGCCGCCGGCGAGCGGCCCGGCCACGGAGGTAACGCCGAAGACGGCGCCCATGTAGCCCTGGTACTTGCCGCGGAAGCGCGGCGGGATGATGTCGCCGATGATCGTCTGCGACATCGGCATGAGCGCGCCCACGCCAAGGCCCTGCACGGAGCGGGCAAAGATGAGGAAGCCGAAGCTCTGCGCGGAGCCTGACATGACGGAGCCGAGCATGAAGATCACGAGGCCGCCGAGGTAGAAGCGGCGCCGGCCATACATATCGGACAGCTTGCCGACGATCGGGACGGTGACCGCGGAGACGAGCATCGCGGAGGTCGCGAGCCACGAGTAGTGGTCCATACCGCCGAGTTCGGGGACGATACGCGGCATCGCCGGGCCGACGATCGTCTGGGAGATCGAGGCGGCGAGCATGCCGATCATGAGGCCGATGAAGACTCGGCGGTGGGCGTCACTGAGCTCGTACGGCTGGGGTTTCGTCCTACTCTTATGCCATGACCGCATGCGAAGGGCGCCGAGAAGAAAACAAGCGCCGCACCCGCGCCGCGCTCCACGAGGCCGCGATCCGCCTCGTCGCCGAGCGCGGCCTCGACGAGGTCACGACTGCCCAGATCGCGGAAGCAGCCGAGGTCTCCCCCCGCACGTTCTTTAACTATTTCCCCACGAAGGACGATGCCCTCACGGGCGCCGACCCGGACCGGGCTGCTGCGGCCGCGGAAAAGCTGCGCTCCCTGCCGGAGCACCTCGATCCGTGGACGATGCTGGAGCACACCGTCACCGACTACGTCATCAACCTGTCGCAGCGCTCCGAACTGTGGCAGCTGCGACGCGAGGTCTTCCGCCGCTACCCCCACCTCATGAGCGCATCGTTCGGGCACAATCGGGAAATCGAAGAAGCCCTCGCCGAGGCCCTGAACCCGCGCTACGACCTCACGCAGCGCCGGCTGATCGCCGCGCTCGCGATGCGCGTCGCGGGCATCTCGATCACGCAGCTCATTGCCGAAAACCCTGCGGGGACCGCGAACCGTCAGGCCGTCGCCAAGGCGCTAGCCGACAACTTCGAGTTTGCGCGCCCGAGCGGTCTTCCGCGCCGCGACGACGCCCCATACGAGTAGGAACATCACGCCCTCGACGGCCGCCATCGTCGCCGATGTGGCGGCGTCCGTCGCGTAGGCGAGCCAGAACCCGACGCCGGCCGCGAGCGTCGCGAAGCCGAGCGCATAGGCGATGAGCTGCGGCACGGTGCGCGCGATCAGCAGCGCAGTCGCGGGCGGGACGATCATGAGCGCGACGAGGAGTACGGCGCCCGCCGCGTTGAAGGCCGCGACGACGTTGATGGCGACGAGCGCCATGAGCGCGTAGTTCAGCGCCCCCGTCGCGATGCCGCGCGAGCGGGCGTAGGCCTCGTCGAAGGTCGAGAGCGTGAGCGGCCGGTAGAAGATCGCGAGAAAAAGTGCGTTCAGCGCTAGCACGCCGAGCATGAGCCACATGTACTGCGGACCGAAATCGCGCCCGAAAAGGATGAGCGGGTGGAACGCGGCGAAGTTGAGATCCCCGACGAGGACGGCGTCTTCGTGCAGGTGGACCTGCGCGAACCGCGTCGAGATGAGGATAATGCCGACCGAAAACAACGCCGGGAACACGAGCGCCTGATCGGCATCCCCGGTGATGAGGCCCGTCGAGCGCAGCCACTGCGCGCCGAAGACGACGAGCATCGCGGCGGCCCCAGCCCCCACGATGAGCCACGGCGAGTTGATCGAGCCGAGCACGAGCGCGGCGAGCACGATCCCGGGCAGGGCGGCGTGGCTCATGGCGTCGACGAGCATCGACTGGCGGCGTAGCACGAGGAACGTGCCGGGCAGCGCGCTCGTGACGGCGGTGACGCGCGCGAGGAGGAAGACCGCGATGGCGAAACTCATGCCACGGCCTCCTGCTTGAGCCCCCGGCGGTTGACCGCCCTGGCCAGGACCGAGCGACGCGGTGCGAACAGGAGAGAGAGCACCAGCATTGCGGTCAAGACCAGGACGATCACCGGGCCTGTGGGCACCTTGCCGAGCGCGACGGACAGGTAGCTGCCGAGGACCGCGCCGAATGCACCGGTCGCCGCGGCGAGCACGACCATCGTGTGCAAGTGCCGAGTGAGTTGCCGGGCCGTGGCCGGCGGGATGGCCGCGAGCGCGACCATGAGGATGAGGCCGACGGATTTCACCCCGACGACGACGGCGACGGAGACGCCGACGAGCAGCAGCGGGGACGCGATCCGGGAGCGCACCCCGGAGACTTCGGCCGCGAGCGGGTCGAAGGTGTGCAGCGCAAGCGGCCGATAAAAGACGAGCAGCAGCGCGCCGATGAGGACGGCGAGCGTGACGATCGTCGTAACGTCCCCGGTCGTGAGCAGCGAGGCGTTGCCGAAGAAGTAGTCCTTCAGCCCGCCGCGTCCGCGGATCGTCGAGCGCTCGATGACGCGCAGCAGGATCATGCCCGTGCCGAAGAACAGCGCGAGCATGATCGCCATCGCCGCATCGATCCCGACGCGCGTCCGCTCGGCGATCCGATCGGCGAGAACCGCCGCGATCGTGCCGGTGAGCACGGAGCCGACGACGAGCAGCCACAGCGAGCGACCGTCGATGCCGAGGACGAGCGCGCCGGTGAGGAACGCGACCATGACTCCGGTCGTCGCGGAGTGCCCGATGACATCGGACATGAGTGTGCGTTTACGCAGGTAGACGAAGCAGCCCATCGCTCCCGCGAGCGCGCCGATGAGCGCGCACCCGATCACCATCTGGCGAAAGGTGTGCGTGGTGAGGAAGTCGACCAGGCTCAGCATGCGGCGCTCACGTCCCCCAACCCGTAGGTGCGGTCGATGAGGTCGCGCGTGAAGACGGAATCGACAGGCCCGTGGGCGACGACGGTCCCGTCGATGAGTGCCACCTCGTCGCACAGCTGCGGGATCGTCGCGAGATCATGGTGGACGATGACGATCGTCTTACCCGCCGCGCGCAGGTCATGCAGCACCCGGGTGATCGTGTCCTGGCTCGCGACATCGACCCCGGCGAACGGTTCGTCCATGAAGTAGATATCGGCCTGGTGGGCAAGTACTCGGGCGAGCAGCGTTCGCTGGCGCTGCCCGCCCGAGACTTCCCCCACGTGTCGGTCGGCGAGTGCATCCAGACCGACAGCCGCAAGCGCCTCATGAGCTACCTGGCGGTCGCGTGCGGTTGCGCGCGCGAACCACCGCCGTGAATCGAACGTGCCCATGAGGGCGACGTCGAACAGGGTGGCCGGGTAGTCCCAGTCCACTGAGGCGTGCTGCGGTAGATAGCCCACCCGATGCCGCGCGGCGCTGAAGGGTTCGCCGAAGAACTCGGCCGTGCCCGAAAGGGTCGGTACGAGTGAGAGCGCTCCTTTGATCAGCGTCGACTTTCCTGCGCCGTTCGGCCCCACGACGCCCATGATGACGCCAGCGGGGACCGTGAGGTTCGCGTCGCGCAGCGCCATCACGTCGTGATAGGCAACGGTGAGGTTGGTCAGGCTTAGGGCGCGCATGAATTCTCCTGATTACTTCTTGGTCAGGCCCTTGACGATGGCCTCGGTGTTGTGGGTGAAGGCGCCGATGTAGGTGTCGACCGGCGAGTGGTCGCCGAGAGAGTCGGCAAAGAGTTCCTCGTCGGAGACCTCCACCTCCCAGCCCTTGGCGCGCACCGCTTCCTTCAGCGCTGTGATGGCCTGCGGGTTCTTCAGGTTGTCCTGGAAGACCACCGGCAGCTTCTTCTCGGCGATGAAGGTGGCGAGCTCGTCGAGCTCGGCCGCGGACAGCTGGGATTCGCTCGTGACAAAGTCGGTCGCACGGATATCGATGCCGAAGGTCTTGCCGTAGTACTGGAACGCGTCGTGGCCCGTGATGAGGTGGCGCTGCTCCTTCGGAACCGCGGCGAGCTGGGTCTCCGCGGACTTCTTCATCTCGGCGATCTCGTCCTTGAACTTCTTGGCGTTCGCTTCGAATTCCGCCTTGTTCTCCGGCTGCTGGGCCGAGAGCTTGGTCGCGATTTGGTCGACGACCTCCTGCCAAATATCCGGCGAGTTCCAGATGTGCGGGTCGTGCAGCTCGTTGCCCTCGTCGTCCTTTTCGGGCCAGGGCAACAGCTTCGACTTATCGATCTGCTCGCCGACCGCGAGCTGTTTATCGCCGAGCGACTTCAGCTGCTTTTCCATCATCGCTTCGAGATGCAGCCCGTTCCAGAGCACAACGTCGGAGCTTTTCATCTTCTCCACGTCCTGCGTCGACGGCTGGTAGGTGTGGGGGTCGCCGCCCGGCTTCACCATGACCGTGACTTCAGCCTTGGGAGCAATCCGGGTGACCGCGTCCCCGATATAGCCCGTCGTCGCGAAGACCGTCATCGTGCCCTTGCTCTTCGATGCGGGGGCCTCGGTGGCGGGTGAACAGCTGGCAGCAAACAGCGCAAGAGCGCCGAGCAACGCCGCAACAGTGCGTTTCATGGGTGATCCCTCCAGGATCCGTCGCAGGTGAATGTAAGCGTCACCTTACCTCTTAGTTTCGGCTGCACAAAAGGACCAAAGACATATGAGCGTAAGACCACACTTCGGGCGGGCGATATACCCGGGAGGGATCAGATGTCGCGCGGCGGGCGCTGGCGGTTGAGCCGGGGCCCCGCGCCCCGCTGCGCAGTCCGTCCGGCCCATGCCAGACAAGCCCCAGCCGCTTCCATTACTAGCTGGTACCCGTGAGTTTCAACAGCCGTAATTGATGAACACGTACTGGCTGGGAATCAGGCTCTTCAGAGTTGAGTGTGGGCGCGCCGATCGGGCAAGGGTGTTGGGGGTAGACGTCGAGGTCCCCGATGATGGGCGGACTTCTACCCCGCTG
>NZ_MQVR01000026.1 GCF_001907295.1 Bowdeniella nasicola
AGACCTCCGGTGACTGGATGCGAGTGTGGTAACCCACATCCTGCCGGAGGTCTTCATCTCATCTCGACCGTTCGCAACGTCCCAAGGAACTACAGCTAGCGCGAGCTGAGCCATGGACCGAGACGGGAACGGACCCCAGGTGGCGCGCTCGTCCACGGGTGCCTTCGCGGTGACGATGGCACGCGGATGCGGCTCGGTCGTGAGCGTGATGAAGCGGGTGCGCCCCGGCCGCTTGGACCGGACGTTATAGGGCGGGTCGTTCGCGGCGATGAGACGCAGTTCGCGAACGCTCGCTTCGAGTGGTCCCGAGCAGGTGATGGCACGCACCCGGTGGGCGAGGTCGACCATCTCACCGATGCGTTTGCGCTGTTCGGAAGACGTGAAGTAGCTGCGGACGCGGCGCCGAATATTCTTCGCCGTTCCCACATACAGCACCTCGCCGCCGGGGCCTTCAAAGAGGTAGACGCCGCTCGTGGTCGGTAGGTCGTCGGCGAGTGTCGTCTTGCGTCGGCGGCGTTGCGGCACCGGATTGGTGATCGAGGCGAGGTCCTCGGCGTGCGTGATGCCGAGCGGGCCGACGCGTTCGAGGAGTGCGTGCAGGACATCGACGGTCGCGCGGGCATCATCGAGCGCCCGGTGGTTCGGGCGCGTGCTCGCACCGAAGAGCGCCGCCAGCGTCGCGAGTTTGTGGTTGCGGGCCTCGGTCTTGGTGACGACGCGACGGGCGAGCCAAAGCGTGTCGACGACGAGCGGGCGGGGCCACACATAGTCGAGGTCTTTGGCCGCGGCTTTCAAGAAGGAGACGTCGAAACTGGCGTTGTGGGCTACGAGGACGTTGCCGCGGTCGAATCCCGCGAACTCGAGAAAGGACGCGAAGCAGGCCTCGATGGGAGGCGCCTGGGCGACCATGCCATTCGTGATGCCCGTGAGGGCTTGGATGGCAGGCGGGATCGGCTCGCTCGGTCGCACGAGTGTCTGGAACGAGCCGAGTTCCTCGCCGCCACGCACTTTGACGGCGCCGATCTCGGTGATTGCTGAGCCATGCGAGCGCGCCCCCGTCGTCTCTAGGTCAACGACGACGAACGTGACCTCCGACAGGGGCGTGCCGAGATCCTCAAAGCTCAGCTGAACGGGCTCGCCGGTGGGGGCATCGAGCTCGAACCGGCGACCCTGGATCGCGGATAGGGGCATGGTCGACACCCTACGCCGGGGCGCCGACATCGCTCGTTAGGAAGCGCCGTTGGCGTCCCGTTCGCGCTTGGCATCGGCATACAGGGCGTCGATGTCCTTGGCGTAGCGCTCGGTCACGACGTGGCGCTTGACCTTCAGCGAGGGCGTGAGGGCGCCATTGTCGACCGTGAAGTCGTCATCGAGGATCCGCATCGCGCGGATGGACTCGGCCCGGGAGACTCCCACGTTCGCGCGCTTAATCGCGCCGTTGAGGCGTTCCAAGACGACAGGGTGCTGTTTTGCTTCCTCGATGGACAGGTTCTCGATGCCCTTGTTCTTGAGCCAAATGGGCAGCATGTCGCGGTCGAGCGTGACGAGCACCCCGACGAACGGGCGGCCGTCGCCGACAACCATGCACTGCGAGACGAGGGGATGCACACGCAGCCGGTCTTCGAGCTGGCTGGGAGCGACGTTCTTGCCGCCCGCGGTCACGATGATTTCCTTCTTGCGGCCCGTGATCCGCACGAAGCCGTTTTCGTCCATGTCGCCGAGGTCGCCGGTCGCGAACCAACCGTCGCGGAAGGCCTCGGCGTTCGCCTGCTCATTGTTGTGATAGCGCTCGAACACGCCGACACCCTTGGCGAGGATCTCACCGTCGTCGGCGATCGCGATCGAGGTGCCGGGCAGGGGATAGCCGACCGAGCCAATCGACGTTTTGTCGGGGCGGTTCACGGTGAGCGGCGCAGTGGTTTCGGTGAGGCCATAGCCTTCGAGCATGACGAGGCCGACCCCGCGGTAGAAGTGACCGAGCCGCTCGCCGAGCGGTGCACCACCGGAGATCGCGTAGGTGAGGTTACCGCCGAGTGCGGCACGCAGCTTCGACAGGACAAGCTTGTCGGCGAGGCGGTGTTGCGCCTTCAGGGCCGGCGAGGGGCCACCGGCATCGAGTGAACGCGAATAGGCGATCGCGACGCGCACGGCCCAGATGAAGATCCGGCGTTTGAGGCCGCCGCCCTGCTTTTGTTCGGCGCCCGTGTAGACCTTTTCCCAAATCCGCGGCACCGACATGAGGAACGTCGGTTTGAACGTCGCGATATCCGAGACGGCCTGCGCGGTGTCGGGGATGTGGCCGAGCGGGACGCCCTGGATGATGCACAGGACGGACAGGATGCGCGCGAAGACGTGTGCCATCGGCAAGAACAGCAGCGTGCGCGTGCCCTCGTCGGCTACGACCTCGTGCAGATCGACGAGGATGCCTTCGGACAGCGTGACGAAATTGCCCTGCGTGAGTTCGACGCCCTTGGGCTTGCCCGTCGTGCCCGAGGTGTAAATGATCGTGGCAATATCGGAAAGGGAGCGCTTCGCGTACAGCTGCTCGATTTCGGCGAGTTCAGCTTCCGTTGGCTCGGGGGCGATGAATTCGCCCTTATCGATGATGAGGGTCGTCTCGACGCGATGGCCGTCTTCGACGTCGCGGGCGGCCGTGATGACTGCGGCGAGGTCAGAGGTTTCGGCGACTGCAAGGACGGCCGCCGAATCGGACAGGATCCACTGGGTCTGTTCGGCAGAGCTCGATTCATACACCGGGACGACGGTCGCTCCGAGATACCAGGCCGCGAGATCAAGCAGGGACCATTCAAGCCGGGTGCGGCTCATCATCGCGACCGCATCGCCGCGGCGGAGCCCGTGGCGATAGAGCAGGACGGCGAGGCCTCGCACCTGTGTGAGGACGTCGCGAGCGGAGAGCTTGCGCCAGGTGCCACCGTCGTTGATCTCGAAAAGGGCGTGCTCAGGATGCTGCGCGGCGTGTTTCACGACGTAGCTCACGATGGTCTGGTCATCGGATACGGACACGGGCAGCGGGACGCTGAAGGGCTTGTTCATCACGGCTCTCGTGGTTTGGGAAGGGTCAGGGCAGGCCGGACCGGGGGTAGTTGTCCGATCGTAACGATGAAGTGGCGACGAAATGCCATCATTGTGCTCAGTGTTCGTAGAATCGTGACTAGAGACAAAACCTCTTTCTTCAACTGAAAGGAAATCACCATGACGACCGTCGGCGTGGACATCGGAGGCACCAAAATCGCGGCGGGAGTGGTGAGTGAAGAAGGTAAACTTCTCGAGTCGACCCAGTGGCCGACCGACCCCACGTCGCCCGAGGTGATCGAAGACGGCATCGTCTCGGCGGTCCAGAACTTCGCGCGGACCTATGACATCGAAGCTGTCGGCGTTGCCGCCTGTGGTTTCGTTGGGGCCGACCGCTCCACTGTCCGATTCGCGGGTAACGTCGCCTGGCGTGACCATCCGCTCGGCCAGATCCTGTCGGAGCGGCTGTCGCTGCCGGTCGTCGTGGAAAACGACGCGAATGCGGCCGGGTGGGCCGAATTCCAGTTCGGTGCGGGCCGCGAGGTCTCCGACATGGTCATGATGACGATCGGCACGGGCCTCGGCGGCGCGATCATTGTCAACGGCAAGCTCGTGCGCGGCGCGTTCGGTGGCGCGGGGGAGATCGGCCATATGGTCGCCGTGCCGTTCGGGCACTACTGCGGATGCGGCCACGAAGGCTGCCTCGAGATGTACGCCTCCGGCACGGCGCTGACCCGCGCGGCCCGCAGCCGGGAGATCTCGGAACCGACCTACATGGGCGGCGTGCGCACCTATGCCGGGGATCGCTCCAAGCTGCGTGGCCAGGACGTCACCCAGGCCGCTTCGGATGGGGACGAGGCAGGTCTCGAGCTCGTCTCGCATCTCGGGTACTGGGTCGGCCGCGGCGCAGCCTCGCTCGCGGCGGTGCTCGATCCGGAACTCATCGTCATCGGCGGTGGCGTCTCGCGCGCCGGCGATGTGCTGCTCGAGCCCGCGCGTCGGTCGTTTAAGGAAAACCTCTTCGCGATGGAAAATCGTCCGCTCGCACCGCTTGTGATCTCCACGTTCGAAAACGACGGCGGCATGATCGGCGCCGGAGACCTCGCTCGTCGGGACTAATCAGACGCGCGGTTCGCGGTTGCCGCGTTCATTCGGGAGTTGGCGCAGCAACACGACAATTGCCCAGGCAGCGGCGACGAATGCGGCAAGGCCCCAAAACCAGGGCCAATTCTGGTATCCGACGAAGACGATGACGATGAGAGACAGCGTCAAGACGATCCACGGCACCTTGACGTGGGTCGGTGTCGGCGGCAGCTGCGGGTCCGGCGGAACGAAGGACTCGTCGTCTGCATCTTCCTCCACGTGGTAGTCGCGCGGGTTCCCGAGGTTCGCGAGCGGACCGATCTCACGGGTAAGATTGTCCCAGGCTCGTTGTTCATTATCCGTGAGACGATGGTCGTCTTCGGGATGGGATCCGCGTGCTGCCATACCTGCACTCTAGGATGTAATCCAGGCGCGTGAAAGGCTGAGCATTGTTTTACCAGTTCATGAAGGCCACGGTGGGCTCCGCGATGCGGGTGTTCTATCAACCGTGGGTTCGTGGGGCTCATCATATTCCGGCGACGGGGCCGGCAATCCTCGCCTCGAATCATCTGGCGGTGATCGACTCTTTCTTCCTCCCGCTGATGATCCAGCGCGAGGTCGTCTTCCTCGGGAAGTCTGATTACTTCACCGGGAAGGGGATCAAAGGTAAGGCAGTGGCCGCGTTCATGCGCGGCGTCGGAACGATTCCCGTCGACCGCGGTGGCGGCCGCGCCTCCGAGGCCGCGCTCCGTACGGGCCTCAAGCGCCTGACTGATGGCGAGCTGTTCGGCATCTACCCCGAGGGCACGCGCAGCCCCGATGGCCGCCTGTACCGCGGCAAGACCGGCGTCGCGCGCCTCGCGCTCGAATCGGGCGCCCCCGTCATCCCGGTCGCGATGATCGGCACGAATATTGCGCAGCCGATCGGCAAACGCATCCCGAAGCTCGTGCGCATCGGCGTCGTCATCGGCGAACCCCTGGACTTCTCGCGCTACCGCGGGCTCGAAAACGACCGCTTCATCCTGCGCTCCGTGACCGACGAAATCATGTATTCGCTCATGCAGCTCTCCGGCCAGGAATACGTCGACATGTACGCCGCGACGGTTAAGGCCAAGGTCGCAAAGGGCATGAGCATCGAAGAGGCCACGACCCCGACGACGAGCCCGACGGCCGCGCCCGGTGGCCGCCCGACCCCGCCGCTCGCGGTCCCAGAACCGAGCGAAGAAGAGGTCGCCGAAGGCAAACGCGTCGCCGGTGAAGCACTCAAATGGCCCGGCAGCTCGAGCGATAAGAGCGAAGCAGAGGCGGCCGACGAGCCGGGCGAGACGAAACCCGAGAAGGACTAGGACCTTCGCAGCAACGGGGCGGTCATCACCGTCTAAACTTGGGGGTGCAACACCCCTAGGGAAGGAAATCGATGACCGTCTCTCGCGTCGCTCTACTTACTGCCGGTGGCTTTGCCCCATGCCTTTCGTCGGCCGTTGGTGGCCTGATTGAGCGCTACACCGAAATCGCCCCTGAAGTCGAGATCATCGCCTATAAGTACGGTTACCACGGCCTGTTGACCGGTAACTACATCACCATTGACGACGAAGCCCGCGCCAGTGCGGGAAATCTCCACAACTTCGGTGGCTCGCCCATCGGTAACTCCCGGGTGAAGCTCACCAACGCTAAGGACCTCGTCAAGCGCGGCCTCGTCAAGGAAGGCGAAGATCCGCTGCAGGTCGCCGCAAAACAGCTGCGCAAGGACGGCGTCGACGTTTTGCACACGATTGGTGGCGACGACACGAACACCACCGCCGCCGACCTCGCCGCCTACCTCGAGGACAACGGCTACCACATGATCGTCGTCGGGCTGCCGAAGACGATCGATAACGACGTCATCCCGATTCGCCAGTCGCTCGGCGCCTGGACCGCGGCCGAGCAGGCCTCGCGCTTCGCGCAGAACGTCATCGGCGAACACCGCTCCAACCCGCGCATGCTCATCGTGCACGAGGTGATGGGACGCCACTGTGGTTGGCTGACCGCTGCTGCTGCCAAGGCGTACCGCGAATGGCTGCCGACCCAAAAGTGGGCCCCGGCGCTGGGCCTCACGCAAGAACGCTGGGATGTCCACGGCATCTTCCTGCCGGAAATGCACTTCGACCTCGACGCCGAAGCCGAGCGGCTGCGCGGCGTCATGGACGAGCTCGGCAACGTCAACATCTTCCTGTCGGAAGGCGCCGGCGTGCCCGAGATCGTCGCGGAGATGGAGGCCAAGGGCGAAGAGGTCGAGCGCGACCCGTTCGGTCACGTCAAGCTCGACAAGATTAACCCCGGCCAGTGGTTCGCGAAGCAGTTCGCGGAAAAGATCGGCGCCGAGAAGGTCATGGTCCAAAAGTCGGGCTACTTCTCGCGCTCGGCTCGCGCCAACGCGGAGGACCTGCGCCTGATCAAGTCGATGACCGACCTCGCCGTGCAGTGTGCGTTCGAGGACGTCTCCGGCGTCATCGGACACGACGAGGAGCAGGGCAACGTTCTGCGCGCCATCGAGTTCCCGCGGATCGCGGGCGGCAAGGCCTTCGACATCACGCAGGAATGGTTCACCGATCTCATGAGCGAGATCGGCCAGAGCGTTGAGGCGGCGGAGAACACCGACCACTAACGATACGAGAACCGCCCGGTGGTCCCCACGGTGGGGCTGCCGGGCGGATTGTTGTTGCTAGACGACCTTGATCGTGATCGTCGTGCCCTTGGGCACCATCGTGCCGGCCTTCGGATCCTGGGAGTGGACGGTGCCGAACACGCCGCCAAGGACGCGCTCGACCTTGACTTTGAAGCCCGCGTTTCTCAGGACCTGCTCGGCTTCTTCCACCTGCTTGGCAAAGACGGACGGCACCTCGAAAAGTTCCGGCCCCTTGGAGACGACGAGCGAGACCGAATCGAGTCGGTGGCCAGCGGCGCCGGCTGCGGGCGACATCGAAATGACGCGGCCCTTGTCAACGCTGTCGGAAAACTCTTCGGCAATCGAGATCTTCAGGCCGAGCTCACCGAGGGCGGCTTCGGCTTCGGCCCGGGCCTGGCCCACAACGTCGGGGAAAGTGATCGGTGCCGGCCCGTCGGAGACAGTGAGGGTGACCGACTCGTTGTGGGGAATGACCGTACCAGGATTGTGGCTCGCGGAGATGACCGTGCCTGCGGGCACGGTATCGGAGTGCTCCTTCGCCGTTTCGCCCTTGGTGACGCCCGCCTTCTGCAGCGCGGAGTCGGCGTCGGCTTCGCTTACGCCGACGACCTCTGGAACCGTGACGGTGCGGATGCCCTTGGAGACGATGATGTTGACCGTGGTGCCGACGCGGACCTTTCCGGGGCCCGGGTCGGTTTCAATCACGACGCCGGATTCGATCGTGTCGTGGTACTCGCGGCTGATATGGACCTCGAGCTCGTTGTTGCGAATCTGGTCGACCGCGCTCGCCTCCGCGGTACCCGCGACGGCGGGCAGCTCGCGCGTGCCGCCCGGACCGATGGTGAACCACCAGGTGGCCCCGGCGCCGGTAGCGAGCAGCACGATCAGGGCAAGGGCGAGAGGCCAGC
Organism: Bowdeniella nasicola; assembly: GCF_001907295.1. Lineage (GTDB taxonomy): Bacteria > Actinomycetota > Actinomycetes > Actinomycetales > Actinomycetaceae > Bowdeniella > Bowdeniella nasicola. The sequence goes on from NZ_MQVR01000026.1 coordinate 7,690, forward strand.
GCCTGCGGCGGTGGGGCCTATCAGCTTTAGGTTTCTTTTTCACCGCGCCGATCGGCACAGCGACCTTGGACGGCTTCGCGCCGCGGTCGATCAAGGCCGTATTGCGCGTGGAGATTTCCTGGGTCGCGTCCGGGCCGGGGTCGACTTGTTCCGCTTCCGCGGGGATACGAGGCGCGACCTCGTGGCGCTTTGCCAAGAGATCCGGTGGCAGGTCCTCGATCACGCGACGCAGGTGGGCCAGCGCCGTCGCGGCATCGGGTTCGCGGTCCGACGTTGAGCGCGCGACGAGCGCCGCAACGAACTCGTCGACCTCGCTTGGGATCCAGTCGATGGTCTCTGACAGGGCCGGGACCGAGTCGTTCACGTGCTTGAATGCGACTTGGATCGGTCGCTCGCCGGTAAACGGGGGCGCTCCGGTGAGCATCTCGTACAGCAGGATGCCGACGGCGTAGACGTCGGCGGCGGGGGAGGAGACCCCGTCAGTCACGACCTCGGGAGCGAGATAGGCGACGGTGCCAAGGACCGTCGAGGTGCCCGACATCGATGCCTCCGACACTGCGCGCGCGAGGCCGAAATCCGCGACTTTGACGCCCCCGGAGGTCGGCAGCAAGACGTTCTCGGGCTTCACGTCCCGGTGGACGAGTCCGCCGCGGTGGGCCGCGTCGAGGGCGGCGAGGATCTGCTCAGTAATATCGAGCGCCGTCTCGAGGGTGAGGCTGCCCTCGCGGTCCAGGCGTTGGCGGAGGTTACCGCCCGGGACGTACTCCATCGTGAGATAGAAGGAGTCCCCGGTTTGCCCCTGGTCGTGGACGGCGACAACCCCCGGGTGGGAGAGGCGAGCTGCGGCGCGCGCCTCGCGGCGGAAGAGCCGCACGAACTCCTCGGACTCCGCGAGGTAGGGGTGCATGATCTTCAGCGCGATATCGCGCTCCAGACGCTGATCGTGGGCGACATAGACCTGGGACATCCCGCCGCGGGCGATGCGGCGCACAATGCGGTAGCGGTGATCGATGATCACCGGCTCCGTTTCAGACACACTTTCGCCCACAGTGTGCATGGTAGGGCACCGGGCTCGTCACATGGCGGAGCGCCACGCACGTGTCAGGGCGTGGCGCTCTTAACCGGTGGTTAGCGGAATTTGGCCTGATGCGCCTTGATCCTGCTGACGTAGACCTTCGTGTCTTCGAACATTCCGTTCTTCTTCACCGAGCCGAGGCCCTGGTAGTAGCCGGCGATCGCGGAATCAACGTTCGGCGCGGTCCGCAGCAACTGGCGGAGAATCGCGACGCCCGCAACGGCGTTATCGTGCGGGTCAATCAGGTTGAGCTTGCGGCCCACGAGCTGGGAAGCCCAGGTACCGGAGGACGGGATGACCTGCATCGTGCCGATCGCGTTCGCGGGCGAGACCGAGCGGTGGTTGAAGCTCGACTCCTGGAACGCGACGGCGAGCGCGAGCGAGGGGTCAACGCCCATCTGATTCGCGGTCTGGCGCACGATCTGCTGCATCTGCGCGCGGCTCGGCACCTCGATCGAGTTCAAGATGGCCTTGTTCTTGTTGGCCGCGTTCACCACGGCCTTAGGATAGGTTCGTCCCAGGAACGTGTCGGGAACGAGCTTTTCCGCGGGCTTCGCGGGCGTGGCCTGGCCCGACGAGGCGATCTTGAGCACCTGACCGACGTAGATGCGGTTCGCGTTGGCCAGCTTATTCAGCGCAACCAGCTCACTCGTCGACGTCGAGTACTTCTTCGCGATACCCGACAGCGTCTCACCGCGAGCGACCTTGTGGGTGGCAGCGGCAGTGGCGGTCGCGCGCTTCGGTGCCGCGGGCTGAGCAGCGGGGGTATCGGAAGGGATGCGCAGCATCTGGCCCGGATGGATGATCGATGAGAGCGTCAATCCGTTGTGGGCTGCCAGCTTATTCATATCCACACTGAACTTGCGGGCGATCTTCCAAAACGAGTCGCCGCGGACCACTCGATAGGTGACCTCGGCAGCGGGAGCCGTGCGCACGGCGGGCGCTTGCACCGGCGTCACCGAAAGCTTCGGTGCGAGCGACGTCGGGTTCGCGGCCGGCAGGGGAGCCTGCGTCGTGGCGGTGGATGCCGCCGCAGGGGCGGCGGTGGCGCTGAGACCAGGGGCGATGAGGCCAACGATTGCAGCACTGGCGACCGTGGCGCGGTTAGGGCGGAGGGTCATCATGTTCCTTTTCGCATGGAGCGCGGCTTCTCACTCACGGCGTTACTCGTGTGACAAAAGTGGAGATCGTGAAAAGTGATACCAATGTGACTATAGCGCTCCGCGTGTCGCTCTGACAAACAAATGATGAAGACGACTATAGTGTTGCGATTAACTCCTCTTTGCTGCGTGAGCGCTGCTGAGCGCTGCCGATACGATGGACGCGTGACTAAGCACGATACCGCCCTTACCGGCCGCCTCTATTCCCGAGCGGAGCTCGCTGAGATCATGGACGTCCCCGAGCATCGAGTTCGCAATCTCGTACGCGCGTACGATCTCGTCGAGATCGAGACGGACGAGGGCAAACGCATCCCGGAGTTCGCCCTCGAAGAGCGCGGCGGCGAGCTTCAGGTCAATCCCGCACTCCGCGGGACCGTCCTGGCACTGCTTGATCAAGAGCTGACGGTTGCCGAGGCCTCGCTCTGGCTCGTGTCGCATAACGACGAATTAGGGCAGTCGCCCTTGGCCGCGATGCGCGCGGGACATGTCCACGCCGTACGTCGCGCCATCATTTCAACGGCACTATGACGCGCTAGGCGGTGCGGTGCGCTAGCCGGTGGGCGAGCTCGGTGAGCGTCGCGGCGGCATCGGCTGGCACGTTCGCATCCGCCAGGGCGGTCAGTGACTCGTCGAGCTTTTCCTGGATGAGCTTCTCGTGCTCGGCTCGCGTTCCACTGCGTTCGATAATCTCGCGCAATTCAGAGATGAGGTCTGCCTCGAGTTGGCGGTTGCCGAGGTGCGTTTCGAGCGTCTCGAGCTCGGATTCGTTCGCCACCTGACGCGTTAAGGCAAGCAGCGGCGTGCGCTTGCCCTCGCGCAGGTCATCGCCGGCAGGCTTGCCGGTCTCGGCCGGATCGCCAAAGACGCCGAGGTCATCGTCGCGCAGCTGGAAGGCTTCGCCGAGGGGCAGGCCGACGCGGGCGAGCGCGGCGATCAGAGTATCATTCCCACCACCGAGCGCCACTCCCAACGTGAGGGGGTGTTCCACGGAGTAACGTGCCGACTTGTGTCGCACGACGCGCAGAGCCGCGGCGAGGGACTCGCTCGCTGATGTGTGTGCGATCGGCAGGGTCGAGTTCAGGACGTCGAGATACTGGCCGATGGCGACCTCGCTGGTCATTTCACTCCAGAGTGCGACGCAGCGCTGCCGCGCAGCCGTCGCGAGCCCGGCGAAGGCTCGCGCGGCAGCTTGATCGGCCAGGACAATGAGGAGATCGCCCAGCAGGATCGCGGAGTTCTTTCCGAGGATCTCGGGCTTTTCCAGGCTTTCCCTAGGGGCGCGCTGGGCGAACGCGACGTGCGTGGCCGGTTTCCCGCGTCGGGAATCGGAGTCGTCGATGATGTCATCATGGACGAGGGCCGCGGCCTGGAAGAGCTCGAGCGCGGCGCCGAGTTCCACCACCGCATCGTCAAGATCAGAGGAACCTTGGGCGACCGCGACGCCCGTTGCCATGAGCCGAGCCCGCATCCGTTTGCCACCTGAAGTCAACTCAAACGCCGGCACGAAGAACTCGTCGACGGCGGGAGAGATATCGCCGAATGACGCGGCGGTATCCGCCAGAATCTCGCGGACGCGAGCGGAGACGTGATCAGCAAACGTGGCATCGGTTGGCATACATCCCAGCTTACGTTCCTTCGCCGCGGTCGTTCACAGCTCGGCAGACCTTCCCCCGCCATCCACAGGCACGGGTACGCGCGGCCATCCCTATCGGAGGCCTCGCGTTGGCTGACTACATGACTGATCACGGTTTTTCTTCCCTGCCCTCGTCCCGCAAGCGCGACCTCTTGGTCGCGGCATCCTCGACCGTCCCGTACTCACTTGGCTACTTCCCGGCCGACTCCTTTGTTGTGGTGGGCCTGACCGCCCACGACACTTCCGACGTCGTCCTCGGTCCGCTCGCCCGCCTCGACATCCACGACGCCAGCGCTATGACCCGGCGCGAAATTGCCGTCTCGCTCCAACCGCTCTTGCGCTATCGCACCGACTGCTGCCTGGTCGTCGGCACCGGAGAGGACCTCACTGCCGCAGGTGAGCTGCTCGAAGAATTTGCTGCCGGCATCGACCATGTCCTGCCCGTTCTCGGGACGGTTGCGGTCGGCGACGAGCACATCGTCGTGATCGACGACGAGGGCGAACACGACACGCTGACGCGTCGCGAGTGGGAGACCACTCCTGCCGTGGCAGAGCTTGTAGTCTCGGGCCGGGCGCTGCAGCCCTCCAGCGAGTCATTTGCCTTTCCCGCACCCTCCGCGAGCGCCGATGCGCCCCTGCCTGATGACGGCCTGGCAGCGGAGTGCCTGAAGGCGGCATGGCGGCAAGCGATGCTGGGTCGCGCCACGACGACCCAGCTCGCGGCGCTTGCGCTCGCGCTGCACGCTATGACGCCTCGCGATACGTTCATCGCAACGTGCATTCGTGATGGTGGCTCAGCGGCCCGCTTCGAGGGGCTCACGCCTTCCGAGATCAACGACGCGATCATTTCCGGCCCCGTGCGCTCGGCGCAGGATTTCCATCTCGTCTTCGACGCCCTCGCACGCATCGCTTCGGCCACCGCGTCCGGTTTGCATGCGGAGATCTGTGGCATCGGGGGATACCTCGCGTGGTACGCCGGAGACGGGGTGCGGGCCCGGGTGTTGGTCGAGCAATGCCTTGCCGAAGTACCCGATTACAACCTCGCGCTTCTCGTCAATTCCGCGCTTGCCGTAGGGATGCCTCCGCCTTGGGTCGATACCCCGGCCGCGGAATACCCGACCGCAAGTTAGCGCCGTCGGCGACGCGGGGTGACGGCCGACACAAAGGCTTGATAGCGTTGGGGCACAATCACATATCGGGCCGCACGGATTCACAGCGGGAGAGTCGGTCAACCGACGCCGTAGGAGCAAGCACCCCGCACACTCTCAGGCACCAGCACCGCTGTGATGAGGCCAATCTGGAAAGAAGGCGTAAAGCCTCGCCGATGGTGTAAACCGGCCCGCCCGGTGAATCTCTCAGGCAAAGGTACAGAGGGGGAAAATCCAAGGATGGAGATGCCCATGACCCCAGATTCGACACTGCTCACCACGCCATTGCTGCCAGTGCATGAAGCAGCAGGTGCTCACCTCATCGACTTCGCCGGTTGGAATATGCCGGTGCGGTACACCTCGGACCGCGTCGAACACGAGGCTGTGCGCACCGCGGCGGGAATCTTCGACCTGTCACACATGGCCCAGATTTCCGTGACGGGGGAGCGTACCGCTGGGGGGCTCAATCGTTGCTTTATCTCTCCGATGGATGCCATGAGCGTTGGCCGCGCGAAATATTCGATGCTGACTGATGCCTCGGGCGGAATCCTCGATGACCTCATCGTCTACCGTCTTGCTGATGACGAATATCTTGTCGTCGCCAATGCCTCGAACCGTCTGGTCGTGGTCGAGGAACTGACCAAGCGCTGCGGCGAGATCGACCCGAACATCACGGTCAGCGACCGCACCCGCGAGCGCGCCATCATCGCCGTGCAGGGACCGCGTTCCGTCGAGATCATGGACGCTGCCGGATTCGGCGACGCGACCGGTATCAAGTACTACTCGATCACGCCCACGACGTTTGATGGCACCGACGTGCTCGTCGCCCGCACCGGGTACACGGGCGAGGACGGCTTTGAGATCTACCTGCCCGGCGATAAGGCCCCGGACGCATGGCGCCGACTCCTCGAGGTTGGCGAGACCCATGGCCTGACCCAGTGCGGCCTCGCCTGCCGCGACACGCTCCGCCTTGAGGCCGGGATGCCGCTGTACGGTCACGAACTGTCGACCGAACTCGCCCCCGGCGATGTCGGCATGGGCCGGATGGTCAAGTTCGACCACGACTTCATCGGTCGCGACGCGCTCGCCGATCGCGAACCGCGCTACGCGCTCATCGGACTGCAGGGCGAGGGCCGTCGCGCCGCGCGCGCCGACAGCATCGTCAAGCAGGACGGTCAGGAGATCGGCGTCGTCACCTCGGGTGTGCTCTCTCCGACCCTGGGCTATCCCATCGCACTTGCGCGTGTCACGCTGCCGGCCCCTGCCGAAGGGACCGAGCTCGACATCGAGGTGCGCGGCAAGTCCCAGCCGATGATCGTCGTCTCCCCACCGTTTTACACCCGTTCCAAGTAACAACCCGCCATAAGGAGAATCATGGCTATTCCCACCGATCGTAAATATAGCTCTGACCACGAATGGGTCAGCAGCGATGGCACCGTCGGCATCACGGACTTTGCGGCCGACGCGCTCGGTGATGTCGTCTACGTCGACCTTCCCGATGTCGGCTCCGAGGTCACGGCCGGTGAGGTCTGTGGCGAGATCGAGTCGACGAAGTCCGTCTCGGACCTCATCTCCCCGGTCACCGGAACCGTCACCGAGGTCAACGACGCCGTCGTCGATGCTCCCGAAACGGTGAACTCGGAGCCGTTCGAAGGCGGTTGGTTGTTCAAGGTGAACGTGGAAGAAGAAGGCGAGCTCATGGACGCGGCCGCCTACGAGGAGCTTGCGGCAGGTGGCGGTCAGTGACCGACTTTATTCCTCGCCACATCGGGCCGACCGGTGATGAGCTGACCGAGCTCCTGTCGGCCCTCGGGGTCGCCGATCTCGATGAGCTCATCGATGCTGCGGTTCCGAGTTCGATCCTGACGGAGGACTGGTCCGCCGGAATTCCGGACGCCGACTCGCCGGCCGGGGTCATCGCTCGCCTGCAGCAGTACGCCGACAAGAATATCGTCAACACCTCGCTTATCGGCCAGGGCTACTACAACACCCGGACCCCTGCCGTTATTCAGCGCAACGTCCTCGAAAACCCGGGCTGGTACACGGCTTATACGCCCTACCAGCCGGAGATTTCGCAGGGACGCCTCGAGGTTCTGATTAACTTCCAGACCATGGTCTCGGAGCTGACCGGCACGGACGTTGCGGGCGCCTCGATGCTCGATGAAGGCACTGCCGTCGCCGAAGCGATCGCGCTCGCACGCCGCGCGACCCGCAAGGGAAGCAAGGTGCTGCTCGACGCCGATATCTTCGATACGACGCGCGATGTCGTGATGACCCGGACGAACGCGACGGACGTTTCCGTCGAGCTGTCCGACCTCGAGCCCGGCGTCGACTTGTACGACGTGTTCGCGGTCGTCATCCAATACCCCGGAGCCTCCGGTCGAGTACGCCCCGCCGAGGACGTGCGAGCCCTCGCCTCCGCCGCGCATGGCGCCGGCGCGCTCGTCATCATCGTCCAGGATCTGCTGGCCGCAACGGTGCTCCCGTCCGCTGGCTCCCTGGGCGCCGATATCGCCGCCGGTAGCACCCAGCGCTTTGGCGTTCCGATGGGCTTTGGTGGCCCGCACGCCGGATACCTTTCGGTGACCGAAAAGCTCCAGCGCCAGCTGCCGGGCCGACTCGTCGGCGTGTCCAAGGATGCCGACGGCCAGCCCGCATACCGCCTTGCGCTGCAAACGCGCGAGCAGCATATTCGTCGCGAAAAGGCCACGAGTAATATCTGCACCGCGCAGGTCCTGCTCGCTGTCATGGCCTCGATGTATGCGGTGTGGCATGGCCCGGCCGGCCTGCAAAACCTCGCAAAGGACGTCCACGACAAGGCAGTCTCGCTGGCGCGGGGTCTTGCCGATGTGGGCGTGAGCGTTCGCCACGCTGACTTCTTCGACACGATCGAACTCGATCTCGGTAATCGTACCGAGGCGGCCGTGAGCGCGCTGTATGACAAGGGCATCCTCGTCTTTACCAGCGACGACGGTCACCTGCGGGTTTCGGCCGACGAACTCACGAGCCAGGCCACGATCGATGATGTCGTGCAGACGCTCGCCGAGTTCGGTTCCGGCGACGGCGGGGCTAGCGAGTTTGGGCTGGGCGTGAGTGAGCTTCGGGTGATCGACTACATGTCGCACCCGGTGTTCAACTCGCACCACACCGAGACCAAGCTGATGCGTTACCTCCGGCGCCTGTCGGACAAGGATTACGCCCTTGACCGCGGCATGATCCCGCTCGGCTCGTGCACGATGAAGCTGAACTCCGCGGTCGAAATGGCGGCCATCACCTGGCCGAAGTTCGCCGCGCTGCACCCGCTGTGCCCCGAATCAGATTCAGTCGGCTACCGCGAGCTCATCGCCGAACTCACCTCGTGGCTCACCGCCGTCACCGGATATGACTGCGGCAGCCTGCAGCCAAACTCGGGTGCGCAGGGCGAGTTCGCGGGCCTGCTCGCGATTCGCGGCTACCACGATTCGCGCGGCGATACCGATCGACGCATCTGCCTCATCCCCGCATCCGCTCACGGCACGAATGCGGCCTCCGCGGCCCTCGCCGGAATGCAGGTCGTGGTCGTGGCGTGCGACGAGAACGGCAACGTCGACGTCGAGGATCTGAAGGCCAAGTGCGATAAGCACGCCGATCGACTCGGCGCCATCATGATCACCTACCCGTCGACGCATGGCGTCTATGAGGCAGCCGTGCAGGAGATCTGCCAGATCGTCCACGACGCTGGGGGACAGGTCTACATTGACGGCGCGAACCTCAATGCCCTGGTCGCGGTGGCCCGCCCCGGCAAGTTCGGCGGTGACGTGTCGCACCTGAACCTGCACAAGACCTTCGCCATCCCGCACGGTGGCGGCGGTCCCGGCGTTGGGCCGGTGCTCGCTCGCGAGCATCTAAAGCCCTTCCTGCCCGGGCATCGCGTGCTCGAGAACAAGGAGCGCGCGGTTTCCTCCGCGCCGTACGGGTCTGCGTCGATCCTGCCGATTCCGTGGGCTTATCTCGCGCTGCTTGGCGCCGATGGACTGCGCCAGGCCACGGCGACCGCGGTCGCATCCGCGAACTATGTCGCCAAGCGTCTCGATCCGTACTTCCCGGTGCTGTACAAGGGCCAAAATGACCTCGTCGCGCACGAGTGCATCCTTGACCTGCGGCCGCTGAAAAAGGACACGGGGATCACCGTCGACGACGTCGCCAAGAGACTTATGGACTACGGGTTCCATGCGCCGACGATGTCCTTCCCCGTCGCTGGCACCCTCATGGTGGAACCGACGGAATCGGAAGATCTCGGAGAGATCGACCGTTTCTGCGAGGCCATGATTCTCATCCATGAGGAAGCCATGGAGGTCAAGAACGGGACGTGGCCGAAGGATGACAATCCGCTGGTCAACGCCCCGCACACGGCGCAGTGCGCGCTCGTCGGGGAGTGGGAGCATCCCTACTCACGCGAGATCGCGGTCTATGCCGGCGCGTACTCCGTGTCGAATCGCGGGGAAGACCCCGTGGCTTACGCGAACGCCGTCGCGAGCAAGTACTGGCCCCCGGTGCGGCGAATCGATGGGGCGTGGGGCGACCGTAACCTCACGTGCTCGTGCCCGCCGATCGAGGCATACGAGGACAGCGAGTAACGCGAGCTGTTTTGTGCAGTCGGTGGCCGCCACGATTTCGATCGGGCGGCCACCGCGCTATTCCGATAGCGAAAAGTCGCGGAATCATACGGAAAATCTGGGATTGACGGATCGGGCAGCGGCGCCTAAGGTGTATAATCGTAAGCAGCAGCCTCCTCAGTTGGCTGCTTATTTTTGTCTCCCGGTACGGAAAGGCCCCTAGTGTCCTCTACCTCCTCAGCAACGGATACCAAGACCACGACAGGGAAGAAGACCCCAGCAAAGAAGACCACCGCCACGAAGGCTCCGGCTGCGAATAAGCCTGCGACTAAGAAGGCCTCGACCCCGGCCAAGGGGAGCGAGGAGAAGGCCGCACCGGCTAAGAAGGCTCCCGCGAAGAAGGCCGCGCCTGCCAAGAAGGCGAATCCGGCCAAGAAGGCTGCGCCCGCAAAGAAGGCTCCTGCCAAGAAGGCTCCCGCGGCGAAGACCGAAGACAAGACTCCGGCCGAAAGGGCTCCCGCTAAGAAGGCCCCGGACAAAAAGGCTCCGGCGAAGAAGACCACGACCGCCAAGGCTCCGACCAAGAAGGCCACGGCTAAGAAGGCTCCCGCGAAGAAGGGGCCCGTCGAGGAAGAACTCGAGACTGAAGAGATCGCAGATTCGGCACTGACCCCGGATGAGGATCTCGAAGACGAAGAGATCGATCTGGAAGACTCGGCGGAGTCCTCGGATTCGGCAGATTCGGTTGACTCGGCGGAATCGGCCGACGATGATGACGAAGAGGACGAGCCCGAAGAGAAGGCCGAGGCGACTAAGTCCACGCGTTCTCGAATTACCGACAAGGGTTTCGTCGTCTCCGATCGTGACGACGACGGGCCTGCCCAGCAGGTCGTCACGGCAGGCGCGACCGCGGACCCGGTGAAGGACTACCTGAAGCAGATCGGTAAGGTCGCGCTGCTGAACGCCGAGCAGGAAGTCGAGCTGGCCAAGCGTATCGAAGCTGGCCTGTTCGCCGAAGACAAGCTCGAGACCGAAGGCGATTCGATCGACCGTAAGTTCAAGCGTGAACTCATGTGGATCGCCGCCGACGGCAAGGACGCGAAGAACCACCTGCTCGAAGCAAACCTCCGTCTGGTCGTCTCCCTCGCCAAGCGCTACACGGGCCGTGGAATGCTCTTCCTCGACCTCATTCAGGAAGGCAACCTCGGTCTGATTCGCGCGGTGGAGAAGTTTGACTACACCAAGGGCTACAAGTTCTCGACGTACGCCACGTGGTGGATCCGGCAGGCGATTACTCGCGCCATGGCGGACCAGGCTCGCACGATCCGTATCCCGGTCCACATGGTCGAGGTCATCAACAAGCTGGCGCGCGTCCAGCGTCAGATGCTGCAGGATCTCGGTCGGGAACCCACGCCCGAAGAACTCGCGCAGGAACTGGACATGACGCCTGAGAAGGTCGTCGAGGTCCAGAAGTACGGTCGCGAGCCCATCTCGCTTCACACGCCGCTCGGCGAAGATGGTGACAGCGAGTTCGGTGACCTCATCGAGGACTCCGAGGCGATCGTCCCCGCGGACGCTGTATCCTTCCTCATGCTGCAAGAACAGCTCCACGCGGTCCTCGATACGCTCTCCGAGCGGGAGGCCGGCGTCATCTCGATGCGCTTCGGCCTGAACGATGGACAGCCGAAGACCCTGGACGAGATCGGCAAGGTCTATGGCGTGACGCGTGAGCGCATCCGCCAGATCGAGTCGAAGACGATGTCGAAGCTCCGGCATCCCTCCCGTTCCCAGGTCCTGCGGGACTACCTGGACTAGGAAAGAAAAAACTCGGGACGAGCACGTGCTCGTCCCGAGTTTTTCTCTGTCGATCTAGGCGTCCGCCCCCGCGAGTTTGGAGGTCTCATCGCGGATGATGACGGCGCGGTCAGCGAGGCTGTCGGCGAACGTGCGGGCGTGATGGCCGCAGAAATAGAGTTCACCGGTTTCGAGGCCGACGTGCAGATAGGCTCGGGCGCCACAGGCGTCGCAACGATCAGCCGAGGTCATCGGCTCCAGCTCTTTGCTCGGTGCGGTGGTCATGTTCATGTCTTCATCACATCACGAGGCGAAGCATGCTGTCGCGAAGCGTCCACGAATCTTCGCAGTGGGCTGAACGTCGCGCTGTGATCTAGTCGGTTGTGGCTATTTCGCGCGCCAAACTCAGCAATGTCACCGCGGGCACTTAGCATGTCCAATGTGTCGACACGTTCTAGCTATACCGCCCGCCACCTCCAGGTCCTGGAAGGACTGGAGGCGGTCCGCAAACGCCCCGGCATGTATATCGGTTCGACCGATTCCCGGGGACTCATGCACTGCGTGTGGGAGATCATCGATAACGGTGTCGACGAAGCGATCGGCGGGTACGCCACGACGATCGAGGTCATCTTGCACGATGACGACTCGGTCGAGGTACGCGATGACGGTCGCGGCATCCCCGTCGACGAGGTCGAAGGGCTCGGCCTGTCGGGCGTCGAGGTGGTGTACACCAAGCTGCATGCCGGCGGTAAGTTCGGCGGCGGCTCCTATGCCGCGTCCGGCGGCCTGCACGGTGTCGGCGCCAGCGTCGTCAACGCCCTGTCTGCCCGCGTCGATGTCGAGGTCGACCGCGGCGGCAAAACCCATGCGATGAGCTTTCGGCGCGGCGAGCCTGGCGAGTTCCGCGACAAGGGGGAGCCGACACCGGAGGCGACCTTTACCCCCTTCACCTCCTCCTCGCGGCTGCGCAGTTTTGGTCGCATCGCCAAAAAGAAGACGGGCACGCGCGTACGGTTCTGGCCGGACCGCCAGATCTTCCCGGAAACCGAACAGTTCTCGTTTTCGAACATCACCGAGCGCGCCCGCCAGACGTCATTCCTGGTCCCCGGTCTCACGCTCATCGTCGAGGACCGACGCGGTGGCGATCCGGTACGCGAGGAGCATCGCCACGATGGCGGCGTCGTCGATTTCGTCGATTTCCTGTCCCACGACTCCCCGGTCACGAACACGTGGCGGCTACGCGAGACCCGCACCTTCACGGAAACTGTCCAGCAGCTCGACCGCTCCGGCCGGCTGAAACCCAAGGACGTGGAGCGGCACTGCACCGTCGATATCGCGCTGCGGTGGGGCAACGGCTTCGACACGTTCGTCCGGTCGTTTGTCAATATCATCGCGACGCCCAAGGGTGGCACGCATATTCAGGGCTTCGAAAACGGATTGGTGAAGACGCTGCGCAAGGCGATCGATACGAATGCGCGCCGCCTGAAGTACAGCGCAAAAGATCCCAAGATCGAAAAGGACGATATCCTTGCGGGCCTGACGGCCGTGGTGACGGTCTCCCTCGAAGAGCCCCAGTTCGAAGGGCAGACCAAGGAGGTCCTTGGCACGTCCCAGGTGCGCGCTATCGTCTCGGGTGTCGTGGAGGATCAGCTCACCGCGTTGCTGACCTCGAGCAAGCGCGACGCGAAGCTCCAGTCCACCCAGCTGATGGAAAAGATCGTGGGGGAGATGCGTGCCCGCGTCTCGGCCCGCATGCATAAGGAGATCTCGCGGCGCAAGAACGCGCTCGAATCCAGCGCGCTACCGGCAAAGCTCGCCGACTGCCGCACCAAGAGCGTCGAGGAATCCGAACTCTTCATCGTCGAGGGTGACTCCGCCCTCGGCACCGCGAAGCTCGCGCGCTCTTCTGAATTCCAAGCGCTGCTGCCGATCCGTGGCAAGATCCTCAACGTGCAAAAGGCGAGTCCGGCCGATATTTTGAAAAACGCCGAATGCTCCTCGATCATCCAGGTCATTGGCGCGGGCTCCGGCCGCACGTTCGACCTCGATGCGGCACGCTACGGCAAGATCATCCTGATGACCGACGCCGACGTCGACGGCGCCCATATTCGCGGGCTGCTGCTCACGCTGTTCTTCCGCTATATGCGCCCGCTGGTCGAGGCTGGACGCGTCTACGCGGCGGTGCCACCGCTGTTCCGGCTCGACATCAACCCCAAGGGGCGGCGCAAGCGCGAAATCCAGTACATCTACTCCGAAGCCGAGCTCGCCCGTACGCTCGCCAAGCTCGAAAAGCAGGGGCGGACCTATAAAGAACCCATTCAGCGGTACAAGGGTCTTGGCGAAATGGATGCCGATCAGCTCTCGGAGACGACCATGGATCCGAAGCATCGGACGCTGCGCCGGATTCAGATCGCTGACGAGGATGCACTCATGACGGCCGAGCGCATTTTCGAGCTCCTCATGGGATCCGAAGTCGCTCCCCGCAAGGAGTTCATCGTTGCCGGAGCGGGACACGTCTCACAGGATCAGATCGACGCCTGACGGTATGCTGGAGCAATACCAGTAGAGATGTCCGAGGAGTGTTACGCGTGGCCGAAAACGGCGAAGTACCGCAGCGGATCCGCTCGCACCACTACCATGAGACACCCGATCGAGCGACGTTCGGGCTGCGCAGCCGATTCCAGCAACTCGCAGAAGCCCGGCGAGCCCGCAAAATAAGCAATGCGGCGATCACGGCCGACCTGTCGGGCGTGGGTGACCTCGCCTGGCGCGAGTTGACCTCGGATGATCTGCCCGCATTGGTGGCGCTCGTCGCCGATGTGGAAGACGTCGAAAACCCGCCTTTCCGCACGACCGAAAGTGAAATCGCGGAACTCTTCGCTCCTGGGTATTCCACTGCGTGCATCGGAGGTTTCGACGGCGATAATCTCCTCGCCTACGGCTTCGTGCGCATTCCCGACTTCGATGCTCCCTTCGAGGTCGCTACACTGTCCGGCACGAGCCACCCCAAACTGCGTGACGGCAGCATCGAACGCGACCTGCTCGGCTGGCAGCTCGATGCCGCTAAATCGTTGATCGCACGCCGGCAGCGTGGCGTGCCCTCCTACATCCAGATCCACGTCGACGAAAACCAGACCGGCTCGCACGAGCTACTCCAAGAATTCGGTTTCGTCACGCACGGGGTCGTCACGCAGATGCGCCGCTCCTTGAACGACGACATGCCGAAGGTGGACCTGCCTTCGCACGTGCGCATCGAGCCATGGACCGAAGAACTCCACGATGCGGTTAAGAAGGTCCATCATCTCGCCTTCGAACAGGCGGGATCCGGCGGCGATGTGAGTCAGAAAGAATGGGCCCGGGCGCGCGAACGCTTCGTTCCCGAATGGTCGTTCGTCGCGGTCGACCGGTCCTCTGATCGCGCACGCATCGCTGGTTATGTCCTAGCGGCCCGGTGGGACGAGGACTGGGCAGCGCTCGGCTGGTCCGAGGGCTACCTCGAGGCGATCGGTGTGCTCGAAGAATGGCGCAGCCAGGGCGTCGCAAAGTCCCTGCTGGTCAAGTCAATGAAGGCAATGAAGGAGGACGGCATGGAATACGCCGGCCTGGACGCCGATGACCAAAACCCTACCGGGGCGCAGCATATCTTCGGGATGCTCGGATTCGAGCCGACGCATTCGACGACGCAGTACGTCCTGCCGCTTTAACCGATCGCGGCGATCGCGCCCGCGGCGACGCTTCCGGAGCCATCACGCCGCTCGTCGGTATCCGGCAGCGCGAGTGCTTGGCCCGCTGAACCCGAGGCCCGCGGATCCAGTCCGACCCATGCGAGGACGAGCCCATCTTGGCTCGCCAGGAGGCGGTGGGCACGTACGCCCATCGTCGCGCGGCCCTTGCCGGGGTAGCGGTCGAGCGGGGTGACCTTCACGTGTTGATCCGTCGTCGGGGCCGCAGAGTTTGCCGCCACTGTGACGACACTGGCCGCGGCGACCTCCGCGTCCGAGACGACGCCCAGGGCGATGACGCGACTGCCGTCGGCGAGCTTGATGCCCGCCATGCCGCCGGCGCCGCGCCCCTGCGGCCGCACCGCACTGGCCGGGAAGTGCAGCAACTGCGCATCGGAGGTGACCAGCACGAGGCGATCATCGTCCGCGTGCGTGCTCGCCGTCGCGACGACGGCGTCATCGTCGCTCAGCGAGACGATATCGAAGGTGTCCGCGTTGCGGGGGAAGTCTTGCGTCGTGAAGCGCTTGATGCGGCCTGAAGAGGTGGCAAGGACGCCAATCGGGGCCTCGGGGGACAGGTCGATCAAACCCACCGGCTTAGTGCCGCTCGGTATCGCGACGAGCTCGCTGATCGGGATGCCGCCCGCGAGGGACGGTGCGGAGCTTGCGAGTGCCAGCGACGGGATATCGAGGACGTTGATGCGCTGGACGCTGCCAGAAGACAGCAGGACGCCGACTTCGCCGTGCGATCGGGAATTCACGACGCTGCGCAGGCCATCGTGTGAGGCGCGCGGCCCCGAGCGCGAGACGGGTGGTGCGTCATCCTCGAGCGGAAGCTGGCCTTCGTCGCTCGTCAGGCCCGCGTCGGGCGTATCGATGCGGGCAAGCAGGCCCGTCGTCGACATGAGGACGGTGCTCGGCACGTCGGGGACCTTAAGCGGCACGGACGGGTCGGCAGCGGTCTTGACTGCGCCTGCCCACTCGAGCAGGACGGTCCGGCGCGGCGTCCCGTATTCGAGCGAGACGCGCGCGAGCTCATCGGAGACGACCTGGCGCAGGCGCTGCTCGGAGCCGAGGATCTCTTCCAACTCGGCGATCTCGCGGGCGAGCTCGTCGGCCTGGCCCTGCAGTTCGATGCGGGAGAACTTCGTGAGGCGGCGCAGGCGCAACTCGAGAATGTACTCGGCCTGCGGCTCCGACAGGTCGAACACCATCATGAGGCGGCTGCGCGCCTCATCGGCGGTCTCGGAGGAACGGATGACCTGGATGATCTCGTCGATATCCGCGATCGCGATGAGCAAGCCCTCGATGAGGTGGAGCCGCTCGCGGCGCTGATCGAGCCGGTATTGGCTGCGGCGGCGCACGACGGTCAGGCGATGGTCGATGTAGACCTGCAGGAGTTCTTTCAGCCCGAGCGTTTGCGGTCGGCCCTCGACGAGCGCGACGTTATTGATCCCGAAGGATTCTTCCAGCGGCGTCGCGCGGTAGAGCTTTTCGAGCACGGCCTCCGGGTTGAAGGCGTTCTTGACCTCGATGACGAGGCGCAGGCCGTGGTGGCGGTCCGTGAGGTCGGTGACGGCAGAGATTCCCGTGACGCGCTTTTTGTCGACGGCGTCCTTGATGCGTTCGATGACGCGTTCGGGACCGACGAGATAGGGCAGCTCGGTGATGACGATGCCCTTCTTGCGGGGCGTGACGTTCTCGATGCGCGCCGTCGCCCGGGTCTTAAACGTTCCGCGGCCACTCGCATAGGCATCGCGGATGCCGTCGAGTCCGACGATCTTGCCGCCGCCCGGAAGGTCGGGGCCCGGGACGAAGTTCATGAGGTCATCGAGCTCGGCATCGGGATGCTCGATGAGGTGACGCGCCGCCGCCACGACCTCACCCAGGTTGTGGGGCGGCATATTCGTCGCCATGCCGACAGCGATACCGGATGCGCCGTTGACGAGCAGGTTGGGGATCGCTGCCGGCAGCACAGAGGGCTGCGTGTACTGGTTGTCGTAGTTCGGGACGAAATCGACGGTGTCTTCCTTGAGCGATTCCGTCATCGCGAGGGCCGCGGGTGCGAGCCGGGCCTCGGTATAACGTGGCGCCGCGGGGCCATCGTCGAGGGACCCGTAGTTACCGTGTCCATCGACCAGCGGCAGCCGCAGGGAAAAATCCTGGGCCATTCGCACGAGGGCGTCATAGATCGCCTGGTCGCCGTGCGGGTGGAGCTTACCCATGACGTCGCCCACGACGCGCGAGGACTTCACGTGGCCCTTATCCGGGCGCAGGCCCAGCTGATCCATTTGGTACAGGATGCGACGCTGCACCGGTTTCAGGCCGTCACGCGCGTCGGGCAGGGCGCGCGCGTAAATCACCGAATAGGCATATTCGAGGAAGGAGGATTCCATCTCGGCGGAGACGTCGATATCGATGATCTTCTCGTCGCGTGCGGGGTCCTCAGGGCGGGTAGGCATAACGCGATTATCCGCAATTTCGTGCCATAAGCCGGTGCGCAACACCGCAACCGTGGCAATTACTCGCGTTAGGCTGGGCACATGGCGTCAGACGTTCGGTATCCGTCCCAATGGGAAGCTGACGTTGTCTTGCGCGATGGCGCGACGATGCACATCCGGCCCGTGACGCCCGCCGACGAGGAGCACTTCCGCTCACTGCATTCTGGCCAGTCCGACTCCTCGATCTACTACCGGTTTTTCGCTCCGCGCGCGAACCTCAGCGAGAAGGACATCGCCGACTTCCTGCACGTTGACCAAGAGCGCGACGTCTCCCTCGCCCTGTTCGAGGGGCGCGGTGAGAACGCCACGATGGCCGCGATCGGCGGCTTCAATACGACGCGCGATTCGGTCGCGGAGGTAGCGTTCTACGTCGCCGATTCGCAGCACGGGCGGGGATTGGGCTCGGTCCTGCTCGACCACCTGGCGGCCGCAGCCCGCGAGGTCGGGGTCCACACGTTCGAAGCGTTCGTGCTGCCGCAAAACCGCAAAATGATCAACGTCTTTAAAGACGCCGGATATCGCCTCACGACGTCGCTAAACGATGGCGTCATCGAGGTCCTCGTCGATCTGCGGTCCACGACGGAGGCCTGGCGCGTCATGATGCAGCGCGAACAGCACTCCGAGGCCCTCGCAATGGAAGCCCTCATGGCGCCGACTGGATTTGTCCTCGTCGACGAGGACGGCCGGCTCGAACCCCTCGAGTGGCGCCTGGCCAGTCAGGGCGCCGATGTCGTCGCGGCCGACACCGAAGACCTCGCGGGGCGGTTGGCGCTCGTCGCGTGTCCAACCGATCGGCTCTCGGACATCCTGGACGGGCTCGGCTCCCGTGGCGTGCGCGCCACGATCGTCTATTCAGGTCACCACATCGTCGACTCCGAGACCTCGCTGCGCCTGCTGCGCACCGCGCGCTCGCACGGGATGCGGCTGCTCGGGCCAGCCTCCCACGGCATCGTTACCGCCGACGGGATCGACCTGACGCTCTCGGAGAGCGTTCCCACGGGCGGCGACATCGACCTGTTCGTCCAAAGCGCCGAGGTCGGCATCCGCCTGACTAGCAGTTTCCGCCGCTCCGGCCTTGCCCTGAACACGATGGTCGCGGCCGGGCATCGCCTCGATATTTCCGGCAACGACACGATGCAGTTTTGGGCGGCGCATCCGGGCCATGGTCCCGCCGTTATCTGCCTGGATACCGTCGGTAACGCCCGAAAGTTCACGCGTATTGCCCGCCACCTTGCCACCCAGCGGCCGATTCTCGCGCTCATCACGCCCGGTGCCGGCTCCGATATGCTTCCGGGCCACCTCGTCTCGACGTCGGCCGAAGGGCCGCGGGTCCTGCACCATATCCTCGACCAGTCCGGCATCATCGCGACGCGCTCGCCGCGGGAGCTTGTTGATCTGACTCGGGTGCTCGCACAGCAGGGTCCGCCGGCGGGTACCCGGCTCGGCATTATCTCCTCCTCGGCCGCGCTGTTGACGACGATCACCGCCAGCGCCCACCGCTATGGCCTGGAGGTGACCGGCTCGCGCGATCTTGACCTCGTCGCACCCGAGATCGATCAGGCCGCTCTTTCGGACCTGCAGGGCGCCTGCGATGCCGTCGTCGTCGCGCTCACGGCACTGACCGCTTCGCAGGCCGCTCGTCTCGATGACCTCTGCCGGGAGCTCATGGCGACGCCCCCACTCGTGCCGTGGGTCGCAGTGCTCGGCGGGATCAATGATCCTCCCATGACGAGCGTGCCGCTGATCGAGGACACCGAAAACGCCGTCGCCCTCATCGCGCGCCTCGCACACGCGCAAGTCAAGCGCAGCCAACTGGCCGACGCCCAGCTCATAGACATCGAAGGCATCCAGCTGACGGAGGCGCGCGCCTTCGTCCACGAGCGGGCCGACGCCGAGGCGGTCCAGCTCACGCAAGACGAGTCCCTCGAATTGCTCGCTTGCTACGGCATCAACGCGCTGCGGGCGATCACGGCGACAGATGAGGACACGAGCGTCGCGGACGCACGGGAGCTCGGCTATCCCGTCGTCTTAAAATCCAGCCAGAAGGCGCTACGCCACCGCGCGGACCTCGGCGGCGTAGTACTGGACCTGTCCGATGACGACGCCGTCGTCTCCGCGGCCCGCCGGTTCGTGCGTCGCGGCGAGCAGAGCTGGGACGTGCAGCGGATGGCCCCCGCGGGAGCGGCCTGTGTCATTAGCGCCTGGGAGGACCGCCTGTACGGTCCCGTCATCTCGTTCGCGCTCGCCGGGGACGCCGAAGAGATCTTGCATGATATTTCCTATCGCATCGCGCCGCTCACGACCGCCGACGCACGCCACATCATTGGGGAAGTGAAAACGGCCGTCCGGCTGCGTGGCTATCGGGGCCTGCCCACCCTCGACGAGGAGCGTCTCGCGGACCTCATCGGGCGGATCTCCCTGTTGAAGGATGACCTTTCCGATGTCAGCCGGATCCGGCTGCACCCGGTCATCGTCGGGGAAGAGGAAGTGCACGTCGCCGGCGCCGAGATCTGGGTGCAGCAGCGGCGCCGACACGATGATGCGCGCCGCGCCCTGCCCACCCCGAATCCGGATCGGGCACGCTAGATGTCACAATGGACCCCATGACCTCTTCTCCCTGCTCGTTCGCTGACGTGACCTCCGAACTCAGTCAAGCGGCCTTCCATCCCGCAGCGATGGAAGGCTATTTGAAGGACTGCCTGTTCGACGAGGACATCCTCGGGTACTTCGCGGGCGCGCAGATGACGTTCGACCGGGGGAGCGTGGCGCGTTATGCGAACCTGTTCGTCGTCACGCCGACGCGGCTCATCCACATCTACGCCTCCGACCTGCCGTTCCCGGAATCCGAGCAGGACGTTCACGTGCAGGTTCAGACGATTCCGCTGAAGAATCTCACCGGCATCGAGGCGATCTATGGACACCCGGCGACCGGCGGTAGCGCGGGCGACCTCGTCCTCGTCATCGGCTGGGGCGTGAACTCGCGTATCGCCATCGATTTTGGTGCGTGTGAAGACCCGGAGTGCGGCGGCAACCATGGCAATGGCGGAGTGTCGCAAGAAGACATCGTCATCCGCGTCAGTGCGGAGGCCGATGGCGCCGATCGACTCGACTCGGCGCTCGAGTTCGCGCGCGTGCTCCGGCGCGCCCAGTTTGAGTCGATCCGATGACCGAGCTGCGGCAGGTCTTCGCGGCGGCAGCACATGGCGCCGGCTATCGCCCGAGCGATGGCGGCAGCTGGGCCGAGTCCGCGCAGGCGCTCGAATTGCCGGCCGCCTCGCGGTACGTTGTCGTCCTGATCGATGGTATGGGCCTGGAGCTTCTTGAAGCGCGCCGCGGCCACATCCCCTTCATGCGGCGCCGCTTGGGTACCGCCCTCACCTCGACGTTCCCGTCGACGACGGCCTGCGCGATCACGAGTTTCGCGACGGGTGAGCGACCCGGACACACGGGCATGGTGGGCTTTACCGCGCGCGAACCCGACAGCCAGAGCCGCATCCAACTCCTGTCGTTCGCCGACTCGCCGGTGACGCCGGAGGCATGGCAACGCTGCCCAACGATCGCCGAGCGTGCCACCCCGAGCGGCGAGATCGTCTCGGTAGGGCCGGAGAAGTTCCGCGATTCCGGTCTCACGCGTGCCGCCTGGCGGGGCATGCGTGCCGTCTTTGCCGAGACCTTCGAGGACCGGATTGGCGCGGTCGTGCGCGAGCTACGCGCGGGGGCCTCGCTCGTCTACCTGTATTGGGCGGACCTCGACCATGTGGGACACGTCGAGGGCTGGTCCTCGGAAGCCTGGATCGCGGAAGTCGAGCGCGTCGACGCTGCCCTCAGCTCACTGGCGTCCCGCCTGCCGAAGGACACGGCCCTAATCGTTACCGCGGACCACGGCATGGTCGACATCGACCGCCGGCTTGATCTTGCCGACTTTTCTGGCAGTGCGGCACTGATGTCGACGGGGGAGGAGCGAGTGTTGCAGCTGTTCTTCGAGCCCGGAACAAACGCCGAGCAGATGCTCCACGACCTCGCGGCCTGGTGCGGCGAGTCCGTCGAGGTGTGGGACCGCACCCGGCTGCTCACGGCCTTTGACCCGGTCGCCGACCACGTCTCGCCGCGGATCGGGGACGCAGCCCTCATCGCCAAGGGCACGTGGGGGATTAGTGACTCGCGCTGGATGAGCGATGCCAATATGCGCCTGGTCGGCGCGCACGGCTCGATCAGTTCAGCAGAAGTGAGTGTCCCGCTGATTATCGAACACGTCTAGTTGTAGTTCCCCGTGAGGTTGTGAACGCGTTCTGATGGAGTAAGACCACCGATCCCGGTATGGGGTCTGTGATGATTGTAGTGATGAAGCCAGGCG
>NZ_MQVR01000027.1 GCF_001907295.1 Bowdeniella nasicola
GCCGCTGCTGGCGCAGTTACGGGTCGAGCGGGACGTTGGCCGTCCCCGGACCCGGCCGACCAGGTCGCGAACCGGAAACGGCGCGGCGCCCGCGGGGGCCGACCGGTCGGGTTCGATCCGTACGACTACCGCGGGCGCAACGTCATCGAGCGCGGCGATAGAACTAGCTGCTGAGAGAATAACTGAAGACGAGCTGGCTCAAGCAAATAGTTTCCTTCAGCAACACAATGCTGCCGTTGAAGCAGGACAGGTCGACGATGCCCGCGTAGCCCATCGGAAGTTCCACTTTTCCCTTTACGCCGGCGCAGGATCAGAGTGGCTGGTGCGGGGAATCGAACCGGCGTGGCAAAACGCTGAACGGTATCTTTTTGCCGCTCCGGATATCGATGTCAATCACGACCAGGGCGCGGTAGAACACGCTGAGATCCTCGCTGCCTGCTCCGAGCACGATTCGAAACGGGCGGCCCGCGCGATCCGCGAGCATATTTTGGGCGCACGAGATCGCATTGCGACGCAGTTGCAGGAGAGTCAGATCTTCGTCAAAGCGCGCTGACAGAACTAGGCTTTCGCCAGCAAACTAAAATTCAACCCCAAGGCCTTCAAGGAGTTTGATCGTGCGGGACTTGATCTCGTCGCGGATCGGGCGGACGGCCTCGACGCCCTGCCCTGCGGGATCCTCCAGCTTCCAGTCTTCGTAGCGTTTACCTGGAAAGACCGGGCACGTGTCGCTGCACCCCATTGTGATGACGATATCCGAGAGTTCGACGGCATCGGTGGTGAGTATCTTCGGCCGCTCGGCCGAGATATCGATCCAGGCCTCGGCCATGGCGTCGCGCACGGCCGGGTTGATCTCCATCGCCGGGGCAGAACCGGCCGACCGGACCTCCACCTGGCCGCCGGAGAGGTGAGCGGCATAGGCCGCTGCCATTTGGGAACGCCCGGCATTGTGGACGCACACGAAAAGAACCGATGGCTTCTCCATAGTTCAAGGCTACGGGCAGAGTTTGAAGGACAACACCAAAAAGCGTAGGGTGATGACTAGAGAGAACGGAGGGCGCACGTGGGTGCCGGGCACGATCACGGGCATGGAGCTAACGAGGCAGCTCAATCAAAGGGCTTGCGCATTCGGCTGGCGATCGCGTTTGCGATCACGTTCTCGATCGTCATCATCCAAGCGGTCGGCGCATGGATCACGGGATCGCTCGCACTCTTCACCGATGCCGCTCACGCCATCACCGATGCGTCCGGTCTGCTCGTCGCGCTGATCGCCGCTCACCTCATGCATCGCCCGGCCGACTCACGCCGCACCTGGGGCTTCCGACGGATCGAGGTCATCGCCGCGCTCGGACAGGCAACGCTCCTGCTCGTCGTCGGCACCTACGCCGCAATCGAGGGCGTACGGCGACTCTTCCATCCGCCCGAAGTCCCCGCGAACGAACTGCTCATCATCGGTATCCTTGGCCTCGTCGCGAACCTGTGCGCGATCGGAGTGCTCGCCTCATCGCGGGGTGCGAACTTCAACATGCGGGCAGCGTTCCTCGAAGTTTTGAACGATGCGTTGGGTTCCCTCGGGATCATCGTGGCCGCAATCCTAATCGCCACGACCGGGTTCTACCGGGCGGATGCGCTCGCGGCGCTGCTCATCGCCTTGCTGATCGTGCCGCGAGCCCTGCGGCTGATCCGAGAGACCCTCGCGGTCCTCATGGAATTCACACCCGAGGGCCTGGACCTGGATGAGGTGCGCCGCCACATCGAAGACCTGGACCACGTGCTCGAAGTCCATGACATGCACGCCTCGACCGTTGCGACCGGGCTCCCACGGCTCACCGCTCACATCGTGCTGAGCGAAGCGTGCTTCACGGACGGGCATGCGGCTGAAATCCTGCTCCAGGTACGCACGTGCGTGGCCGAGCACTTCGACGTCTCGATTAAACACTCGACGTTCCAACTCGAGACCCCCGCCATCGCTGCGCACGACCGCTGCGAGGTCGATCCGGCGGGCTGAGAATAGACAGGAACCTATACAGCGAGTTTCAGGTTCTTTTCAGCTTCGGGCAGCAAAGTAGTAGTCAACGGGGCAAGCGATGAAGACATGGCGTCGCTTGACTCGCATGGATAGGCCGTCTGACTGAGGGGAAAGACGTGCCAGGATGTGTTTCGTTTTCACTCCGCGAACCATCCGGAACTGGTGAATGGCACCCCGACCCTACCTCCCTGGGTCGGGGCGCCGACCTGCACCTACTCAGGCATATTTGATCCGCCGAATGTCATAAGGGTAGCATCACCTTAGTTGCACGGCTTAACGCATCACCCGAGGAGAGCCATGAGCAAGCGAGGTTTCAACGGCGCACTCATGCGCGCCTTCGGCGCCCACGACCACATCGCAACGGTGACCGCCACCGAACGCATCGCCCCCGATTTCCTGCGTGTCCACTTCGAATGCGCCAGCGTCTTTAGCGAACTCGACGTCACCCCGGCCGCGTTCCTGCGGTTCTGGTTCCCCGACTCCGACGGCAGCGACAGAGAATTCCAGCGCGCCTACACCCTGTCCAGCTCCGATCCCGAGCGTGGCATCTTCAGCTGCGACTTCGTCCTGCACACCCCGGCCGGTCCCGCCTCCGCCTGGGCATCCAGCGCACGGGTAGGGGACCAAGTCCCCGTCGCCGTCCTCGGTGCCACGCGCTTCTCCATCCCCGACGACCTCCCCGCCGGCTACCTCCTCATCGGCGACGCCGCCGCGATCCCGGCCATCAACTCGGTCATCGCCGCGCTGCCGGACGAGGTCCCGATCGAGCTGTATCTCGAAGAACACCGCGACAGCGACCGGCAGATCCCGCTGGCGACGCAACCGCGGCTGCACGTGCACTGGGTCGAACGCGCTGGCGCCCACAGCCTCGCCGCGGCGATCGAGGCGCGTGACTGGTCGAACTGGTATGTGTGGGCGACGCCAGAAAGCGCGAGCCTGAAACACCTGCGCAAGCGCCTCAAGGACGACTTCGGTTTCCCACGCAGCGAAACTCACGCCCAGGCGTATTGGGTCGAAGGCAAGGCCATGGGCACCGACCGTACCCCCGAGGCAGCCGCGCCCGCCACTCAAAGAGCGCCCGCATCCGCGGGCACGTGGCGATCCCAGGGTGCAGGCGACCTGCTCACGCCGGTGAAGCCGACGCTGTGGGTCGCCGGCGCGTTCCAAGCGCTCATCACGATCGCCCAACTCGTGCCGTTCATCCTCCTCACCGAACTCGCACGCCGCCTGCTTACCGGCCGACCCGCCAGCGACCTGCTCGCGCTCGGCGCCTGGGCACTTGGCATCCTCGCCGTAACGAGCGTGCTCGCGAGCGTCCTGGCCTGGTGGCTGCATCGCGTCGACGCCCGCTTCAGTTACACGCTGCGCGCGCGACTCGTCGACAAACTCGCGCGCGTCCCTCTCGGCTGGTTTACCTCGCGCCCCTCCGGCAGCGTGAAACAACTCGTTGCCGACGACGTGCTCGCGCTGCACTACCTCATCGTCCACGCCGTGCTCGATCTCGTCGCCGCCGTCGTCGCGCCGATCGCGGTCCTTGCCTATCTGTTCGTCATCGAGTGGCGGATCGCGTTGCTCATGTTCGTGCCCGTGCTGATCTACCTCGTCGCGATGTACCGGATGCTCGTGCAGTCCCAGGCCAAAACACCGCAGTTCCGCCGACTCACCGACGAACTCGGCGCCGAGGCCGCAGCCTTCCTCGAAGGCCAACGCGTCGTGCGTGTCTTCGGCGGCGTGCGCGCCTCGGCCTACCGCCGCAAACTCGACACGTTCATCGAGTTCCTGCACGCCTGGGAAGGCCCCTTCGCGAACGCGAAGATCGTCATGGACCTCGTCACCCGGCCAGCGATCTTCGTCCTCCTCATCGCCACTTCCGGCACCGCCCTCGTCGCCCGCGGCACAACCCCGCCCGTCGACCTCATCGCCTTCTTCGTCCTCGGCACGACGTTCGGCACCCGACTGCTCGCCCTCGGCTACGGCCTCGGCGGCCTTGGCACCTCTCTGCAGGCCGCGACGCGCCTGAACGCCGCGCTCGGCGAGGCCGAACTCGTCACCGAGACTGTGCCGGGCGACAGCGAGCAGGGGAGCCCGCCGGTCGAGTTCCGTGCCGTCGGCTTCGAATACCGCCCCGGCGTGCCGGTCCTTTCCGACATCTCACTTTCGCTGCCCGCAGGCAGCCTCACCGCCCTCGTCGGGCCATCGGGGTCGGGAAAGACGACGCTCGCCTCGCTACTCGCCCGCTTCTACGACGTCAGCTCCGGCCAGATCCTGCTGGGCGGCGACGACCTGCGCAGCCTCAGCCCCGATGAGCTCTACTCGCGCGTCGCCTTCGTCTTCCAAAACCCGCAACTCGTCGCGGGTACTATCCATGACAACATCGCGCTCGCCAAGCCCGACGCCACCCGCGCCGAGGTCGAGCAGGCCGCGCGAGCCGCCTTCCTACACGAGCGGATCATGCGCGAGGCAGTCGGCTACGACACCTTTATCGCCCCGGGCCAGCTGTCCGGCGGCGAAACGCAACGCCTCACGATCGCGCGGGCGCTGCTCGCCGACCCGGAGGTCCTCATCCTCGACGAGGCCACAGCGTTCGCCGACCCCGACAGCGAATACCACGTGCAACAGGCGCTCAGCCGCCTCATGGCCGGTCGCACCGTCCTCGTCATCGCCCACCGGTTGCACACGATCACCGGTGCCGACCAGATCGTCGTCCTCGACGCCGGCCGCATCATTGAGCGCGGCACGCACACCGACCTCATCAGCGCCGGCGGCCGGTACGCCGACATGTGCGCCGCGAGCCAGAAGGAAGTCGTATGAGAGCCGTCCTGCGCACCACGATCTCGCTCCTGCCACCCGACGCCCGCCGCCAAGGAATCACCTATCTCGCGGCCACCGTCGCGAGCATCATCGCCCGCGCGCTCGGCGCGGTCAGCCTGCTGCCGCTCTTCGTCGCATTACTGTCCGACGAACCCGCCGCCGCCTGGCCGTGGGTGGGCGTCCTCGCCGCACTCACGATCGCCGGCTGGGCGCTCGACTATTGGGCCGCGAAACTCGCGCTCGCCATCGGCTTTAGCCTGATGTCCGAAGGCCAAAAGAGCCTCGCCGAGCGGATCGGTCGCCTCGACCTCAGTTGGCTCACCAGCACGACGACCGCCTCCGCCCGCGCCGCCTTGTCCACCGCGGGCCCCGACCTCGCCCGCATCGTCGGCTACCTCGCCACGCCCGTGCTCGGCGCGATCCTCACGCCGATCGCGATCGGCATCGCGCTGCTGTTCGTCTCCGTCCCGCTCGGCCTCGTCGCACTCGCCGGCGTCCCGCTGCTCATCGGCGCCTACCTGGCAGGCGAGCGGATGAGCCGCAAAGCCGGCAGCGTTGCCGAGGCCGCGAGCACGGATGTTGCCGAGTCCATCATCGAATTCGCGCGCGCCCAGCAGGCCCTGCGCGCCGCCCGCCGCTCGGATGCCGAGCGCTCCCGACTCGGCGAAGCGCTCCGCACCGAACGCCGCAGCGTCCTCGGCCTGCTCACCTGGCACGTCTCCGGCGAGCTCGTCTTCACCCTCGCCTCCCAACTCGCCCTCATCGCGCTCGCGAGCACGACGGTGGCCCTCGCCATCCGCGGCGAACTCCCGCTGCCCGCCGCGGTCGCGATGCTCGCGGTCATCGGCCGCTACCTCGAGTCCTTCACCGTGCTCGGCGAACTCACCGTCGGTATCACGATGACCCTCGCGACGATGCGCCGCTTCGTCGACGTATTCGCCGCCCCGACGTTGCACACCGGCACACGCGAGCGCCCCCGCTCCGGCGCCCCGCGCCTCGAGCTGGTCGACGTCACCTACACCTACCCAGGCGCCGCCGCCCCCGTCATCTCCGGCCTCAATCTCACCCTCGAGGCCGGCCAGGCGACCGCGATCATCGGACCATCCGGCTCCGGTAAATCCACGATCCTCGCCCTGCTCGCGGGCCTCATCGAACCGACCTCCGGCAGGATCGAGGTCGACGGCGTGCCGCTTTCCGAGCTCGCGCCCGCCGAACGCGACGCCCTGGTCGCCGTGATCTTCCAACACCCCTACCTGTTTTCCGGCTCGCTCGCCGACAACATCCGCAGCGGCGCCGACCTCAGCGAGGAGCGCCTGGCCGAACTCGCCGACGCCGCACGGCTCGGACCCGTCATTGCGGCCCTGCCCGACGGCTGGGCCTCCGACGTCGGCGAAGGCGGCAGCCTGCTCTCGGGCGGCGAACGCCAGCGCGTCTCGATCGCGCGGGCACTCGCGAAGAACGCCCCCGTCTTGCTCGTCGACGAGGCGACGAGCGCGCTCGATATCGAAAACGAGCGCGCGATCGTCGCCTCCCTCGCCGCGGGCACGCAGCCGTGCACCCGCGTCGTCGTCGCCCACAACCTCGCAACGATTCAGGCCGCCGACCGGGTTATCTTCCTTGCCGACGGCACGATCCGCGAAGACGGCGAACCCGCCGACCTCATCGAGGCCGACGGGTACGTCGCGGAGTTTTGGCGGCAGCAGCAGGCCGCCCGCAGCTGGCAGGTTACTTCGACAGCGGACCGAACAGGTGGCGCTGCAGCGCGGCGTTAGGCTTTTGCGCATCGCCGTGTTTGCCCGCGAACTTCTCGGTCGCATCCGAGCCGCAAATGCCCTTGGTCGGTGCCTCGCCACCCTGCTCCATCGTGTACGCCTGGCCGGCAGCCTTTTCCGAGGCAGTCGCCGACGGGGAGGCCGACGGCGTGGCCGACGCACTCGGCGAGGGAGCCGGGCCGGTCACGTGCGACCAGGCGACGCTCGCACCGGAGTGCCCCGTGAGCGCGGTTGAGACAATGACGACGACGCCGAGCAGCGACACCACGCCACCGCGGTCACGAGCGTGCGCTGCTCCTCGGGCGTCCGACGAGCCCACAGCAGCCACGCGTCCTCCTAGGACCGGGGCACTCGGCTGCCGCAGCGTGCACCGACGCGAAACTTTGCCAGGTGACTCTGTAGCGCATTTCAGGTTGTTTTCAGCTTCGGGCAGCAGAGTAGTAGTCAACGGGGCAAGCGATGAAGACATGGCGTCGCTTGACTCGCATGGATAGGCCGTCTGACTGAGGGGAAAGACGTGCCAGGATGTGTTTCGTTTTCACTCCGCGAACCATCCGGAACTGGTGAATGGCGCCCCGACCCTACCTCCCTGGGTCGGGGCGCCGACCTGTATCTACTCGACCGAATCGTTAGGCCGCCGCGAAAGTCGCAGGCGTTTGTGTGCTCGGTTTCAGGCTTTGCCCAGGTTCGGCCTGCACAGTATTAGACATAGCCGGAAGCGATGAGACATGGCATCGCCTCCGCCGCATGGATAGGTCGTCTGACTGAGGGGAAAGACGCCCCGACCCTTCCTCCCTTGGGTCGGGGCGTCGATCTGTCTATTTACGCGACTATGTCGGACCAGCGGTTCGGCAGCTTCCCGCACGAACGCAGCGTCGAACGGTAGCGGTGACGCGCCGCGATGTTGCGGCGCATCTCGTCGGCGATCCGACCGAGAAACAGCGAACGGTACATGTTGTCCGACAGCGTCGAAGCGGCAAACGAGATGCCCGAGAACAGGGCGAGGATGAGGCAGACGCGGAACATTGCGGCGTCCATCGGGAGGTTAATGCCGAGCCAGTGCAGCGCCTTCGGTGACGTGCCCGTCCACGTCTGAATGAGCTTGGGGTTCAGCGCGATTTTGCCGAAGACGGCGAAGATGCCGAACGTGGCGGCGATGAAGATCGCGGCCTGCACGAGCTGAACCGCGGCGGAGACGACGACGAGGTTGATCCACTCGCCGATCGAGAACTTCGAGCGCGAGGGAGCGACGCCGTGGAACGGGGTGGCCTCCAGCAGCTGATCGTTGTTGTCGTCGTCGGTGTCCTCCTCATCGAGCATGTCGATGATGGCGGGCACGATGATGACGACGAGCATGACGATGAGGAAGATGCACAGCGCGACCATCTGGCCCTTGCTCATCGTCGCCGCGAGCTGCCAGAGCTCGTTCGTGAAAAACACGAGGAGCACGGTCAACAGCAGCAGCGGCAGGATGCGCGCGACGGCCGGGATCGCGGCGGCGAGCTCTCGCAAGGAGCGGTGACCCGCCCAGATGAGGATGCGATCGACCTCGATGAAACTGATGGCCGCCGTGAGGACGAGCAGGCCGAGCCGCTCGGCCAGGTTCAGGTGGAGATCGCCCGTCGTCGGGATGATGCTCGACGCGATGGACAGGCCCGCGACCCACAAGAAGATGATGATCAGGCCGACGACGACGCGTACGCGCACGGGAAATCGTCGCTGGATCCGCGCATAGCCGAGGCCGAGCGGGATCGCGAGCAGCGCGATGGCGAGGGCGGTGAGCATTGCGCGCACGACCGTCGGATGGCTTTGCAACTGGTCGAGGTCAATCGTCTGCTCGGCGGCGATCGCGGCGTCGGCGATGAGGAGCGAGGCCGCGAAGAACGCGAACGTCAGCAGCAGCGGGACCGTGCGTGTGATGAGGCCGACGAGGCGGCGGCGCGGGGGAACGACGAGGGGTAGACCGTTGGCGCGCAGCCACGTCTCCTGTTCAGTCACTAATTTGAGCGACTGATCTTCCACCCCGCGTCCTTTCGATGCGCCAACCTATCGCTCTATTCTCCCACGACGCGGCCCGTCAGTTCGTACGCCAGGAAGCTATCGGCGCCGCCGTGGGGGAGGAGTTTCAAACCGTGCGCCTCCGCCTCAGTGGTGAGCTGATCCGGCGTCAGTACCCGCCACGGGTGGCGAGCCGAGCGAGTTTCGAGGACGGCGCCGTCGGCATCGAGCAGGCTCCACTCCATCTCCCATTCGACATGCGTCTCGCTCATAACCTCGGCGCGGCCGCGGGTCGCGAGCTGGCGTGTGCCGACGGCGAACGTGCCAAAGTCTGTCCACGGGATGTCGCTGACGATCGCGGGCGGCTGCAGCGACAGCACGAACCGGCCGCCGGGAACGAGGCGCTCGGCGAGGGTCCGCCACAGTGCGGCGCGGGCCTCCTCGCTCAGGTGCCCGATCGCGTTCAGCATCGTGGCCGCCTGCCAGGTGTCGGGCAGCTGGTCGAAGGCGTCCGGCACGCCGCCGGCGACGATCGTCGTGCGCGCGCGGAGATCCGCATCGGCGGCGACCGTGGTCATGAGGCCGACGCGCATTGCGGCCGACGGTTCCACCGCGAACAGTCGCTGCGCGCCCAGGTCGCGCAGGACCGGCAGGCTCGAGCCAATGCCCGAGCCGAGATCGATCACGTCCCCGCCCGCAAGCTCCCCGAGCGCCTCGCGCAGGGTGCGGTCGGTGTCCTCTTTCCAGGGCGCGACGAGAGCGGCATACCACTCGGCATTGGCGTCATACATATCGGTCGTCATAGGTGCACCCTACCGTTAGTTGGGAGTCGTTCTCAGCGCTTGCTGGGGCGACGCTCCGGCGTAGGCTGGATGCGTGGGATTGTGGCGAGGAAAACGGCGTTCGGTGGCCGAAACTGTCCCCGCGTGGGTACTCGCCATCGCCGCGATGTTCTCCGTCCAGCTCTCCGGCGCCTTTTCCGTCGGTTTCATCGACCGCCTCGGCCCCGTCGGCGCCGCCTGGTTGCGCATGCTCGCCGGCGCCATCATCCTCCTCGCGATCTCCCGGCCCAAGATCCGCGGGCTGACCCGACGCGATCGCCTCGCCGTCATCGCCCTCGGCATCACGACGGGCTCGATGACGTTTTTCTTCTTCGCCGCGATCCAGCGCATCCCGCTCGGCACGGCCGTCGCCGTCGAGTTTTTGGGACCGCTCGTCGTGGCGGCGGTGCGGGGCCGACGCGGCCTGACGCTCGCCTACCCGCTCATCGCGATGATCGGCGTCATCCTGCTGACGAAGCCGTGGGCGGGCCAGATCGACGTGGTGGGTATCCTCTTCGCGCTCGGTAGCGGCGTCGGCTGGGCCATCTATATCCTGCTGACCCCGCTCGTCGGCGAAAAGTTTTCCGGCATCAGCGCGCTGTCCCTCACGATCCCGATCGCCGCGATCTGCTACGCGCCGCTCGGCATCCCCGTCGCCCTGCCACACCTGTCGTGGGACATCATCGCGATCGCGTTCGGACTCGCTCTCCTCATGCCCGTCATCCCGCTCGCGTTCGAGATCGTGGCCCTGCGCTCGATGTCGGCGGCCGCATTCGGCACGCTCGCCGCGATCGAACCCGCGATGGGCGTCCTCATCGGCGCGCTCATCCTCGCGCAGGTCCCGACTGCGATCCAACTCGTCGGCATCACCCTCGTCGTCGCCGCGGGCATCGCCTCCCAGCGCGCGGAAGTTACGTAAGGAGCTCACGCACCTTCTTATCGGTCGCCTTCCCCTTCACGACCGTGCCCTTTTCAAACAGCTCGATCACGCGCGGGTTGATATACGAGTCACGCGCGATCGCGGGCGTATTGTGCAGCCACTCCGCCGTTTGCTTGATCGCGGCCGTCACCGCTTGCGGGGACGAATCTCCCGTCGCGGCCGCGCGCCCCAGCGCCTGCGCCGCGACGACGGTGCCCTGCCAGGTCCGACGACGACCCTCCTGCTCGGGGCAGCACACCGCCGGCGCAGACTTCGGCGTCTTGGGCCGCTCATTGAAGAACGCGGCGAGCGCCTTATCGCGAGTGCGCACGTCCCAATCGCTGCCCGACATGCCCCGGAACGTCAGGTGGACGGTATCGCCCTTGACGGTGACGTGCCGACGCTGCAGCGTGGAGGTGCCAAAGGACTCGTTTTCCTTCGCATATTCGCTCCCGCCGACGCGCAGACCCAGCTTGTCGATCAGTCGCACCGCCGCGGCAACCGCCCCGCGTCGTCGACGCCCGTCGCCTTAATATGGGCGTCCTTGCTTGGCGCGATCCACACCTCATCCCAGGCGGGCGGGATGACGAGCTCCTTGATCCGCTTCAGCTGGGCCTCGTTCGTCATGCGCTTACCGTTCGCACCCCAATAGGTGAATCCCTTGCCCGCTCGCTAGAGTAGGGGGTCGCCTACTGCACCAGACACACCGAAGGAGGGGTGCTGAATGAAGAAGCTGCTAGAAATCCTGAACCGGCTGCTGAAGCCGACGGAACATCCCGCCTACCTCGTGACGAAGACTCCGAGCGTCAAGCCGGAGACCAAGCGCGCGAGCGGCCGCGCCAAGGCCGCCACGGCGAAGGTCTACCGCGACTAGCGCGACCCGAAGATCCGCGAGAAGAAGCCTTTCTTCTTCTCCGGCTTCTTCTCCTCTTCGACCGGCGTAATGCGCTCGGCCTCGCTCGGCACGTGCGCCGCCGGCTCGGTTGCCGGGGGCTCATCTTCCGGCCCACGCTCCAGCGACGACGGGGCCTCGACCGGCTCGATCTCTTCGGCCGCGGGCTCCGCCGGCGCGGGCGGGGCCTCTTCGCCGGTATCGGGCTCGGCCTCGAGGCCCGACGCTTCGTCGGGAATCGCGTCGACCTTCTCCGCCTCCGGCTCGAGCGTCGTCTCCATCTCGGGCACCTCGCGTTCCATCGGCGGGACCGTCGCGGCCGCCGCCTCCTCGTCTGGCCGTTCGTCGACGTCCGCCGCCGACAGCGAAATATTGACGATCCGATCGCTCGCGAGTTCGACGCGCGCCTTGCCATCCGAGGCATGCAGCGTGATCGCTTCCTCCTCCTCGCTCACCGTGAACCCGCGCGCCTTCGCATACTCACGTAGCGCCGCGCGGTGATCGGAAACGGGGATCGTCGACAGGCCCTGGGCAATAACCCGCCCGACGCTAACTGCCGACGGCTCGCCGAGCGTCAAATCCGGGTGCTCGAGCAGGAACCACACGTCGGTATCGGGCCCGGCCGAGGCCGCATAGTGCGCCCACACCCCGGTCAGCGCCTTTGCGGCGAGGGTGAGCTCCAGCGGCAGATGCGGGTTATCGGCGACGGACAGCTCCTCGGTCGTGAGCGCCTGCGTGCCCTGGGCCCGCGTCTTCACCTCGCGCGCGCGAGCGACCACGGCGTCGGGGAAGTTATTGATGTTGTCCCAGCCCCAGTGCCACGTATGCGACTTCGCGGCGACCGACCCGAGCAGCGACGGCGTCGTCGTGATCGCGTCCGCACCCTCGCCCCACGTGAGCGTCGGGCGCTCCGACAGGTCGACCTGCCAGGGCAGATCCCCGACGAGATCCTCCAGCGCC
Source organism: Bowdeniella nasicola (assembly GCF_001907295.1). Lineage (GTDB taxonomy): Bacteria > Actinomycetota > Actinomycetes > Actinomycetales > Actinomycetaceae > Bowdeniella > Bowdeniella nasicola. Next base: position 12,200 of record NZ_MQVR01000027.1, read on the forward strand.
AGCTGCGTTTCTGCCGACATGAACGCGGCGCGGTCCACGAGTTCTGCGAGAGTGAAGGCCATGCTTGAAGTCTAGGCGGCGCGCGGGCGAAATGCAGGGCCGAACATGGCTGACGCCCCGACCCAGGGAGGTAGGGTCGGGGCGTCATTCACCAGTTGGACGGATCGCGGAGTGAAAACGAATCAACGTCCTGGTCGTCTTTCCCCTCAGTCAGACGGCCTATCCATGCGTCAGGTTCGATGCCATGTCTTCATCTCGCCTGATGACTATTACTCTGACGCCCCTACCTGGGAGCTTGCTGAAAGTGATACGGGAGGCACCTGTCAGTTTTCGCTTGCATCTGGCCGCCCTACGCGGCATCATTAGACGGCTCCGCGCCACCCTCGCGGCAGCAGTCAATGTGTTTCGGAGGTTCGCCGATGTCCGCGCGTGCCCAAGCTCGCTCGCTGGCAACTGCCTACCGTGATCTCTTCGCCCTTGCGGGCCCGACGTATATCGTCGTCGGTTTCATTGCACGCGTCCCGCTCGCCATGGCCCAGATGGGCACCCTGCTCATGGTCACGGCCGCGACCGACTCCTATACCGCGGGCGGCACCTGCGCCGGCGCGCTCGCGATCACGAACGCCTTTGGCTCCCCGGTCGCCGGAGCGCTCACCGACCGCATCGGCCAGCGCCGCGTCCTCATCGTCCAGTCGGTGGCCGCGAGCCTCGGCCTGTTCGGCCTCGTCTCCCTCACCCTTACGAGCGTCCCGTGGCCCTTCTACGCACTCGCGGCCGGTATCGCGGGCCTCTTCCTGCCGCAGATCGGCTCCCTGTCACGCATCCGCTGGCGCGAGATCGCGCGCGACGAGAAGGGAGTCAACCGCGAGCGGCTCAACACGGCGTTTTCCTGGGAGGGCGCGGGCGACGAAGCGAGCTTCGTCCTCGGCCCCGCCACCGTCGGCATCATCACCGCGCTGCTCAACGCGCAGGTCGCGGTCCTGTCCGCAGCGATGATCGTCCTCATCTTCGGCATCTGGTTCGCGATCCACCCGACGTCCGCGCTCGTTACCGGCTCGAAGTCCGCAGCGATGCGCATCGGCAGCGCCATCACCGGCATCGCCGCCCTCATGATGACCTCGCAGTTCCTCGTCGGCACGATGTTCGGCTCGGTCCAAACGGGCACGACGGTCCTCGCGCGCGCGGCCGGCAACGAAGGCGCCGCCGGACTGCTGCACGGCCTGCTCGGCGTCGGCTCCGTCCTCGCCGGCATCGCGATCGCAGCCATCCCCGCGACATTCGCCTACGACCGACGCGCGCGCGTCTTCTCGCTCGCGCTGCTGGCCCTGTCGATCCCGCTGCTGTTCGTCGACTCACTGCTCTCGCTCGCGATCGTCCTGGCCATCATGGGCTTTGCGATCGCACCCCTGATGATCACGAACTTCTCCGTCGTCGAACACGTGACATCCCCGACGCGACTCGGCGTCGTCATGACCCTGCTCGCCTCGGTCACCGGCCTCGGCTACGCCGTCGGCTCCGCGAGCGCGGGCCGCCTCGCCGACTGGGGCCGCACCGCCACGTTCGGCGGCGAAGTCCTCGGCGGCTACACGCCCGCCTACGCGGTGACCGTCACCGGCGCGCTACTCGCCGTGATCGTCTCGCACATCGTCGCCGCGCGGATTGCCCGACGCTAAGCGCTACACCCACATTCGCGGCAGCCACATGTGGGCCTGCCAGAACCACTTCGGCACCGTCATGCCCGTCCAGATCGGGAAGAAGAAGACGAACACCATCGCGACGATCGCCACGGCGACGCCCCAGATGATCCGGGAGCGACGCGGCAGCACCCGCGGCGGCGAGGCATCGTCGGACTGCGACACACCCGCATCGGAGGCGGCGGCCTCCTCGGCTTCGATCTGCTGCAGCACGACGGGACCCGCGAGCTCGGGGATCGCGTAGCTCGGCGTTATGACGCCCGGCGCCCATGGCTGGACGATCTGGCCGTCGGCCCGTGCATAGGGAAGCGGCGCGAGTGGCCGCACGTGCCCGGTCAGATACCCGAACGCAAAGACCCAGGCGAGGCAGACGAACGGGACGAACGCAATCGTGTAGAACGTGAAGATCGTGCGATCGGAGAAGATCAGCCACGGCGCATACAGGCCGAGGTAGCCGACGAGGATCGACCACGCGCGCCAGTCGCGACGCGCGATCGCAGCCCACAACACGACGAGCAGGCCGAGCGCGGCGGGCCACCAGATCGCGGGGTTACCGAGCGCGGTGATCGCCTCGGCGCATTCGCCGCGCGACATCACGCAGCGGTCGCCGGGGAGTTTATTCCAGAAAAACGACGTCGGCCGCAGCTGCAGCAGCCAGCCGAACGGGTTCGACTGGTACGTGTGCTCGGAGTGCAGCGAGACGTGGAAGCGGTACGTCGCCGCGTGATACTCCCACAGGTTGTTCAGCACATCGGGCAGCCACGAGCGCGGCACGTCATGCCCGCCTTCACGCAGCCCCTGCGCCCACTGCCGGTAGTAGGCATCCTTGTGCAGGAACCAGGAGAACCACGACGCGAGATAGGTGAGGAACGCGACGGGCACGAGGTTGATGAACGCCGGCAGCCCGCCACGGAAAATGCCGCCACCGATCCACAACCGAGCACCGACGGCGCGCCGCGCCGCGATATCCCACGCGAGCGCGGCCAGACCGACGGCCGCGAGCATGTACAGGCCCGACCATTTCACACCCATCGCGAGCCCGAGAAAGATACCCGCGACGACTAGCCACGGCCGCCACCACACGTGCGGCCCCCACGGGTCGTTCAGCGTCGTTGGATCCTCCGCGATTTTGCGCGCGAGCTTCGCCCGCGAATCATCCCGATCGCGCAGCAGCGCCCAGAACCCGAGCAGCGCAAACAGCATGAGGAAGCCGTCGAGTAGTGCAATGCGCGTTTCGACGAGGTGAATGCCATCCATCGCGAGTAGCGCCGCCGCGGTGATCGCCACCGTCGTCGAGTGGAACAGCCGCGCCGCGATCCGCCCGATCAGCCACACCGAGATGACGCCCGCGATCGCGACCGAAATCCGCCAACCGAACGACGACTCGACGCCAAAGAGCTTGATCCCGATCGCAATCAGCCACTTGCCGACGTCGGGATGCACAACGAACGACGCCTTCGTCTGCAGCGCCGACATGTCGCCCGCCTCGAACGCCGGGTTCGGCTTATCGCCCCACACGCCCGCATAACCCTGCGTCATCAGCGCATAGGCATCCTTGACGTAGTACGTCTCATCGAAGACGAGCGAGTCCGGATAGCCGAGCCGCCACAGGCGCGCCACGGCCGCAAACACGGTGACCATGGCGAGCCCGAACAGCAGCATCGGGGGCATGGGTGTCGGATGGTTCAGCCGCAGCCGGTCGCGCAAAAACGCCTCGCGCGCCCGCAAGGTCTCGAGTTTGGCGAGTGCCACGTGCGTCGCCGTCGCAATCGATGCCGCGCCGCCGCGTTCCTCGTCGGCCGGGGCCTTCGCCTCGGGGGAGTCGTCATTCACACATGGCAGTCTATGTCTGCGACGATAAAAGGACGACAAGCTTCCGCACCTAAAGGTCCTCACGATGCGCATTTCCCCACTCGCCCCCGGCATCACGCTCGCGGCAACTCCGATCGGTAATCTCGCCGACGCATCCTTCCGGCTGCTCGCCGCACTGGGGCAGGCCGACGTGATCGCCGCCGAAGATACCCGCCGCACGCGCCAGCTCGCCGCCGGGCTCGACGTGACGATCACGGGGCGCCTCGTCTCCTTTCATGACCACAATGAGGCCCGACGGGCCGACGAACTAATCGACGCCGCGCGCGCGGGGGAGCGCGTGCTCGTGGTGTCTGATGCGGGAATGCCGACGATCTCCGACCCGGGCTACCGCCTCGCGGCCCGCGCCGCCGCGGAGGACGTCCCGCTCACGGTGATCCCGGGACCGTCGGCGCCCGCAACCGCGCTGGCCGCCTCCGGACTGCCGACGGATGCCTTTGCCTTCGACGGTTTCCTGCCGCGCAAGGGCCGCGACCGCGCCGCCGCACTTGCCCGCATTGCGGCCGAGCGGCGCACGGTGCTGCTGTTCGAATCGCCCCACCGCATCGCCGCGACCCTCGCCGACCTCGCCGCGGCCTGCGGAGCGGAGCGTCGCGGGGCCGTCGCACGCGAGCTGACGAAACTGCACGAGGAAGTCCGCCGCGGCACGCTCGCCGACCTCGCCGACTGGGCGAAGGTGGGCGTGCGCGGGGAGATCGTGATCGTCGTCGACGGCGCCGGTCAGCCCGCCGCCGCGGGCCACTCAGCCTCCGCCACCACCGCCACCCCAGGCCACGCCGCATCCGGCACCACCACCCCGGGCGACCCCGCATCAGCCAACGGCCCCACGTCCGACACGTCGCCGCACTCCGCAGCCGCACCCGTCGACCCGACCCAGGAGCTACCCGGCTTCCCAGCCCCCACCGCCACATCTGACATTTCTCCGGCATCGCCCGACGCCCCGCTCGACCCGGCACTCATCGCCGAGGTCAAACAGCTGTCCAAGCTCGGCCTGCGCATGAAGGACGCGGCCGCCCACGTCGCCTCACGCACGCGCGTACGCGCGCGAGACCTCTATAACGCGGCTATCGTGGATTAACACCACAAGCAAGGAAGACCGCATGAACGAGGCAACGACGCACCGGCAGGACCTCAAGCGCTCGATCATCGCGGCGCTCGCGGGCGCCCTTCCGGCACCGCCGTCGGCATCATCCTCGCCGTCGCCACGCTGAGCGCCCACCTCGCCGTCCTCACCGACCCGCCGCCGCTTGACGCCCGCTCCACCGCCATCGCGGCCGGCCTCGCCCTCATTGTGGCCCTCACCGCAGGTCCGATCGCCGGATCCATAATCGAGCGGCGGATCGGCACGCGCTAGGCTTGAGTCCATGAGTGCAGTGCTATCCGCCGTCGCGTGGCCGTATGCCAATGGGCCACGCCACATCGGCCATGTCGCAGGTTTTGGTGTCCCCTCCGATGTCTTCTCCCGCTACATGCGAATGGCGGGGCACGACGTCCTCATGGTCTCCGGCACCGACGAACACGGCACCCCGATCCTCGTCGCCGCCGACGCCGCAGGCATCACCGCCCGTGAACTCGCGGACAAGAACAACCGCATCATCGTTGAGGATCTCACCCAACTCGGCCTGTCCTATGACCTCTTCACCCGCACGACGACGGTCAACCACTACGACGTCGTCCGCGCGATGTTCTCCCAGGTGCGCGACAACGGCTACATGACGGTCGAAACGACGCACGGCGCGATCTCCCCATCGACGGGCCGCACCCTGCCCGACCGCTACATCGAAGGCACGTGCCCGCTGTGCGGCGCGGCCGGCGCCCGCGGCGACCAGTGCGACTCCTGCGGCAACCAGCTCGACCCGACGGACCTCATCGACCCCGTCTCCCGCATCAATGGCGAGACGCCGACGTTCGTCGAGACCGACCACTACTTCCTCGACCTGCCCGCGCTCGCCAAAGCCCTGTCGGCGTGGCTCGACGAACGCGAAGCCTCCGGCACCTGGCGGCCGAACGTCATCAAGTTCTCCCAAAACATTTTGGACGACATCCGACCGCGTGCGATGACCCGCGACATCGACTGGGGCATCCCCGTGCCCGGGTGGGAAGACCAAAAGACCAAGCGCCTCTACGTCTGGTTCGACGCCGTCGTCGGCTACCTGTCGGCTTCCATCGAATGGGCCCGCCGCACCGGCGATCCCGACGCGTGGCGCCGCTGGTGGAACGATAGCGAAGCCCTGTCCTACTACTTCATGGGCAAAGACAACATCACCTTCCACTCGCAGATCTGGCCGGCCGAACTCCTCGGCTACAACGGCAAGGGCGAGAGCGGCGGAGAACCAGGCGACCTCGGCACGCTGAATTTGCCGACGGAGGTCGTCTCGAGCGAGTTCCTCACGATGGAGGGCAAGAAGTTCGCGTCCTCGCGCGGCATAGTCATCTACGTGCGCGACATGCTCTCGCGCTACCAGCCCGACGCGCTGCGCTACTTCATCTCCGCGTCCGGCCCCGAAACCCAGGACGCCGACTTCACATGGAGCGAGTTCGTCCGCCGCACGAACACCGAGCTCGTCGCCGGCTGGGGCAACCTCGTCAACCGCACGGCGGCGATGATCGCGAAGAACTTCGGCGAGATCCCGACGCCGGGCGAGCTCACCGACATCGATCGCGCGCTCGCCGACCAGATTGCAGCAGGCTTCGACCGCGTCGGCGACCTCATCCGCCACCACCACCAGAAGGCGGCCATCGGCGAGCTCATGAAGCTCGTCGGCGAAGCGAACAAGTACGTCGCCGACACCCAGCCATTCAAGCTCAAGGCGCCGGAGGAGCGCGAGCGCCTTGCGACGATCCTGCACACCCTCGCGCAGGCCGTCTCGGACCTCAACATCATGCTCTCGCCGTTCCTGCCGCACAGTGCGAACCTCGTCGACGCCGCCATCGGCGGTAGCGGCGACGTCGCCCCGCTGCCGCGCATCGAAGAGGTCGAGGACCTCGACGGCGGCCCGGGCTACCCGATCATCACCGGCGATTACTCGACGACGCACGCCTGGGCGCCGCGCCCGGTGACGGCGGGCGCGCCGATCGCGAAGCCGAAGCCGATCTTTCAAAAGCTCGACGACGCGATCGTCGACGAAGAACTCGCACGCGTCGGCCAGTAAGGCCGACGCCGCAGCACCGAAGAGTTAGCCGCCGCAGCACACGAGAGCTATGGGAAAGAAGAAGCCACGCTACTGGCCCGAACTCGAGGACGCCTACGCGTTTCGCGTCATCGATAACCATACGCACCTGCCGCTGACGGAGCGCGAGATCCCGCGCGACAGCGCCGGTGTGGCCTTGCCGCGCATCGAGCAGCTCGTGCGCGCGAAGGCGGCGGGGGTAGACGCGATCATCTCCTCGGCGTGCGACGTGGAAGATATTCTCCTCGCGGCCGAGCAGTTCGCCTCCTTCCGGCCCGACGCCGCTCCCGCCAGTACTGCACCGCTGCCCGACGTCTACTTCGCCCTCGGCATCCACCCGAACGAGGCAGCTGTCCACGCGGGCTACCGCGACAAGAGCCCCGACGGCCTCACCCCGCATGTGAAGGACTTCCACGCTCTCTCCCTCGACGACGCCATCGGCCTCGTCGAGGAGACCGCACGTGCCAACCCGCAGATCGTCGTCGCCATCGGGGAGACGGGCCTGGACTATTTCCGCACCGGCGATGCCGGCCGCGAAGACCAGCGTCGCGCGTTCGCCGCGCACATCGCCCTCGCTAAGGAACTCGACCTGCCGATGCAGATCCACGACCGCGACGCCCACGCCGACGTCGTCGACGTCCTGCTCGCCGAAGGCGCACCCGAGCGCACGGTCTTCCACTGCTTTTCCGGCGACGCCGAACTCGCGTGCCTTTGCAACGAGCACGGCTGGTACATGTCCTTCGCAGGACCCGTCACCTATCCCGCGAACGACGACCTGCGCGCGGCCGTCGCCGCCGCCGATGAATCGCTCCTGCTCGTCGAGACCGACGCGCCTTATCTGACGCCCGCGCCGTTCCGCGGCCGCCCGAACGCGTCCTACCTCGTCGGTCTCACGCTGGAAAAACTTGCCGAGGTGCGCGGCGGCGACGCCCCCGAGCTCGCCGAGCGCATCTACGCGACAACGCGCGAGCTCTACGCCCTCACGTGAACAATCCCTTGAACGACGTCAGAGGTCGTCGTACAGTGAGTAAACGTGCACGCAACGCAGCCCCCGCATGTTGCGTGAACCTCCCTCGACAAAGGATGACGTCTTGACTAAGACAGGCCGCCACGCAGCCAAGCCCTCACTGTCCGCGCGCATGTCCGAGCGTGTCCACGAATTCAAGGCCGCCGGACCCATCCGCCGCAAAATCCTCGTTGGCGCCACCGTCGTCACCCTGGTCGCAGGTAGCGGCGCGGTCGCCGTCACCCAGACCGACCTCCTCGGCACCACCACCGACACCGCCGCCCCCGCGACCGCCGAGGTCGCCACCAGCCGCGACGCCGCCATGGCCTCCCGCGACCTGCAGCGCCTCAATCTCGACGACATCGAGCGCGTCACAATCACCGTCACCGTCGACGGCAAGACGAGCGAATACACCGTCCCCGCCCTGTCCCTCGCCGAGGCGCTCGCCGACGCCGGCATCGTCGTCGGCCTTTTCGACACCGTCTCCGTGCCGCTGTCCCAGCAGGTCACCGAAGGCCTCGCCGTCGAAATAACCCGCGGCAACACCGGCATGACGAGCGACGAGCAGGTCACCGACTTCGAGACGATCGAGAAGAACGACCCAACGCTGCTCAAGGGCAAGACCAAGGTCGAGGCCGAAGGTCGCGCAGGCATCACCCGCACGACGTACCGCCTCACGATGAACGAGGGCGAGGAGACCGACCGCACGGCCCTCGCCACGGTCGTCGTCCAGGAAAAGCAGGACCGCGTCGTGCTCATCGGTACGAAGGAGCCGACGCAGCCGGCCAAGCCCGCCCCCAACCCCAACCCCGGCAACCCCGGCCCGGATCCGGACCCCGCCCCCGTTCCCGCCGGCTCCGCGCGCGATATCGCCCGCGGCATGCTCGCCTCCTACGGCTGGGGCCAGGACCAGTTCCAGTGCCTCGACACCCTGTGGGTGCGCGAGTCGAACTGGAACCACCGCGCGCAAAACCCGTCCTCGGGCGCCTACGGCATCCCGCAGGCGCTTCCGGGTAGCAAGATGGCCACCGCAGGCTCGGATTGGCGCACAAATCCGGCCACGCAGATCAAGTGGGGACTCGGCTATATCAAGGGCCGCTACGGCTCGCCGTGCGCCGCGCTGAACCACTCCTACGCCCGCGGCTGGTACTAAAAACTCGACCGAATCACGCTTTAAGGCGGAATTCCGCTCAATGTGAAGCGCGGCACGATTGCTAGACGCAATTGTCACGAATTTATTACGGTCGACGCTTATGACTGACTTTCCCTCCGAAAACAGCCAAGCCGACGCGACTGCCCCCGCTGCCGCCGTCGCAGACAACCACTCCGCCGACACCACCGAGCAGGCCCCCCGCCGCTCGCCGTGGCGCAAGCGCTCGGCCATTATCGCAGCTATCGCCGTCCCGGTGCTCGTCGCCTCCGGCGCCGGCGTCGCGCACGCCCACAAGTCCGTCTCGATCGACGTCGACGGCAAGGTCCAGCAGATCTCGACGTTCGCTGGCTCCGTTAAGGGCGCCCTCGACACGAACAACATCACCGTCGGTGAGTATGACGTCGTCAGCCCCGACCCGAACGCCGCGCTGACCGAAGGCGCGCAGATCGTCGTCCGCACCGCCAAGCCGATCGAGGTCACCATCGACGGCGCGACCCACACGATCTGGACTACCGCCGACGACACCGCCGGCGCCCTCGCCGAACTCGCCGCCTCCGGCCGCTCCGCCTCCATCGTGGCTGCGTCGCGCTCGAGCGAGCGCCAGGAACTGAAGCTGCCGCTCATCACCGACGGCACCGTGACCATCGTCGACGGCGGCGAGTCGAAGGACGTCCCCGTCACCGGCATCGCCACCCTCGAAGACGTGCTCAAGCAGGCTGAGATTACGCTCGGCGAGCACGACGAAGTCAAGATTACGCCGAAGGACGCGAACCACGTCACCGTGACGATCGACCGCGTCGCGATCGGCGAGCGCTCCGAGACCGAAGAGATCGCCTTTGAGACCGTCGAGAAGAAGACCGACGCGCTGGACGAAGGCCAGACCAAGGTCGTCATCGAAGGCAAGGCTGGCGCGATCGTCCGCACGTACAAGACGACGACGGTCAACGGCAAGGAAACTAACGCCGAACTGATCGACGAGCAGCGCACCGAACCGACCACCAAGGTCGTGAACGTTGGTACGAAGGCGAAGCCGAAGCCGTCGAAGTCCTCGGACTCGAAGCAGCCCCCGGCCACCGGCGGCGCCCCGTCCTCGGGCGTTTGGGCGGCGCTCGCGCAGTGCGAGTCGGGCGGCAACCCGCGCGCGGTCTCGGCGTCGGGCACGTACCACGGGCTGTACCAGTTCTCGGTCGCTACGTGGCGCGCGGTGGGCGGTTCCGGCCTGCCGAGCCAGGCGTCGCCTGCTGAGCAGACGATGCGCGCGCAGATCCTGCAGAAGCGCTCGGGCTGGGGCCAGTGGCCCGCGTGCTCGGCCAAGCTCGGCCTGCGCTAACCTCCGGCCTGCAGCAATGCCGACGCTCCTCCGGCTAGCTGGCGTCCGCACCAAGCCCCTCCGCGAGTAACTCGCGAACGCTGGCACCTTCCGCCAGCAAAGAACGCGAACCGGCTGGACCATCGCGGTCCGGCCGGTTTTGCGTACCCGCGCCAATACTCCACATCAACCCGTGTACCCTCACAGCCACCGGCGCCGTGCCGTCGCACCCGCCAGTAGCCCGAGCTCTCACAGCCGCCCGCAGCCACCAGCACCGCGCCGTCGCCGCCGCAGACCAATACCTTCGCAGCCGGCGCTCTCGTACCCACCCGCGCCCTCGCGCGCGCACGCGCGCGTAGGCACGTACCCGCGCGCGTAGGCACGTGCACCCGCGAGCACATGAGGCGTCCTCCCAGGTACGCGCTAGGCTTGCTTTCGTGACGATCCGACTGCTCACCCCGCCCGACATCCGCGCCCTCGCCGAGCAGCTGCAAATCCGCCCCACCAAAACACTGGGCCAAAACTTTGTGCACGACGCGGGCACGGTGCGCGCGATCGCGGCCAGCGCGGACATCGGACCCGGCGATCACGTCGTCGAAGTGGGCCCCGGCCTCGGCTCCCTCACGCTCGCGCTCCTCGAAACCGGCGCGGCCGTCTCCGCCGTCGAAATCGACCCGACGCTCGCCGAGGCGCTACCCGCCACCGTCGCACGCTTCGCCCCCGACGCCGCCGACCGGTTCGCCGTCACCTGCCGCGACGCCCTCTCGATCGAAAGCCCGACCGACCTCGCCGTCCCCGCCGCGGTCGCTTCGTCCAACCCCGACGCCGCCGCGTCGTCTAACCCCGGCGCCACCGCTGCCTCATCCACCGACAGCTTTTCGCCGACGCATCTCGTCGCAAACCTGCCCTATAACGTCGCAGTCCCGATCCTCCTGACGTTCCTCGCAAACCTGCCGACCCTCAAAACGTGCGTGATCATGGTCCAGGCTGAGGTCGCCGACCGCATCGCCGCCGAACCGGGCTCACGCATCTACGGCGTCCCGAGCGTAAAGACGCAGTGGTACGGCACCGCCCGCCGCACGCGCACCGTGGGCCGAAAAGTTTTTTGGCCGGTTCCGAACGTCGACTCGGCAATCGTCCGGATCGATCGCCACGACGATTCCCGCCAGCCCGACGCGACCCGACCCATCTCTCGAACCGACGTCTTTGCGATCATCGACGCAGCCTTCGCGCAGCGCCGCAAAACCCTGCGCGCAGCCCTCGCCGCCTGGGCCGGCAGCCCCGCCGAGTCCGAGGCCATTCTCACCCGCGCCGGCATCGACCCGAAGACGCGCGGCGAACAACTCCGCATCGACGATTTCATCGCCATTGCGCACGCCGCAGCCGCCGCCAACGCGAGGACCGGCCAGCGACGTGGCACGATGTAGATCATGGGCAAGCCCATTACCGTCCGCGCACCCGGCAAGGTCAATCTCTACCTCGCCGTCGGGCCGACGCGCGCCGACGGCTTCCACGACCTCGCCACGGTCTTCCAAGCCGTCTCGCTCTACGACGACATCACCGCCACCCCGAACGACGGCGGCATCACCCTGAGCATGTCCGGGCTGGGGGAGCACCTGCCCGTCGATGACACGAACCTCGCGGTCCGCGCGGCCGCCGCCCTCGCCCGCGAGGCCGGCGTCGACCTGACCGAAACCGGCGTCGACCTGCACATCCACAAACGCATCCCCGTCGCGGGCGGCATGGCAGGCGGCAGCGCCGACGCGGCCGGAACGCTCATCGCATGCGACGCCCTGTGGGGCACGAAACTCCCGAATGATCGACTCCTTGCGCTCGCCGCCGACCTCGGCTCCGACGTGCCCTTCTGCCTGCTGGGCGGCACGGCGGTCGGCTACGGCCGCGGCGAAAACCTCACGCCGCTCCTTGCACGCGGCACCTACACCTATCTTGTCGCGACGATGCTCGAAGGCCTCTCGACGCCTGCCGTCTTCAAGGAGTTCGACTCCGGCCAGTCGGGCCCCGTGCCGCCGCCGGAGGTCGCCCCGACCTTTCTGCGCGCACTCGCACAGGGCGACACCCAACTCGTCGCCTATTTTGGCCGCAACGACCTCATGTCACCGGCGCTCGAACTGCACCGCGGCGCGCGCCATGTCATGGAGTTTTTCTGCCAGCATTCGCTCACGGTGATGATCTCCGGTTCGGGCCCGACGCTGATCGCGCAGGTCGAGTCGGTCGAGCGCGGCGAGGGGCTGGCCGAACGCCTGCGCAACTGGCCGCACGTGGCCGACGCATTCGTCGTGACGGGCCCCGTGACCGGAGTCGAGTTCGTCCCCGACCGGTACGCGCCGAGCCGCACCCGCGACCGCGCGCTCGATTCGCACCCCAACCGCACGCGCGACCAGCGTCCCGACGACGAGTTCGGTGACGACGCGTTCGCGGGCGACTCGGAGCTCGACGCATCGCCGTTTGACACATCCCCATTCGACACGTCGGCGAGCGGTAATTCGGCAAGCAGCTCATCGTCGAGCGACGTGGACGACGCGATCCTGCGCCACCCGTCGCACCGCTCGCGCACCGTGCGCCCGCTGCTGCGCGTCATTCGGAACGACGACGAAATCCCGCCCGACGACGCCGCTCCCACCCCCGACGCCGACGCCACCGCTCTCGACGCACCGCCCGACGGCGCCGGCACCAGCCCCCACGCCGCAACGCCCAGCGACGACGTCCCGCCCCGCACCCCAAACGACCCCAGAACCGACACCTAACCCCGCATGGCAAAACCGCTCATCGTAGCCGAGAACCTCCACCTGTCTTACCCGACGACGACCGTATTTAACTCCGTGACGCTCGGCGTGCACGAAGGCGAGCGCCTCGGCATCGTCGGCCGCAACGGCGACGGCAAATCCTCACTGCTCTCGCTCCTCACCGGCACGCTCGAACCGCACGCCGGTCGCGTCACCCGCCGCGGTGGCGTCCGCATCGGCTACCTCACCCAGGCCGACTCGTTCACCGGCGACGAGACCGTCGGCGAGGCCATCGTTGGCGACGCACCCGAACACGAATGGGCATCCAACCCAGCCATTCGCGACGTCATCGCCGGCACCGTCGCCGACCTCGACTTTTCCACCCGCATTTCAGAACTCTCCGGCGGCCAGCGCCGCCGCGTCGCCCTCGCCGCGCTCCTCGTCGGCGACTGGGACGTGCTCGCGCTCGACGAGCCCACCAACCACCTGGACGTCGAAGGCATCGCCTGGCTCGCGCGCCACATTAAGCGTCGCTGGCCGAGCGGCACGGGCGCCTTCCTCGTCATCACGCACGACCGCTGGTTCCTCGACGAGGTCTGCACCGACACGTGGGAGGTCCACGACGGCATCGTCGAGCCGTTCGAGGGCGGGTACGCGGCGTACGTGCTGCAGCGCGTGGAACGCGACCGCATCGCCGCCGCGAGTGAAGCCAAACGCCAAAACCTGCTGCGCAAGGAACTGGCGTGGCTACGCCGCGGCGCCCCGGCACGCACGAGCAAACCAAAATTCCGGATCGACGCGGCCAACCAGCTGATCGAAGACGTGCCGCCGGTGCGCAACCCGCTCGAGCTGCAGCGCCTGGCGGTGGCACGCCTCGGCAAACGCGTGATCGACCTGGACGACGTCTCCTTCACCTACGACGCATCCCGCACCACCGCCGACACGTCCGCTACCTCCGACGCGCCCGCCACCGCGGCGTCGTCCGCAACCACCGACAACGCCGTACCTCTCTCCGACGCCTCGCCCACGATCCGCGACGTCACCTGGCACATCGCGCCGGGCGAGCGCACGGGCGTCCTCGGCGCAAACGGCAGTGGCAAAACAACACTCCTCAGCCTCATCACCGGCCGACTCACGCCCACCGCAGGCCGCATCCGCGTCGGCACCACCGTGCGGATCGGCAACCTCGACCAGCAGTTCTCCCAGCTCGCCGACATCCGCACCGACCGCGTCCGCGAGGTCCTCGCGCGGACCAAAACCAGCTTCACCGTCGACGGCAAAGACCTCACGCCCGCCCAACTCCTGGAGCGCCTCGGCTTCCGCCGCGAACACCTCTCGGCGCGCGTCGGCGAACTCTCCGGCGGCCAAAAGCGCCGCCTGCAGCTGCTGCTCCTGCTGCTGTCCGAGCCCAACGTCATCGTGCTCGACGAACCGACAAACGACGTCGACGCGGACATGCTCACGGCCATGGAAGACCTGCTGGACTCCTGGCCGGGCACGCTGATCGTCGTCTCGCACGACCGCTACCTGATCGAACGCATCACCGACCAGCAGTACGCAATCCTCGACGGCCGCCTGCGCCACCTGCCGGGCGGCGTCGAGGAGTACCTCCGCCTCCGTAGCACCGAGCAGCGCGGCGGACCCAGCTCCCCAGCATCCCCAGCTAGCCCGAACGCCACCTCTAACCCCAACGCCGTCTCCAGCTCAACCGCAGCCTCCAGCCCCGACGCCGACTCCAGCCCCAACGCCGGCTCCAGCTCCGCTCCGCCCACGCTCTCGGGCGCCGCGCTCCACGCAGCGCAAAAGGAGGTCTCGGCCATCGAGCGGCGCCTCGCCAAACTAGCCTCCCAGGTCCAGCGCGTGCACGAAGACATGGCCGAGCATGATCAAAGCGACTACGAGGGCCTACATGGCCTGACGAGACGCCTCGGCACACTCCAGGCCGAGGAAGCCGAGCTAGAGGAGCGCTGGCTCGAGCTCACCGAACAGATCGGCTAGCTCAAACCCCCGCGCCGCGCTCTACGTCGCGGGCCCGTAGTACACGCTCGAGCGCGAATCCGCCGTATTGATGTGCGTCTGCGTCCCCGGCACGATATCCGTGTTCTGCGCCGCGACGGTGATCCAGCCATCGCCGCGCCGCTCCAGCACGAAGATGAAGATCCCTTCGCGCTCCCCGGCCGGCTCGCCGTCGGGCGAGACCTGCCCGCGCAGGTGCCACTTGCTGTGCACCGTCGCCGCACCCTCGCCAACCATGCGCACGCGCGGCGCACCCATCGTAATAACGGAATCGGGGAAAATCGTCGAGAACCCAAACGCGTGCGATAGCCGAATCCGCGCCCGGTCGTGCCACCACAGTCCGACGACGTTCACAAATTCCGCGTCCTCGGCAAACAGCCCGGCCAACGCGTCCGCGTCGGCCCGATTCCAGGCATCTTCCCACGCCGTCACGACGTCTTCTGGTTGCTGTAGCATCTGCTGTCCTTTCCTCGATCCTCCAGCGCGGCACTCACCGCGCAGCTAGAACGCGTACTGAGCTTCCCGCTCCAGCCGCATGTGTGAGTACGCCCGCGTCAGGACCGCGGTGTCTTCCACTAGACGCTCGATCCGCAGCGTGACATCGTCGCTCACAATCTCGCCCCGGAAGATGTCCTTGGCCTCAACAAAGACGTAGCTCTGAACGACCTGCGCCTTCATGTAGGTCAGGATGGGGCGGAGTTGATGTTCCGCGACGAGATAATGCTTGGCAGATCCCGCCGTCATGATGATCCCGACGACCTTGTCCTGCAGCGCATTGACCGGCAGCAGGTCGAAGACGTTCTTGAGCGAACCGGGGATCGACGCCTGGAAGATCGGACTCCCGATGATGATCGCGTCGGCGCCCATAATGGCCTCGGCAACCATGCGGGTGTCTCCCCGGTACTCGATGTAGTCGCGCCCGTCGGAGAACTGCACGTCCAACTCGGCAAGGTCTATGAGCTGGATTTCGATGTCCGGATCGTATGCGCGGATCGCGTCCATGGCGTAGTTCATCGCGGTGCGCGTGGTCGAGCCCACCGTCGATCTCAAACCACTACATCCTTAATCCTGAAGAGCCCCGTACGACATCTAGCCTAATCAGTTGAAGCGGTGATACTATCGAACTGATAGTCATAATCAGCCATTGAGAAGAGGAAAGCCATGAAGAGGCGAGTACTTGGAACCGCAGTCGCTGCTCTAACCGTGTGGAATCTCACACTAATTCCTGCAAATGCTGATCCCGCGCCGCTGGCCGATGCCGATATCTCTTCTCTGGCGGATTTTTGGGACGCAGTTGGAGTTTCCGAGAACACCAAAGTAGCACTCTTGGCCAAGGCCGAAAGGGGAGAAGCGCCTCTGAGTCTGAATCCGGATGTTGCTCCGACCGACGTAGAACGCAAACTCGTAGGGGTGTTTGAACGTACTACTGAGACATTTGCGGATGGTTCCGTGAGAGTTGCGGACCTGCAGGTGAAACCTGGCGTCGTCGAAAACCCAGGTGATTTTCGAAGTGTACAAGCAGCTGATGGGCTACATGCAGAAGTAGGTGCCTATCGTAGCGCAGGAATAGGTAGTTGTTCAGTAAAGAGCGGGTCCGGTTACTCTAATGCCGACAACTGTCTCGTTCGTGGAGGGACCAGCGCTGTATCGAATTTCTTTTACGCAAGCTATTCCATTCACCCGGGCCCAAGCAATGATGTACTACGAAGTACTAAGAATCCTGGAAAAACCTGTGTCCTCTTTTATACTTGTTCCATTCCTACCCGATCCCAATACGTTGCTAAAGAAACTCCGTCGACGAAGGCTGGTGCCACGTACACTGGGTCTGTTGAAGGGCCTCTATCCTCTAGGACTTCATACCTTAGTATTGAAGTCGGAGGGAATCGCGCTAGAGCAACCTGGTTTATGCCGTAAGGACTAACTGTGACTACTGAGACATTTGATCCGGTCTATGTGAATGAACAGAATGCACTTAACGTTCCTTTGCTGGTTGTCGGCATAGTTGTTATTCTTCTGTTTCTAACCGTCATCACCCTTGCGCTGTGGAAGTGCTTTCGGTGCCGCTAGGCAATGTGCTGGTAGTCGTGCCGAACCCCGCGTGCAGGGGCAACGGCGGTGTGAGAGTTGTTGGCTTTTAGTCCTTCCCACCCCGAATGGGGGGTGTCCCTATGGTGGTTGTCAAGCAGCTGCAGAGATTCGGGGCTCGTATAGCGTGCCTGTTTTCATCATCGCGTACATGACGTTCAGTCG
>NZ_MQVR01000028.1 GCF_001907295.1 Bowdeniella nasicola
CAAGCCATCAACCAACTAGCCGTGGCATACCCAGACCGATTCACGGAGTACTTGTAAACCAAACCCCCGCACACAAAAAATCGGACACTCTCCTCGGTGGCGCGATCTTCATGCTGGTTGCGGGCGCCTACTGGGGACTGTTCGCTGGCCTCATGCCGGTCTAGCCTTGCCACAACGTGGACAGCTGCGTCCACATCCGCTAACGCTCGCTATGATCCCGTGTATGCGGACATTCCTCATGCTGCTTCGTCGCCGCGCTGAGATCCATTAGGGTCGGACCCTCAGCGCGGAGAATCTGGTGTTCCCGACCCAGCACGTGCTAGGAGGACCAGATGAAAACCGTAGGAACAAAATCGCAACAGCAGGCATCACCGATGCCGACGGCGAAGTACCGCCCCTTCCTCGACGTCAACCCCATCGAGCTGCCCGATCGGACGTGGCCGACCATGCGCATCACGAAGGCACCGCGCTGGCTGTCAACCGATCTGCGCGACGGTAACCAGGCCCTCATCGAGCCGATGGACCCGGCCCGCAAGCGGCAGATGTTCGACCTGCTGATCGAGCTCGGCTACAAGGAGATCGAGGTCGGGTTCCCCGCGGCATCGGCCACGGACTATGACTTCGTTCGCCACCTCATCGAGGACAACGCGATCCCCGATGACGTGACGATCTCGGCGCTGACGCAGTCGCGTGAAGACCTCATCCACCGCACGATCGATTCGCTGCAGGGGGCCAAGAACGCGACCGTCCACCTCTATAACGCCACCGCCCCGACGTTCCGCGATATCGTCTTCCGCGCCGATCGCGACGCCACCCGCGAACTTGCCGTCAGCGGCACGCGTGAAGTCCTCGCGTATGCGGAAAAGGTCCTCGACGACGACACCATCTTCGGCTACCAGTACTCGCCCGAGATCTTCGTCGACACCGAACTCGACTTCGCCCTCGAGGTATGCGAGGCGGTGATGGACGTGTGGCAGCCCGATGCCGGCCGCGAGATCATCATCAACCTGCCCGCGACCGTCGAGCGCACGACCCCGAACGTTTACGCCGACCAGATCGAATGGATGAGCCGGAACCTGTCGCGCCGCGAATTCGTGTGCCTGTCGGTCCACCCCCACAACGACCGTGGCACGGCCGTCGCCTCGGCAGAGCTCGCCGTCATGGCGGGCGCGGACCGGATCGAAGGCTGTCTGTTTGGCCAAGGGGAGCGCACCGGCAACGTCGACCTGCTCACCCTCGGCATGAACCTGCTGAGCCAGGGCGTCGACCCAGAAATCGATTTTTCCCACGTCGACCACATCCGCCGCGTCGTCGAACAGTGCACCCGCATGGACGTCCACCCGCGCCACCCCTACGGCGGCGACCTCGTCTACACAGCGTTTTCCGGCTCCCACCAGGACGCGATCGGCAAGGGCATGGCCCGCCGGGAGCGCGACGTGGCGGCCGCGAGCGGCGACGAGACCGCTGTGCCGTGGGACGTCCCGTACCTGCCGGTCGACCCCCACGACCTCGGCCGCACCTACGAGGCGATCGTCCGCGTCAACTCGCAGTCCGGCAAGGGCGGCGTCGCCTACCTCATGAGCTCCACGCGCCACCTCGAGTTGCCGCGCCGCCTGCAGATCGAACTCTCGCAGATCGTCCAGCGGCACTCGGAAGCTGGCGGCGGCGAGATCACGGCCGAATCGCTGTGGCAGATCTTCGCCGACGAGTATCTTCCCGCCGCGACCGCCAAGGGCCTGAAGCCCTGGGGCCGGTTTGCGCTGCGCGGCACGACCGTCACGACGGCCGACGATGGCGAACACGCGACGCTGACCGTCAACCTCAAGGACGGCCGCGCCGACCGAGTGCTCGCCGCCACCGGTAATGGTCCGATCGACGCGTTCGTCGGGGCCCTGAGCCAGATCGGGATCGAGGTCCACGTCCTCGACTTCGCCGAACACGCCCTGTCCACGGGCGGGGACGCCACCGCGGCGGCCTATATCGAGGCGGAAGTCGACGGCCAGGTGCTGTGGGGCGTCGGAATCGATCCGTCGATCACGACCGCGTCGTTCAAGGCGATCATCTCCGCTGTCAACCGGGCGGTGCGGGATGCCTCGCTGCACTAGCACCTGAGACAATGGGCGGGTGAAGACCTACCGTGACGAGGCGATCGTGCTGCGCACCCACAAGCTGGGCGAAGCCGATCGCATCCTCACGTTGCTGACCCGCGCCAACGGCCAGGTGCGCGCCGTCGCGAAAGGCGTGCGGCGCACGCAATCGAAGTTTGGTGGCCGGCTTGAACCGTTCAACCGCGTCGACCTGCAGCTCTACCGGGGACACAACCTCGATACGGTGACGCAGGCCGAGTCGATCCATCCGTATTCCGATGCGCTCGCGCGCGATTATGACAAGTACACGCGGGCGGCGGTGATGGCCGAGGCGGCGATGAAACTCACCGACGACGACGTGGAAGCGGGTCCGCAGCAATACCTGCTGCTGCTCGGTGCGCTGCATGCGCTCGCGACCGGCCGCATCAACTCCCAGCTCGTCTTGGACTCCTACCTGCTGCGCGCGCTCGCGATTGCGGGCTGGGCGCCGTCCTTCCACGACTGCGCGGTCTGCGGCGCCGTGGGCCCGCACCGCTCGTTTAACGTGTCGGCGGGCGGCGCGGTGTGCGAAAACTGCCGCCCGCCGGGCTCGGCGACCCCGACGCCGCAGGCGATGGCACTGCTTGGCTCGCTGCTCTCGGGCGACTGGGCCGAGGCGGGCGCGAGCGCCCCGAAGGTCCGCGGCGAAGCCTCCGGCCTCGTGGCCGCATTCGTCCAATGGAATATGGAACGCCGATTGCGTTCCCTGATCCTCATCCCGCATCCGAGTGAAGGGTAGATCATGTCAGTTGCACCGCCGCCGCACCCCTCGGGCGCACGCCCTCCCGCGCTCCCACGCGAGCTCATTCCGCGGCACGTCGCGGTCGTCATGGACGGCAATGGCCGGTGGGCGAACGCCCGCGGACTGCCCCGCATCGAGGGGCATAAGGCGGGCGAGGCGGCGCTGCTCGATGTCGTCGCCGGCGCGATCGACCTCGGCATCGAATACGTCTCCGCATATGCGTTTTCGACCGAGAACTGGTCGCGCTCGCCCTCCGAAGTGCGCTTCCTCATGGGCTTTAACCGCGACGTTTTGCGGCGCCGGCGCGACACGATGAACTCCTGGGGCGTGAAAGTGCGGTGGGCCGGGAGGCGGCCACGGCTGTGGAAGTCCGTCATCGAGGAGCTGAAAACGGCCGAGGAGATGACCAAGCACAACAGCGTGTGCACGCTGACGATGTGCGTGAACTACGGCGGCCACGCCGAGATCACCGACGCGGTGCGCCAGATCGCGCGCGAGGTCGCGGCCGGGGAACTTACGCCCAAGGGAATCACGGAGCGGACGATCGCGAGCCGCCTGTACGTGCCCGAGCTGCCTCCCGTGGACATGTTTATGCGCACGGGCGGGGAGCAGCGCACGTCGAATTTCCTCACGTGGCAGTCGCAGTATGCGGAGATGGTCTTCCTCGACGAGCCGTGGCCGGAGGTCGATCGCCGTTCGCTGTGGCGCGCGGCGGAGATCTATGCGCGGCGCGACCGCCGTTACGGCGGGGCGATCGACGCCGTCGGGAACTAACCGGCGTCGACCGCCTCGCGTCGCGCCCGCACGATCCGCGAAACGATGAGCGCGATCGCGAGGATGATCAGCAGCGCGGCGAGCGTGTACCAGGACCCCGCAATCGCGTTGATGACCGCGAGCCAGACGGCAAGGACCCCGAGTCCATACAGCAGCGCCCAAGCGACACAGCCCGGCAGCATCGCGATGGTGTAGCGCCGCCAGTCCATGGCGAGAAGCCCCGCGGCCGCGTTCACCGCGGTTTGGAAGCCAATCGTCAAAAACGAGATCGGGATGATGACGATGCCCCACTTTTCGAGCGCACGCTTGCCGCGGCGGGGGGCGGGGCCGTTAAACCAGTCGGCCAGGGCGACGATGAACCGGTGATTCGACTGCGAGCGCTCGGTCCCGACCGCGACACCGCGTGCCAGCCAGTAGGTCGCCTGGGCGCGGCAGAAAACGACGACGAAGAGGAAGCCGACGATGAGCCAGATAGGGCCGTCGGTGACGAATTGGGGCACCGGGGATTAGGCCTCGTTCGGTGCGGCAGCGCACTGCGCACACAGCCCGAACAGTTCGAGGGTGTGATCGACCTCTTCGAAGCCGTGCTCCCGCGCGATCTGCTTCGCCCACTTCTCGACATCGAGCCCGGTCAACTCGACGGTCCTGCCGCAGGCGCGGCACACGAGGTGGTGGTGATGTCCGGAACGCGAACACATCCGGAAAACGTTTTCGTCTTCGAGGCGCAGTACGTCGACGACACCGGCATCCGCGAGCGACTGCAGCGTGCGGTAGACGGTCGCAAGGCCGACGTTTTCGCCGCGTTCACGCAGCGCATCATGCAACTGCTGGGCCGAGCGGAAGTCATCGAGACTCTCCATCAGAGACGTCACAGCGATCCGCTGTCGGGTCATGCGTTGCATGGCTCCTGCCCTCCAAATTCAGAGTCTGCTTCGTCTTCGTGTTTGTGGTGCGGCGCTGGTCGATGAAACAGCGGCCGCACTATTGAGACTACTCCGTAAATGGTGATTGCGAGAACGACAATGGTGGCCCCTGGACTGTAGGGCTTGACGTAAGTGATGATGAGGCCCGCGACGGCGACGCTCGCGCCGATCCCCATCGCGACGTGCATCGTGCCGTTAAACGAGCGGCAGACGAGCTGCGCGATGGCGACGGGCACGATCATGATCGCGGAGACGAGCAGGACGCCGACGACCCGCATCGCGACCGAGACCGTCAGGGCCGCGACGATCGCGACGACGATATTGAGGAAGCGGACGGGCAGTCCGGTCGCGCGCGCGAAGTCCTCGTCGTAGCTGAGCGAGAACAGCGCGGGGCGCAGCCCGAGCCCGACGAGCAGGATGAGCGCCGCAAGGATGAAGGTCCAGATGAGGTCCGCGCTCGTGACGGTCGCGATCGAGCCGAAGAGGTATGCCGTGAGGTTCGCCGACGTGCCGCCCGCGATCGAAATCAGCAGGACGCCGCCCGCGATGCCGCCGTAAAACAGCAGGGCGAGCGCGACGTCGCCGGAGGTCCGGCCCCACGAGCGGACGACCTCGATAAGGACGGAGCCGATGATGGAGGCCGCCACCGCGCCGGGGATCGCCCACTGGTCCTGGTTCGCGGCGCCCGCCCAGGAGGCGGCGAGCCAGCCCATCGCGACGCCGGTGAGGGCGACGTGTCCGATGCCATCGCCAAGGAGCGCGAGGCGGCGCTGGACGAGGTAGGTGCCCATGATCGGGGCGCTGATGCCGACGAGTAGTGCGGCGAGCAGCCCGCGCACCATGAGCGGCGAGGACAGCATGTCGGTGATGATTTCTACCATGGCTAGCCCCAGGACAGATCGGGGGCGAGGGCCGGGGGAGCGTCGTCGCCGTGTGGGTAATGCTGGTGGACGTGCGAATCGCTCGCATGATGTCCGTGCGGCTCAGGTGGCGCGCCGTCGTGGCTGATCGAGCCCTGGGCGAGCACGATCGAGCGGTCGAGAAAGCCATTAAACGGCCCGATCTCGTGCAGGATGACGATGATCGTCGCACCCGCGTCGTGCAGTTGGTGCAAGGAGCCGAGCAAGAGCTCTTGGGAGTGGGCGTCGATGCCGGACAGCGGTTCGTCGAGGATCACGAGCTCGGGGGTGCGTACGAGCGCGCGGGCGATGAGCGTGCGCTGGAGCTGGCCACCGGAGAACACCCGGATCGGGTGGTGGGCGCGGTCGGCGAGGTTGACCTGTTCGAGTGCCTCCATGGCGCGTGCCTTGGCCCCGCGCGGCGGGCGCAGGCGCCAGTTGCCGATCATTCCGCTCATCACCACTTCGAGCGCCGTGGTCGGCGTTTCAGAAATGGCGGCGGCGCGCTGTGGGACGTAGCCGATCCGATCGAAGGGGACCTGGGCGGGCTTCGTGATGGGGGCGCCGAAAAGATAGATCTCGCCGTGCGTGACGGGGGCGAGACCGAGGCATGCCTTGATGAGGGTCGATTTGCCCGAACCGTTAGCACCGAGGACGGCCACGACCTCGCCGGACGTCACCGTAGTGGTGACATCGTGCAAGATCGTGGCCGGCCCGTAGGCGACGGTGAGATCGTCGACTAAAAGAACAGGGTCTGACATCACTTACACTCTAGGGCAGTGCGCAGCGCTTGCAGGTTCTCCTTCATGACAGCGGCGTAGTCCTTGGAGTCATCGGCCTGGCTCTCGAGCGGGTCGAGCACCGCGGTCTTGGCTCCGGTTTCCTTTGCGAAGGTCTCGGCGGCCTTCGGGTTGATGAGGCTTTCGGTGAAGATCGTCGTGACCTTCTTTTCGGCCATCACCTTCTTGATCGCCGCGAGCGTCGCGGGAGCCGGCTCGGCTTCCGGATCGATTCCGGAAAGTCCCACTTGCTGGAGCTTCGTGCCCTCGAGCAGGTAGCCATAGGCCTCGTGGGACACGATGATCGTGTCGCGCTCACAGGTCTTCAGGCCCGCGTCGAACTCATCCTTGATGCCCTTGAGCTTGTCGGCCAGGGTCTTGGCGTTGGCCTCGTAGGTGGCCTTGTTGTCCGGGTCCGCGGCGGCGAGCGTCTCGGCGACGTGCGGGGCGACGGCAGCCATGCGGGCGGGATCGAGCCAGAAGTGCGGGTCTACACCGCCGTGATCATGGTCGTGGTCGTGGTCGTCATCGCCGTGGTCGTGATCGGCGTGCTCGTCATCGCCGTGGTCGTGAGGCTCGGCGGCCTTGAGATCGGCGTCCTTCGCCGCATCGTAGGCGTGCTTCGGCTTGACCTCCTTGACCGCGCTGTCGACCGACGGCTGGAAGCCCGACAAGTAGATAACCGCGTCGGCCTTGCCGATCTGCAAGACCTGCGCGGGCGACAGTTCGAGGTCATGGGGCTCAGCGCCCGCGGGCGTGAGGGAGGAGACCGCCACGTGCTCGCCACCGATTTCGGTCGCGAGGTACTGCAGCGGGTAGAACGAGGCGAGAACCTCCAGTTTCTTGGGTGCGTTGGATTCGGAAGATGTCGGGGAGGACGTGGCGCATCCGGCGAGTGCTAGCACGCTTGCGGCGAGGAAGGCAACAGTCTTGCGCATGATAATGATTCTCAGAGCAAATCCTGCGAGAGTCAACCGGATGTCCCGTGCCACTGCTCACTAAGGCCAGGCTATTCGGACTTGCTCACGAATATCGATAACCTAGTGTCCGAGTGCACCAGCCAGGTGCGCCGAGATCAAGAATTCAGGAGCAGACTCGTGTCTAAGGCCCCCTCTCGACTGGAATCCGTCATCAATCTCGCGAAGCGCCGCGGCTTCGTTTACCCCTGTGGTGAGATCTACGGCGGTACGCGCTCGGCCTGGGACTACGGTCCGCTCGGCGTCGAGTTGAAAGGAAACATCAAGCGCCAGTGGTGGAGCCAGATGGTGCGCGCTCGCGAGGACGTCGTCGGGATTGACTCCTCCGTCATCCTGCCGACCGCGGTCTGGCAGGCCTCCGGTCACGTCGAGGCCTTCACCGATCCGCTCGTCGAATCGCTCTACACCCACAAGCGCTACCGCGCGGATCATCTGCTCGAAGAGTACGAAGAAAAGCACGGCCATGCGCCTGAAAACGGCCTCGCGGATATCAACGACCCCGTGACCGGCCAGCCCGGCAAGTGGACCGAACCGCGCGCCTTCTCGGGCCTCATGAAGACCTACCTCGGCGCCGTCGACGATGAGACCGGGCTGCACTACCTGCGCCCGGAGACCGCGCAGGGCATCTTCGTGAACTTCGCGAACGTCGCCGCCTCCTCGCGCCTGAAGGTGCCCTTTGGCATCGCGAACATCGGCAAGTCGTTCCGCAACGAGATCACGCCCGGTAACTTCATTTTCCGCACCCGCGAGTTTGAGCAGATGGAGATGGAATTCTTCGTCAAGCCGGGAACGGACGAAGAGTGGCACGAATACTGGATCGAGCAGCGCCTGAACTGGTACACCGACCTCGGCATCAAGCGCGAGAACCTGCGGCTGTATGAGCACCCGAAGGAAAAGCTCTCGCACTATTCCAAGCGCACCGTCGACATCGAATACACCTTCGGTTTCACCGGCAGCCAGTGGGGCGAACTCGAAGGCATCGCGAACCGAACCGACTACGACCTGAAGACGCACCAGGAAAAGTCAGGCCAGAACCTCACCTACTTCGAGCAGGCGAGCGGCGAGCGGTTCATCCCCTACGTCATCGAGCCCGCGGCGGGCCTGACCCGCTCCCTCATGGCCTTCCTCGTGGAGGCCTACGAAGAGGACGAGGCCCCCAACACCAAGGGTGGCGTCGACAAGCGCACCGTGCTGCGCCTCGATCACCGGCTCGCGCCTGTCAAGGTCGCGGTCCTGCCGCTGTCGCGCAAGGCGGAACTCGCTCCGCTCGCGAAGCAGATCGCCGCGGACCTGCGGACCGCGTGGAATATCGAGTTCGACGACGCCGGCGCGGTCGGCCGTCGCTACCGTCGCCAAGACGAGATCGGTACTCCCTACTGCGTGACGATCGACTTCGATTCGCTCGACGATAACGCCGTCACGGTTCGCGATCGCGACACAATGGCGCAGGAGCGGGTGAGCGTGGACCAGCTCAAAGGCTACCTCGCCGCCAAGCTCGTTGGGTGCTGATGCACCAGCATCACGAAACCACGCCGCTGCCCGCCGGTGCCCGCCGGCGGGCGCAGCTTGTCCTCGCCGCGATCGTCGTCCCCCTGTTTATCGCGACGCTTGTTGCGACCTGGATGCTGTGGCCGGAGGACCGCTCGGCGATCGGTTCGCGTCCGCTGACCGATTCCAACGCGAAGCCCACGCCCGCCGTCGTCACCGACCTGGACGCGGACTCCGAACAGGTGCTGCCGACCGCGGGGATCCGGCTCACAGGTGGTGATAACGCCGGGGCCGAAACCCGCATGCAAGTCCCGCCCGAGATCTTCGATCACGGACTAGACGTCGGCGATAAGGTCCTCGTCGTCTTCCTCTCCGATGCGATGGGTTCCGGTTCTCCCTATGTCTTTTTGGACTATCAGCGAACGATGCCGATGGGGATCCTCTTCATCGGCTACCTCATCGTCGTCGCCCTCGTAGCGCGGATTAAGGGCCTGGCCGCCGTCGTCGGCCTCCTGACCTCGCTCGGGGTCATCGTGTTCTTCGCGATCCCGGCGATCATGTCCGGATCTAACCCGGTCGGCGTTGCGCTCACGGCGGGCTCCCTCATGATGTTTTGCGCGGTCTATCTCGCGCACGGCATGTCGATCCGCACCACGACGGCGTTGCTTGGCACATTTGGTGGCCTGGCAATCACCCTCGGCGTCGGTCTGTGGGCGTTGCGGGCATCCCACGTCACCGGTGCGCAGGGCGATACCGGTCAGCTGATCTCGACGACGTTCCCGAACCTGCGGCTCGGTGACCTCATCTTGTGTGGCCTCGTCATCGCGTGCCTCGGCGCGCTCAACGACGTGACGATTACGCAGGCGAGCGCCGTGTGGGAGCTGCATGCCGCGAACCCGAAGCTTTCCAAGCGTGAGCTGTGGCGTGGCGGCATGCGCATCGGCGAGGACCATATCGCTTCGACGGTCTACACGCTTGCCTTCGCCTACGTTGGCACCGCGCTACCACTGCTCATCCTGGCCGCGCTTATCGACCGGTCATTCCTTGCGACGCTCGGGGCCGGGGAGATCGCGGAGGAGGTCGTGCGAACGCTCGTCTCCTCGATCGGGCTGATCCTCGCGATTCCGCTCACAACCGCGA
The DNA here is from genome assembly GCF_001907295.1 of Bowdeniella nasicola. Classification (GTDB taxonomy): domain Bacteria; phylum Actinomycetota; class Actinomycetes; order Actinomycetales; family Actinomycetaceae; genus Bowdeniella; species Bowdeniella nasicola. The sequence goes on from NZ_MQVR01000028.1 coordinate 9,849, forward strand.
TCGCCGTCGCGCTCGTCCACAAGGCGCCGCGGCGCGGACTGGTGAAAGAGGAGGCCGCCGAATGATGCTCAAGCCGTTGCACCTCGGGCCGATCGAGGCGCGCACTCCCGTCGTCCTGGCCCCCATGGCCGGGGTGACGACGCCCCCATTCCGTCGGCTGTGCCGGGAAGCTGGAATCGCCGGCTACCCCGGCGATGCCCCCGCCAGCGATCTGCTCGCGCCTGCGGGCCTGTACGTCACCGAAATGGTGACGAGCCGCGCGCTCGTCGAGCGGCACCCGGCAACGATGCTCATGGTCGAGCCGGACCCGCTCGACCCCGTTCGTAGCGTCCAGCTCTACGGCGTCGACCCGGCGACGATCGCCGAAGCGATCCGCATCCTCATCAGCGAGGACCGCGCCTACCATATCGACCTCAACTTCGGCTGTCCCGTCCCCAAGGTGACGCGCCGCGGCGGGGGAGCGGCCCTGCCGTGGAAGATCGGACTCTTTGGTGACATTGTCCGGCGGGCGGTCGCGATGAGCGAACGGGAGTCCCGCCCCGGCCGGCAGGTCCCCGTTACCGTGAAGATGCGGATGGGGATCGACGACGACCACATCACCTACCACGAGGCCGCGCGCGTGGCGCGCGACGCCGGCATCGCGGCCGTGGGCCTGCACGCCCGGACCGCGGCCCAGCACTACTCCGGCACCGCGCGCTGGGTCGAGATCGCCCGGTTGAAAGAGGCGATGGGCGACTACCCGGTGCTCGGCAACGGCGATATCTGGTCGGCCGAGGATGCGCTCGTGATGGTCGAGCAGACCGGCTGCGATGGCGTCGTCATCGGCCGTGGCTGCCAGGGCAGGCCGTGGCTGTTTACCGATATTGTCGCCGCTTTCCACGGCAGCGACACTCGGGTGCGACCCGGGCTCGCAGAAGTCTGCAACGTCGTCTACCGGCATGCGGAACTCATGGTCGAGCACTTCTCCGACGAGCTCAAGGCCGCGCGCGAGATGCGTAAACACATGGGCTGGTACTTCAAGGGCTATCCCGTCGGCGGCACGCTGCGCCATCGCCTCGCGATGGTCGAAAACCTTGCCGAGTTGCGGGCCCTGCTCGATGAGCTCGACCAGGACGCGCCCTACCCGGGAGAGTCCGCCGAAGGGCCACGCGGCCGCGCCGGGCATCGGCGCCGCCCGCACCTGCCCGACGGCTGGCTCGACTCCCAGGAGCTGAGCGAGGCGCACCTCGCGGCGCTGCACGAGGCCGAGGTGGGAATATCCGGCGGTTAGGCCCGGCTCGCCCAGACCGTGACGTCCGAGGGCACGACGATGGTCTCGCCGCGCTCGATGAGCTCATCGGAGCTTAGCTCGGCGCGCCAGCCGCGCGGCAGCTCGGCTGGCGCGCCGATCGCGGTGAAGACGAGGTAATCCTTGTGATCTTGCGTCGTGCACAGCCCCGCGACGACATGCTCGGGCACGGTGGGCACGAAACGGAAGACGGCCTCGCCGAGCCCCCAGGTGCGCCGGAGCTTCAGCGCGGCGCGGTAGAGGTAGAGCGTCGAGGTCGGATCCGACAGCTGTGTATCCACCGCATACCGGTCCCAGTCCTCGGGCTGCGGCAGCCACGTCTCGCCCGTCGGGGAGAACCCGAAGCCGGGCTCGTGCGCGGTCCACGGCAGTGGGACGCGACACCCATCGCGGCCGGCTTCCTCGCCCTTCGTGCGGAGAAACGCCGGGTCTTCACGCACCTCGTCGGGCAGTTGCGTATGTTCGGGCAGCCCGAGCTCTTCGCCCTGATACAGGTAGGCGGAGCCGGGCAGCGCGAGCATGAGGAGCGTCGCCGCCTTCGCGCGGTGCAACCCGAGCTCACGGTCGGGCTGGGGGTCGTGCGCGGCGATGCCGTTGGGGCCCTTGCCCGTTGTTCGCAATCCGAGGCGCGAGGCGTGGCGGACGACGTCGTGATTGGACAGCACCCACGTCGTGGGAGCACCGACGGCGGCGAACGTCGCCATGACCTGGCTTGCGACCATCCGTAGCTCCTGGGCGTCCCACGGGCAGACGAGGTAGTCGAAGTTGAAGGCCTGGTGCATCTCGTCGGGGCGCACGTAGCGCGCGAGCCGCTCCGGTGGATCGACCCAGGCCTCGGCGACGAGCATGCGGTCGCCGTCGTAGCCGGCGAGGATGTCGTGCCAGTGCCGGTAGATCTCGTGGACGCCGTCCTGGTCAAACATGGGCGGCCGGTCCTCGCCGCTGCCCTGGACCATGTCGATCTCGCCGTCATAGTCCGGCAGTGCCGGGTTCTTGATCAGGCCGTGCGCGACGTCGACGCGGAAGCCGTCGACCCCGCGATCGCACCAAAAGCGCAAGATCTGCTCGAACAGCTCGTGGACCTCCAGGTTCTCCCAGTTGAGGTCCGGCTGCGAGGTGTCGAACAGGTGCAGGTACCACTGCTGATCGTCCTGCCACGGCGAGCCGGGCGCGTCGGCTCGGTCGCACACGCGGGTCCAGGCGGGCCCACCGAAGATCGACTTCCAGTTGTTTGGTGGCTCATCGCCGTCGCGGAAGTAGTAGCGTTCTCGCTCCGGTGAGCCGGGCCCTGCCGCGAGGGCGGCCTGGAACCACGCATGGTCTTCGGAGGTGTGGTTGGGCACCAGGTCGACGATGACCTTCAGCCCGTGCTCGTGCGCCGCCGAGATCATCTCGTCGGCATCCGCGAGCGTACCGAAGCGCGGATCGACGTCGAAATAGTCAGCGACGTCGTATCCGGCATCATGTTGCGGCGAAGGATAAAACGGCGACAGCCAGATCGCATCGACGCCGAGGTCCGCGAGGTAACCGATGTTCTTCGTGACCCCTGCGAGGGTTCCTAAGGGGCCTGCCGTCGAGGCGAAGGAGCGGGGGTAGATCTGGTAGATAACGGCCGAATGCCACCATGGATACGTGGACGCGGACATGAATCTCCTTAGGGGACGAAGGGACCGGTCGAGGACCGCACGACGAGTTCAGGGGCGAAGACGAGCGAGGAAGCCGCGATCGATCGGCCGCTGATCATCTGCAGCAGTGTGCCCGCGGCGGCGCGTGCGATGCGTGCGACCGGCTGGCGGATCGTGGTCAGGGGCGGGTGCGTGTACGCGATGAGTGGGGTGTCGTCATAGCCGATGACCGAAATATCGTCGGGTACGCGAAGACCCTCCTGGCGGACCTGCCGGATAGCGCCGAGCGCCATGGGGTCGGAGGCGCAAATAATGCCGGTGCACCCGCGCTTTAAGAGTTCCGCGGCGGCGGCCTGGCCGCCCTCCATCGTGTACAGGGAGGACACGATGGCCGGCTCTTTATCGCCGAAAGCCTGTTCGTGGGCGGCCGTGAAGCCTGCGACCTTCTTCTGGGTCGGAATGAAGCGGTTGGGGCCGACCGCCAACCCGATGGTGCGGTGTCCGAGGGAAAGCAGGTGAGCGAAGGCGCGCGCGGTGGCGTCCTCGTCGTCGCAGGAAAACGACGGCGCAAGCACATCCGGGTTCGGGCCGTTGATCGTCACGAAGGGGGTGTCGGCAAGGTCGGCATAGCGGCGCGGGTCGGAGTCGGCATCGGCGTGCAGGCCCGAGACGAAGATGATGCCTTTGACCTTGCGCTCGCGCAGGATGCGCACGTACTCGTCCTCGGTGATGCCGCCGGGGGACTGGGTGCACAGCAGCGGGGTAAAGCCCTCGGTGGAAAGGACCTGTTCGATCTCTTGCGCATACAGCGGGAAGATCGGATTCGACAGCTCGGGAACGATCAGGCCGATCAGCCCGCCGGAGGTCGAATCGGTCTGAGCGGGACGTTCATAGCCGAGTACGTCGAGGGCAGCGAGCACAGCACGTCGTTTGTCTTTGGCAACGCCGGGGCGATTGTTAATCACCCGCGAGACGGTGGCCGTGGAAACTTTTGCGTGCCGAGCCACATCACTCAATCTGATGCGCTGAGTCATGGCTCGAACCTTCCCATCATCATCATCATCATTGAAAGCGTGATTGCAATGCTATCTGAAAACGAATGAAAGCGCTTGCAACTCTTGCAGGTTGGTCGTAGGCTCGACAGTGACACAATGCCAACACATCGTTCCGCCTGGATGACCCTGGGGTCCTCAAGGTGGGCGCATTGAATGGGAGACAACAGATGCGACGGAGCATTGCAGGCCTCGGGGCCATTGCGCTTACCCTCACGCTCGCCGCCTGCGGCGGATCGGGCACCGAAACGAAACCAAGTGAAACGCCGGGGCAGACCTCGAGCGAAGGCGGCGGCAAGGAAGGCGAAGGCCAGAAGATCACCGTGTGGGTCGACGAGACCCGAGTGAAGCCGGTGGAAGCTGCGGCGAAGAAGTTCAAGGATGACACGGGCGCGACGATTGAAATCGTGCAGAAGAACTTCGACGATATCCGCGCCGAATTCAATAGCCAGGTGCCGACCGGCAAGGGCCCGGACATCACCGTTGGTGCCCACGACTGGCTGGGCGAAATGGTGAAGAACGGCGTCGTCGCCCCGATCGAACTGGGCGATAAGGCCAAGGACTTCCAAAAGATCGCGGTCGAAGCCTTCACGAACGACGGCAAGGTTTACGCCGTGCCCTACGCCGTGGAGAACATCGGCCTGATCCGCAACACGAAGCTGGCCTCCGAAGCTCCCGCGACCTTCGATGACATGGTCAAGGCCGGCAAGGACGCGGGCACGAAGTACCCGTTCCTCATCCAGGTCGACGCCAAGGGTGACCCCTACACGATGGCGCCGTTCCAGCACTCCTTCGGAGCGATGGTCTTCAAGCAGAACGATGACGGCTCCTACACCAACGAGCTGAATCTCGGCGGCGAGCCGGGCCACAAGTTCGCCAACTGGCTGAAGGAGAACGGCAAGAACGGCTCCGGGGTGCTGTCGACCTCGATCACGTACGACATCGCGGTCGAGCAGTTCAAGCAGGGTAACGCGCCGTTTATCATCGGTGGCCCCTGGATGCTCGAGCAGTACAAGGATCTCGAACTCGCGATCGACCCGATCCCGACCACCGGCGACAAGCCCGCCGCGCCGTTCGTCGGTGTCCAGGGCTTCTACCTGAACGCCAAGAGCCCGAACGCGCTGCTCGCCAACCGCTTCCTCTCCGACTACATCGGCTCGAAGGACATTCAGGTTGAGATGTTCAAGGCCGGTGGCCGCGTCCCGGCCCTGCAGGCCGCTGCCGACGACGTGAAGTCCGACCCGATCGTGGCCGGTTTCGCCAAGGTTGCCGAACAGGGCGTCCCGATGCCTTCGATTCCCGAGATGGGTGCCGTCTGGAACTTCTGGGGCGTGACGGAAGCGCAGATCATCAACGGCGAAGTTGAGCCCACCGCCGGGTGGGACAAGATGGTCAGCGACATCGAAGCCGCCATCAAGTAACAACCCCACGGGGCGCAGCCGCTGGCTGCGCCCCGTTGAGGTTTTGGGAGGAGAGGGACTCAAGATGACGGACACTCACGTCGCTACCGAGGATCCGGAAGCGAAAAAACGCGCGCGGCGTGCGCGCGAATCCCACGCGACGAGCTTCCGGCCAGGATTCATCGCCAAGCTCGTCGTCATGGCGCTGGTCAATGCGCTAGGCATCTACATTCTGTTCGCCGCCTGGCGCGGTCAGCACACAGTCATCGCGGCAGTCATGGTGGTGCTGCTGGTCGCGATCAACATCATCTACTTCTCGAAGCGCATGCTCCCGATGAAGTACCTCGCCCCGGGTCTGGTATTCCTGCTGGTCTACCAGATTTTCGTCGTGCTCTACACGGGCTACGTCGCGTTCACCAACTATGGCGATGGGCATAACTCCACCAAGTCCGATGCGATCAGCGCGATCCTCGCGCAAAACCAGCGTCGCGTCGAAGGTAGCGCTGCGCTGCCCGTGACCGTCGTCGAAAAGGACGGCAATCTCGGCTTCGCGGCGATCGAAGACGGCAAGGTGAAGGTCGGCTCCAAGGAAGAACCCCTCACGGAGGCGACCGGCGCCAAGATCGATGGCAATAAGGTCACCGAAGTCCCCGGCTGGACGGTCTTGAGCTTCAAGGAGATCCTGGCTCGCCAGACCGAGGTCACCGATTTGCGGGTCCCCGTCTCCGATGACCCCAACCAGGGATCGATCGGTACCTCCGACGGTGCTACGGCGTACGCCTACACCCCGCAGATGCGCTATGACGAGGCAACCGACACGCTCACCGACCTCGTTAACAACAAGACCTACAAACCGAATAAGACCGGCCAGTTTGAGGCCGAAGACGGGACGACGATCGCCACTGGTTGGCGTGTCCTTACGGGCTTCGACAACTTCAAACAGGCCTTCGCCGATCAGCGCTATTCGGGTCCCTTCTTGAAGGTCTTGGCGTGGACGTTCGCGTTCGCGATCCTGTCGGTCGCGACGACGTTCTTCCTCGGGCTCTTCTTCGCCATCGTCATGAACGATGAGCGGATGAAGGGTCGCAAGGTCTACCGCACCCTGATGCTCTTGCCCTATGCCTTTCCAGCGTTCCTGACGGCGCTGCTCTTTAAGGGCATGCTCAACCGAGACTTCGGTTTCATCAACCAGGTCTTTTTGGGCGGAGCCTCAATCGATTGGCTAAACGACCCGTGGCTAGCCAAACTCGCGCTCGTGCTCGTGAACCTCTGGATGGGCTTCCCATACATGTTCCTCATCTCGACGGGTGCGCTGCAGGCCATCCCGGACGATGTCATCGAGGCGGCCAAGATCGATGGTGCCTCACCGTTTAGGATCTTCCGATCGGTGACGATGCCGCTGCTGCTCGTTGCGGTCGCACCCCTGCTGATCTCGTCGTTCGCCTTCAACTTCAACAACTTCACGTTGATTTACATGCTCACCGGCGGTGGGCCACGCTTTACCGATACCTCGGCACCCGTCGGGGCCACCGACATCCTGATCTCCATGGTCTATTCCGTGGCGGGCCTCGATGGCGGTGCGGCAAAGAACTACGGCCTCGCATCCGCGCTGTCGATCGTGATCTTCTTGATCGTTGCGACGATCTCGGTGATCAGTTTCCGGCAGACCAAGACCCTGGAGGAGATCAACTAACATGGCTAACTCCGACGTCACCACGGTTGAAACCCAAACGGGCGAAACGGTCACCGTCCGCAACACGATCTCGCGCAAGCGCTGGCTTCGGGAGGTGGGCTGGCGCCACATCGTCGGCGTGCTCGCCGTCCTGTATTCCGCATTCCCGATCGTCTACATCGTCTCGGCTGCGCTGAACCCGGCCGGCACGATGACCGGATCGAACAAGCTGTTCAGCGCGGTCTCGCTGCAGAACTTCGCTGCCTTGAACGACACGTCGTTTTGGCAGTGGATGCTGAACTCGCTGCTGATCGGCACGGTCACCTCCATCGGGACGGTGCTCATGGGCGCCGCCGCAGCCTACGCATTCTCGCGCTTCCGGTTCACGGGCCGGCGCATGGGCCTCATGAGCTTGCTCGTGATCCAGATGTTCCCGCAGCTGCTCGCGTTCGTGTCGATCTTCCTGCTCCTGCTCGCGCTCGGCGATGTAGTGCCGTGGCTGGGGCTCGATAGCCGAATCGCGCTGATCTGCGTCTACCTCGGTGGCGCACTCGGCGTGAACACATTCCTCATGTACGGCTTTTTCAACACGATCCCGTCTTCCCTCGATGAGGCGGCTAAGATCGACGGTGCGTCGCACGCCCAGATTTTCTGGACGATCATTTTGCGGCTCGTCGCCCCGATCCTCGCCGTCGTCGGCCTGCTGAGCTTCATCTCGACGTTCGCCGACTTCATCCTGGCGCGCATCATGTTGCAGTCCGAGAAGAACTGGACGGTCGCCGTCGGCATGTATCAGTGGGTCTCCGACCGGCTCGATGCCAACTGGGGCCTGTTCGCGGCGGGAGCGATCTTCGCCGCAGTTCCGATTCTGGCCCTGTTCCTCTTCTTGCAGAAGTACATCGTCTCCGGCCTGACGGCCGGATCGGTGAAGGGCTAGACCTCTTCGCTGCCCGCAAACGGGGGCAGCTCGATCATCGCCGCCGCGTCCGACGGGAGGACCAACCTTCCGTCGGACAGGCGGCGAATATCTGTCGAGGCATGGACGAGATTGACCGCCTCGGGCAGCGCCACCGGCCGCGACGACGTGTTGAGCACCGTGAGCAAGCAGCGGTTGAGGAGTTCGAGAGTGCCGTCGGCGCGGTGCGCGCCGTCGATCCAGGCGACGGTGCCGGTCCCGAGTCGATGTCCCCGGCGTAGGTGCAGCGAGCGCCGATAGTGCTCGAACATCGATGTCGGGTCGAACTCTTGCTCGAGCTGGGCCGCACGCACGCGCTGGGCGCGCTCGGCCGGGGCCTGATCGAGCGACCAGTCGCGCAGGCCGACCTCTTCGCCCTGCAGCAGATAGCAGGCGCCGGGCAGCGCCATGACCATGAGGGCCGTGGCGCGCACGCGGTTAGGGGAGTGGTCGTTTGCCTGCCAGGACGTGCCCGACGGGCCCCTGCGGTAGAGCGCATAGGTCGTGGTCCAGGCGGGGGAGGCACCGAGTGCATCGCGGGTCGCGAAGGTGCGGGTAATGGAATCGCGGATCTCGTCGGCGTCCCACGGCGCGTCGGTCAGCGAATCGTCGCGGATATGGCCGAGCCAATCCTCTGCGAGATGGTCGGCGACATCGTCGCGCTCTCGCATCGCGCCCGAGAGCAGGCCGTCGTCGAGATGCTCGGCGAGCAGGGCGTGGAAGGGACCCGTCGCGAGGTCATGATCGACGGCGAGCGCGGAACGCAGGTCGATGCCATCGGCGCCCGCGGCAAGCCACGTCTGCGCGTCCTCTAACAGGCCGTCTTTGCCACGGCTCGGCGAGAGCGAAGGAACGACCTTAAGGCCCGCTTCGTGATGCGCCGACACAATCGCGGCGGCATCGGCGGAAGAGATCGGCTGCGCGCCGGAGGGGATGACGACGCCGTCAGCTCCGAGCCGCGTCACGTCGGCGACACAGTCGATCGCGGCCTCGGCATGGGTTGCCGCCTCGGCGGAGTATTCGTACAGGACCACCGATCGCCACCACGCCAGCGTGCCGCGGGAGGCGCGATGCACGAGCGTCATGGTGTTCATATCAGGACGCAGCGTCGTCGTAACGGGGTCTAAGGTCATGTAGACATTGTTCACCATGAGCGCCCAACTTCGCAGGTTGTCCGGTTATCCACAGCAAGGTGAGGCGCCCGCGAGATTCTCGGTAGGCTAGTGACGTGAGCGAATACCCGGAAGGCCGTAGCGCGGATCCTGCCTATGATCTGCCCTCCCAACGGCGATTTCTTGACGAACCGCCGAAGTCGCTTGCCCGGACCGCATTCGAGCGTGACCGTGCCCGCATGCTGCACAGCGCGGGCCTGCGTCGCCTCGGCGCGAAAACCCAGGTCCTCGGTCCCAGCCAAGATGATTTCGTGCGCACCCGCCTCACACACTCCCTCGAGGTCGCCCAGATCGGGCGCGAACTTGGCAAGATTCTGGGCTGCAATCCCGACGTCGTCGAGACGGCGTGCCTCGCGCACGATATCGGCCACCCGCCGTTCGGCCACAACGGCGAGCGTGCCCTAAACGAGGTCGCCCGCTCGATCGGCGGCTTTGAGGGAAATGCGCAGACGCTGCGCCTGCTGACCCGGCTCGAGGCCAAAGCTCTGTCGAATGATCGCAGTGTCGGACTGAACCTGACGCGCGCGTCGCTGGATGCCACGTGCAAATATCCGTGGGCGGCCGGGGCCGCGCCGGTTCGGCCCGACGGCAGCCAGTCGACCAAATACGGCGTCTACCAGGAAGACGCCGAAGTCTTCGGGTGGCTGCGCACCGGTGCGCCCTATGGCCAGCGATGCATCGAAGCGCAGGTCATGGATCTATCCGATGATGTGGCCTACAGCGTGCACGACGTTGAAGACGCCATCGCCTCCGGACGGCTCGACCCACGGTTACTCGTTGACGATCGCCTCATCGCCCGCGTCATCGAGGACACGCTCGCGTGGTACGGCTCCGCAGTGACGGCCGATGATCTCGCGCAGGCGCTTCAGCGCCTCGCCGCCGAACCCTACTGGGTCAGCGAGTTCACCGGCTCGCGCAGCGACCTCGCGCAACTGAAGAACATGACGAGCCAGCTCATTGGACGCTGGTGCGCGAACGTTGAGGAAGCGACGCGCGCCGCACACGGCGAGGGCCGGCTCGTGCGCTATAACGCGAGCCTCGTCATCCCCGATGAGACGCTCGCGGAGATCACGATGATGAAGGGGATCTCGGTCCATTTCGTCATGGCCCCGCGGGAAGCCGAACCGCTGTATCTCACGCAACGCACGACGCTGTTCGACCTCGCCGATGCGCTGATGAACTCTAACGGCGCCGACCTCGAACCGGCGTTCGCCGCAGACTGGCATGCCGCGAGTGGCGAAAGCGAACGCCTGCGCGTCGTCGTCGACCAGTTAGCCTCCCTCACGGATACCTCCGCACGCCAATGGCATGCCCGACTCTGCGGGATGTTTTCGGAGCTGTAATGGCAGGACTGATCAAGCGCGAGGATATCGACCAGGTACGCGAACGTACGCGGATCGACGAGGTCGTCTCCCAGCACGTGACGCTGCGGGCCGCCGGGGTGGGCTCCATGAAGGGGCTGTGTCCGTTCCACGACGAAAAGACGCCCTCCTTCCACGTCCGGCCGACCGTGGGCCGGTGGCACTGCTTCGGCTGCGGCGAGGGCGGCGACGTCATCAACTTCGTCCAGCGCATCAACGGGATCACCTTCGTCGAAGCCGTCGAGCATCTCGCCGACCGCCTCGGCATGCAGCTGCGCTACGAGGAGGGCAGCCAGCCCTCCAAGGATGCGGCCACGCCCGGCCTGCGCCGCCGCCTGCTCGCCGCGCACGAGGTAGCCGAGCAGTACTACCGCGAGCAGCTCAATTCGCCCGAAGCCGCCGCGGCCCGCGAATTCCTCACCCAGCGCGGCTTCACCCAGTCGATCGCCGAACATTTCGGCATCGGCTATGCGCCCCAGGGCTGGGACGGCGTGCTCAAGCACCTACGCGGGCGCGGCTTTACCGAAAAAGAACTCAAGGCCTCCGGACTCGTCTCCGAGGGCAACCGCGGCGTCTACGACCGCTTTCGCGGCCGCGTCATGTGGCCTATCCGCGACGTCATCGGCGCCACCATCGGGTTCGGCGCGCGGCACCTGTACGAGGCCGACAAGGGACCGAAGTATCTCAACACCCCCGAGACCCTGATCTACAAAAAATCCCAGGTCCTGTACGGCCTCGACCTCGCCAAACGCGAGATCGCCCAACAGCGCCAGATCGTCATCGTCGAGGGCTATACCGACGTCATGGCCTGCCACGTCGCGGGCGTGAAGACCGCCGTCGCCACGTGCGGTACCGCCTTCGGGGCCGACCACGTGCGCGTCGTACGCCGACTGCTCGGCGACTCGCGGGATTCGTCCTCGGGGATCTTCCTGTCGGGCAAGACGCGCGGCGGGGAAGTGATCTTTACCTTCGACGGCGATGCCGCCGGACGCAAGGCCGCGCTCAAGGCCTTCAACGAAGACCAATCCTTCGGCGCCCAAACGTTCGTGGCCGTCGAACCCCGCGGGCTCGACCCGTGTGACCTGTGGCGCGCCGACGGCGACGAAGCGGTCCACAACCTCATCGCCGCGCGGCAACCGCTATTCGAATTCGTCATCCACTCTGCGCTGAGCGAGCTCGACCTCGAAACCGCCGAAGGCCGGGTCGCGGGCCTCAAGAGCTGCGCCCCTGTCGTTGCGACCATCCGCGATAAGGCACTGCGCGGCGAATACACCCGGGCGCTCGCGGGTTGGCTCGGCATGGACATGGCAACCGTGGCAAACGAGGTCCGCACCGCTCCGCGCCTGACGCACCCCGAGCGGGTGAACCTCACCCCCGATGAGCCGCGTCGGGAGCGCCTCGCCGCGCCTGACCCCACGGATCCGGTCGTGCGGCTCGAGGCACAGGCCCTCCAGCTCGCGTTGCAGGAGCCGGCAACCGCCTACCAGTACGGCTTCGACTCGCTGCAGTCCGCGGCCTTCGTCGTGCCCGTCTATCGCGCGCTGTTTGAGGCGATCCAGGCGGCCGGTGGCACCGGTGGGGCGGGATCCCCCGAAGCCGGTAACGCGGCGAATTGGCTTGAGGACATCGTCGAGCAGATCCCCGATCAGCTTGCCTCCGCCGTCGGAGCGCTCTCGGTATCGCCGATTCCGCGGGGCGACGAGAGCCTGTCCGCCTACACGATCGACGTGTTAAATGCCCTGCTGCGGATGGACCTCACCCGCAAGATCACACACCTACGGGGGCAGCTGTCGCGCACCGAACCGAGCGATGCGAACTACCACGAGATCTTCAGCCAGCTCGTCGCACTCGAAAACGAACGTCGGCGCCGTCAGGGTTGATCCGTAACAGGCCGGAAGCTTTCGAGGTCGGTATCCGACTGCAGGTTGACGGCGAAATGGCCCCCAACACGAGGGAATCGCTGACACCCGCGGCTAACGTGAGAGAGTGAGTCCAGAAAAGTTGAAAGAGCGGGTCCCAACCTTCCTCGGATGGATCATCGCAGGCTATGCTGTTTTCTATCTCGCGACGATGACGATCGCACACTCGATCGGGGAGAGTTCGGAGCTGTGGTTCTTCGTTGACCTCTACATTGTTCCGGCACCCGAGGCCTCGATGTCGTATGCGGTGGTCCTTTTCCTCCTCGCCGGAGCGATGTTTACCCGCAAACGCATCGTCCTGTTTTTCTTAATCCCCGCGTTCGTGCTGCTGGCGTTTTCCAATATCGCCGCGATCGCCACGAGAGAAGTGGTCTCGCTGCCGTGGGTGATCCCGGGCATCATCTTCCAGGTCGGTTTCCTCGTCCTTATGATCTGGGCGCGCCGTGAATTCGTCGTGCGCGTGTGGCGTGCGAATTTCTTGCGGGCGCTCCTTGTACTCGTCATCGGCCTCGTGATCGCGATCGGTCTCGGCTTCCTCGTCGTGAAGACCTTCCCGAGCGGTGTGCCGGCCAGCGAGCGACTCTTCTTCACGATCCAGCACATTTTGACCTTCGGCGCGCTGGACTCCATTCGCGAACTTGGGGAGGGCTCGATCCACGTCCGCGCGATCCTCAGCGTGCTCGGCGCGCTGCCCATCATCGCCGCGGTCGTGATGCTTTTGCGTTCCCAGCGCATCAACAACGCGCTGGCGCGCGAGGACGAAGAACTGCTGCGCCGCCAGCTCGCACACTTCGGTAGCAACGATTCGCTCAGCTACTTCGCCACCCGGCGCGATAAGTCCGTCGTATTCTCTCCCGACGGCCGCGCCGCCATCACCTACCGCCTCGAGGTGGGCACCTCGCTCGCATCCTCCGACCCGGTCGGCGATCCGGCCTCCTGGGGTGAGGCGATCGAACAATGGCGCCTCGTGTGCCGCCGCTACGGGTGGCGCCCCGCCGTCCTCGGTGCGTCGAAGGAAGGCGCGGCCGCCTATGACCGGGCCGGATTGAAGGTCCTGCGTGTCGGTGACGAAGCCGTCGTCGACCTCACTAACCGCTCGGCGCTGCGCTCGGCGGAGGTCCGTCGCCACGTCGCCGCGAACAAAAAGCGTGGCATGACCGTGCGGCTGCGCCGCCACGCGATCATCGATGCCGAGGAGATGAAGGCGATCGTCGCCGACGCCGACGCCTGGCGCGTCGGCGGCCAAGAGCGCGGCTTTTCCATGGCGCTGTCCCGCCTGGGCGATCCCGCCGATGGCGACTGCCTCCTCGCCGAAGTCCTTGATCCGGACGGCAAGCGCGTCGCGATGCACTCCTACGTCCCGTGGGGCACGTCGGGAATCTCGCTCGACCTCATGCGCCGCAGCCCCGAAGCCCCGGCGGGCGTCAACGAATTCCTCGTCGCCTCGATCGTCGAGAATGCCGATGGCCTGGGCCTGACGCGCCTGTCGCTGAACTTCGCGGTCTTCCGCGAGGTCTTCGAGGCTGGCCAGGCGCTCGGTGCGGGCCCGATCTTACGGTTCACGCGCCGCATTTTGCTGTTCGCCTCCCGGTTCTGGCAGCTCGAATCTCTCTACCGCGCGAACGAGAAGTACAACCCCGACTGGGTCCCGCGCTATGTCGCCTACGAGGAGAGCCGTAATCTCGGCAGCGCGCTGTTCGCGATGGGTCTCGCCGAGGGCTATGTCCCGCGGATCCCGACGATGCGCGATAACCGGAAGTTCACCGGCGCCTACCCGCAGGCCCACCTCGTCGCCGACCCGACGTTCGCCGAGCCCGTGGTTGAACGCAAGGTGCCCGAGCAGGTGCGCGTGCGCACCGACAAGGCGCGCGCGCTCATCGAATCGGGCGTCAACCCGTGGCCGGTCGGCTCCTCCAACCCCGATCCGACGACGGCCATTGCCACCGCTGCCGATGGCACCGAGCTGACGATCCAGGGCCGTGCCACCCGCATCCGCGACTTCGGTTCGATCGTCTTCCTCGTCGTGCGCGACTGGAACGGCCAGTGCCAGGTCATGGTCGAATCGGGCGCCGCCGAGGCACACGAATTCGCGCGCCGCCAGATCGACCTCGGCGACCAGATCGAGGTAGCGGGCACGCGCTGCGTCTCGCGCAGCGGCGAGCCGTCGCTGTCGGCTACGCAGATCCGCATGACGTCCAAATCGCTGCGACCGATGCCCGATAAGCATCATGGCCTCACCGATCCCGAGGCGCAGGTACGGCTGCGGCATATCGACCTCGCGATCAACGACGCGACGCGCGAAACGCTGAAGGCCCGCTCGACGATCCTCGCGTCGCTGCGCAAGACGCTCATGGACGAGGGCTACCTCGAGGTCGAAACGCCGATCCTGCAGCCGATTCACGGCGGCGCGAACGCGCGGCCGTTCACGACGCATATCAACGCCTATGACCTCGACCTGTACCTGCGGATCGCGCCGGAGCTGTACTTGAAGCGCCTGTGCGTCGGGGGAGTGGACCGCGTCTTCGAGCTCGGTCGCACCTTCCGCAATGAGGGGGTCGACTTCTCGCACAACCCCGAGTTTACGATCCTCGAGGCCTACCGCGCGCATGCCGACTACATCGACATGCTCCACACGATTCGCCGCATGATCCAAAACGCGGCGATCGCGGTGCACGGCGAATGCGTCGTACCCGGACCGGACGGCACCATGGTCGATATCTCCGGCGAATGGCCGATCGTTCCCATCTACGACGGGATCTCCGCCGGCCTGGCCGGCACCGCCGTCGAGCATCTCGCCCCGATCACGACCGAGACGTCCGTCGACGACCTGCAGGTGATCTGCGACGCCCTCGACATCGCCTACCGTCCCGACTGGGACCACGGCGATATCGTGCTGGAACTGTACGAACACCTCGTAGAGGACCGTACGACGAGCCCGCAGTTCAACATCGACTTCCCGCTGTCGGTCTCCCCGCTCACGGGCATGCACCGGCAGAACCCGAAGCTCGCGGAACGCTGGGACCTCGTCGCCTGGGGCGTCGAGCTCGGCACCGCATACTCCGAGCTCACGAACCCCATCGATCAGCGCGATCGCCTCACCGAGCAGTCCGTGAAGGCCGCCGGCGGCGACCCGGAGGCGATGGAACTAGACGAGGACTTCCTGTCCGCGCTCGAATTCGGCATGCCGCCGACGGGCGGACTCGGCATGGGCGTGGACCGTGTCGTCATGCTCATCACCGGCAAGTCGCTGCGCGAGACGCTGCCGTTCCCGCTCGTGAAGCCGGCGGGTAGCTGATGGATCGATACGGCCGGATCGCGCTCGCCATCGCGGCGATCGCCTACAGTACCTGGCTGCTCGGTCCGTGGCTCGTGCCGCAGATGCCGCTCGTCTCCAGCTACGCCTCCGAGCTCGCCGCCGACGGCGTGCCGTATGCGGACGTGTTCCGCTGGGGTGACCGCATCACAGGCGTCGTGCTGCTGTTCGCCGCGACGCGCGCGAGCGGCTGGTTCCGCATCCCCATCGCCATCTGGGGCGGCGCGACGCTGCTGGACTCGTTCTCGCCGATGACATGCTCGCCCTCGATCGCGTCGGCGTGCGTATTGAAAAACGAGACGTTCCCGACGATCCAAGACACGCTGCACGTCGTGGCGTCATCGACGGCGACGGTCGCGAGCCTCGGCGCCGTGCTCGCCGTGTGGTACTTCGGGCCGCGCATGACGACGCCGTGGCGCCTCGTCGCCTGGGCCGTCGTCATCGCGACCGGCGTGCTCATCGTGTCCTCGATCCTCACCGAGCTCGGCGTCGCGCACCAGGGCCTCGGCTATTTCCAGCGCTCCCAACTCGCCACGCTTTCGCTATGGACGCTCTTCGCAGCGCTCTGGTGGCCACGCGACTTTCTTACGTCGCCGGTCTCGGACGCCCCGCCAGCGACGCCGAGCCGCTAGTTCGCGCCCTCGCGCCGGCGATCGGGGATATCCCGGTCGCCGCGTTCGGCACCGCCGACGGGATATTCGACGACCTCGCCGCCGCGAGCGATGTCGTCGCGGCAGGGCTGGAGCCGGGGAGCGTGCTCATTGGGCATTCGATGGGCGGCCTCATCGCCGAAGTCACCGCGCGCCGCTACCCGCAGCGCGTGGGTGGGCTCGTCCTCCTGGACTCTTCGATCGCGCGGCTGCGCTCCGACGGACTGTCCGACGCGGCACGCGTGCGTGCGGCGGAATGGCTCGAGCCGGCGGGCCGGATCGGCAAGGCGCTCGCCGGGAATCTCAACTACCGGCGCTACGCCCGCCTGACGTACGCCGCGCGCCAGCGCTTCCCACGGCTGGGCCGGACGCTCGTCATCACGGCCGACACGCAGCGCGGCACGCGGTGGGGGATGCAGCAAACGGCCATGGCGCGCTCGATCGGCGCGGAGCACGTGATCCTTTCCGGCACGTCGCATCTGCTCGCGACGAAATACCCCGAACAGGTCGCCGAGGTGATCGGAAAGTGGCTGGCCTAGCCGACGCGGTGCAGCCAGCGCACGGGGGCGCCAGCACCGGCATAGCGGAAGGGCTCGAGCTCGTCGTCCCAGGCCTGGCCGAGCGCCAGGTTGAGTGCGTGCCGCAGGGCTCGCGCATCGCTGTGTGCTTCCATCGCGGCGCGGATGCGGTCCTCGGGCACGAGCATGTTGCCGACCGAGTCGATATGGGAGTGGAAGATGCCGAGCTCGGGGGTGTGGGACCACCTGGAGCCATCAACACCGGAGGAGGCTTCCTCGGTCACTTCGTAGCGCAGGTGCTCCCAGCCGCGAATCGCCGAGGCGAGCTGGGCGCCGCTGCCGACGGGACCCACCCAGGAATATTCCCCGCGCAGCATGCCGGATAGGGCAGGCTGGTCGGTCCACTGGATGGAAACGGGCATGTTAAGAACCGCGCCTAGTGCCCACTCCACATGCGGAGCGAGGCCTTTAGGCGCGGAATGAATGAAAACCACGCCGCGCGTAGGTGCGCTTGCCATGTTGACCTCCGGTAACTTTCCTGGGCGTCTTCCCCAACGACCATTGCGTTACCAGCGAGGTCAATTCCAGTATGGCATATCGCGCGCTATTGCGGTAGAAGCTGCTACATTGCGCGAATTGCGCGCATCGCCTTTTTCCGGTTAGCCCGATCGAGGCGATCGATATAGAGCATCCCATCGAGGTGGTCGCATTCGTGCTGAATGCAGCGAGCCATGAGTTCTTCGCCTTCGACGACGACGGGGCGGCCATCGAGGTCGATGCCTTCGGCGCGCGCGTACCAGGCGCGTTCCGTCGGGAACCACAAGCCCGGCACCGACAGGCAGCCTTCGTCGCCGTCTTGGTATTCGTCACTCGAGATCTCGACGATGCGCGGGTTCAGGATATAGCCGATTTCGCCTTCGATATTCCACGAAAAGGCGCGCAGACTCACGCCGATTTGGTTAGCGGCGAGTCCGGCGCGGCCGTCATCGTCAACCGTTTCCAACAGGTCGTTCACGAGCGTTTTGACGCCATCGTCGATCTCGGTAATCGCGTCGCAGACGGTACGCAGGACGGGATCGCCGACGATCCGAATATCGCGGATAGCCATGCTAGTGAGAATCCTCCATCTGATTGGCTTTCAGCCAGGTGTGGGCGTCGGAAAGGGCCTGGTCGACCGAGGTTCCCTGCGCGATGGCCTGGAAGACGGCGAGCGCGGCAATGTCGTTGACCGGCGGGAAGTCGTCGAGCCGGGACAGTTCGATGGCGAGGCCTTCATCCGTCGGGGACATGACGGCTTGGAAACCCAAATCCGCGGCGACCTGGCAGAGCTTTCCGGCCTCGACGCCATCGGTGAGGCGGTCGATGCGCAAAGCGGCGCGAGACAGGATTCGCATGGCCGTCCTTTCGATCGGAGCGCAATATAAACATAGCCGCGACCAGGGGGCCGCGGCATGTTGGCTCCCGCGACTGGATTCGAACCAGTAACCGTCCGATTAACAGTCGGATGCTCTGCCGTTGAGCTACGCGGGAAGGTGCGGATACAGACTAACAGGGAATGGCCAGCGGACAAAAACGAAAAGTGCCCTGCGGAGCCCTTGGCGCCGTGATGTCCGCCACCCTCATCCGGGCAGTCCCACAGCCTGCCTGGCGGAGCGTTCGATCGCGTCGATTTCGCTGCGGTGTGCCGCGACAAAGTCGGCATCTCCGCTGACGACGGTCTGCGAAAACAGCTCGCCCGCCTCATCGCGCCGGATGAGGATCTGGACGAGATGGTCTCCTGCCAGCTCGCGGGTGACCGCGTGCACGATCGAGGACTCGATGCGTTCACGTACGCCGGTGGTGAAGGCGAACACCTGGTCGTTTTCGGTTTCGAAGATGAGGTCGGCCTTCGTCGAGGACACGGGGTGCAGCGTGAGCACGCGATGATCCCCATCCCAGTCGGCCGAACGGAACTGGAACCACGGCAGCGCCTCGACTTCGCCATCGCGTGCGATTAGCAGCGCTTCGGGGGCAATCGCAAGGGCGCGCCCGTCGCGCAGCATGATCGCGGTCCGGCGGGGGCCGTGCGGAAAGCTAGATCTCACGTCGTCAGGGTTACTCGGGCGAAAACTACGCATGGTCTAACCGTAGTGCCCTGCGGATGCGCAACCCGCGAAAACAGTCATTGCGCGGCGCTAACATCGTAACCGAGCTGGGTGACCAGAGGCATGGCCCAGGGGCTTCCCGCATGGCTGCAGGTGGTCGCCGACGCCGCACCGCTCGTCGCACGGTCGGTCCCGCCGATCGGCGAGAGAATCGAACCACGGGTAGATTTTCGCGAGTATTACGATGGCCTGACCCCCTTTTGTGGGTCCAGTCGTTGTGAGAGTTGTCCTGTTGCTCGAGGCTTCGGGCAGGGAGACTGGTCAGATCATGACAAACAGA
>NZ_MQVR01000029.1 GCF_001907295.1 Bowdeniella nasicola
CCAACAGTTACGGTCGGTGTATCGCCAGCCCCATCCCGTGGCTGGTCGACGGATCGCGATCAAGGTGCTGGACTCGTTCCCAACCTGCCCAATCCCAGAAATCGCCAGACTGGGCCGCACGCTCAAGCGGTGGCGAGAACCGTTCCTCGGCTACTTCACCACTGACGGCGCGAACAACGGTGGCACCGAAGCGATCAACGGCGTGATCGAACTCGCACGGCGCGTAGCCAGAGGCTTCCGCAGCCCCGAGAACTATCGCCTCAGAATGCTCCTGGTCGGCGGCGGCCTGAACCTCTAACCCACACTCAAGTCAGAAGAGCCGGTTATCGGCACCCTCGGGTGCGGCGATGAGATCGAGGTAGGCGTGGCCCGGTCCGCGCACGAGCGCGTTGACGGTGCCGCCGGGGTGCTTGCCGCCAGCGACGGGCTCGAGACCCGCATCCCGTCATCGCTCGATCGATTCCGGTAGGTCGGTGACAGCAATGACGAGATGGTCGATGCGGCTCATGGCAGATAGGCTCCTCCGTTGACGCTGATGACTTGCCCCACGACAAATCCAGCATCGCAGCAAAGGTATTCCGCCGCACCCGCTACCTCGTCCGGAGTGCCAGCCCGGCCCGAGGGGATCCCGGCGACTAACCGCGTCTCGCCGGTGGCTTCGGCCTCGCGCAGGACGCCGGAGGTGATGTCGGTATCGATGAGGCCGGGGGCGATGGCATTGACGGCGACGCCGTCGGGAGCGAGCTCACGAGCGACCGCCTTGGTGAAGCCGATGATGGCGGCCTTGGAGGCGGCATAGTGCGCGCCGGCGAAGTTCCCGCCGCCCTGTTGAGCGGAAATGGAGGACATGTTGACAATGCGCCCGCCGCCCGCCGCCCGCATCCGCACGCCGAGCGCCTGGGTCAGCAGGAACATGCCGGTGAGGTTGACGTCGAAGAGGCGGCGCCACTCGGAAAGCTCGATATCGGCGATCCGCGTCGGGGAGGCGATCCCCGCGTTGTTGACGAGAATGTCGATCTCGTCGAGCTTAGCGAGCAGCTCGGCGACGGCGTCGGGGTCGGTGAGGTCGCAGGTGTGGCCCGCGGCGGAAACGCCAAACTCTCTTTCGATCTCGCTCGCGCGCTCGGTGATATCGGCGGAGAGATCGACGAGGACGAGGTCGTGGCCGCGCGCGGCGAAGCGCTTCGCGATGGCGAAGCCGATGCCGTGCTCGGACGCGGCGCCGGTGACGAGGGCGGTCACGGCAGGGCCGCCGACATCTCATCGACCGTGATAACGCTGCCGAACAGGCCACCGATCGTGCCGACGGAGGCGTCGTGCTGGGCGGCATCGGCCGCGGAGCAGGCGTCCTCCAGGAGGAAGGGGGAGAAGCCGAGGTCGGCGGCCTGGCGGATCGTCGCCTCGACGGACGCGTTCGTCGCGACGCCCGCGACCGCGACGTCGCGGATGGCGTTGTCGTGCAAAATCTTTTCCAGCTCGGTGCCGGTGAACGGCCCGGGGCGCGTGTGGGTGAGGATGACGTCGTCGGCCCCGACCGGCAGCTCCTCGATGATCTCGGTGCCGCGGGTGCCGTCGATCAGGCAGTTGGCGTCCCGCGCCATCGCGAGCAGCGGGATGTTGGCGTTCAGGTCCGAACCGTCGTCCTTGAACGCGATGCGCGCGAAGACGACGAGGCCGCCGTTTTCCCGCACGGCTACGGCGGCGCGGCGGCAGTTGTCGACCACGTTGCGGCGCTCGATCTCGGCGGCGAAGACGGAGCCGAAGGGAGCGTCGGCGTCGATGATGTCGTGCTCCATGTGAACGATGATGAGGGCGAGTCCGGGACCGACCAGGGTGAGGCGCTCGTTGGGATCAGATGGCGTCATTGCACTGTCCTTTCTGCTTAATCCCAGTGTGTCAAAGATGCGTCAGCGCCGGGGCCGCGAATGTGTCGCGACCCCGGCGTTGTCGTGATTAGCGGGCCTGGGACTGGAGCCAGACCGCGACGTCGATGATCATGTCTTCCTGTCCGCCGACATAGCCGCGGCGGCCGACCTCGGCGAGGATGTCGTGCGCGGCGACGCCGTAGCGTTCGGCCGCGCGCTCGGCGTGCAGCAGGAAGGAGTTGTAGACGCCGACCTTGCCCTGCATGATTGAGGCACGGTCCATGATCGGCATGCGCGTGATCATCGGGCGCAGGACCTCTTCGGCGGCGTACATGAGCGCGTTGACGTCGACACCGGTCTCGATGTCGAGGCGCTCGAACGCGGCCGCTAGGACCTCTGTCGGCGAGTTGCCGGCACCGGCGCCAAGGCCGCGCAGCGTGCCGTCGATACGGGTCGCACCGGCGCGCACGGCGTACACGGAATTCGTGACGCCGAACGACAGGTTCTGGTGCCCGTGGAAGCCGACCTCGGCATCGCCCTGGAGCTCATCGACGAGCGCGCTCACGCGGTCGGCGGCGTCCTCCATGATCATGTGGCCGGCAGAGTCGACGACGTAGACGCACTGGCAGCCCGCGTCGGCCATGATGCGCGCCTGGGCGGCGAGCTCCTTCGGCGAAATGCGGTGCGAGAGCATGAGGAAGCCGACCGTGTCCATGCCGAGCTCGCGAGCGGCATGGAAGTGCTCGATCGACACGTCCGCTTCGGTGCAGTGGGTCGCGACACGCACCACCTTCGCGCCGCGCAGGTGCGCTTCCTTCAGCTCGGTGATCGTGCCGAGGCCCGGCAGCATGAGGACGGCGATCTTCGCCTGATTCGCTTCCTCGGCCGCGGCCTGAATGAGGACCATTTCGTCGACGGCGGAGAATCCGTAGTTGAAGGACGAGCCGGCAAGCCCATCGCCGTGCGTCACCTCGATGACGGGGACCTTGGCGTCGTCGAGCGCACGCACGACCTTGCGGACCTGGTCCTCGGTGAATCGGTGGCGCATGGCGTGGGAGCCATCGCGCAGGGTGGTATCCGTGAGGCGGACCTTGTACTGGCTCATGTCAGGCTCCCTTCGCGGCGAGTTCCATACGCTCGACGAGCATGTCGCCCGTGCGCGCGGCAGCCGCCGTGATGATGTCGAGATTGCCCGCGTATTCGGGCAGGAAGTTGGCGGCGCCCTTGACCTCGATGAGGACGGTGACGCGCCCCCAGCCACGCCAGTCCTCGCGCGCCTCGTCGAACTGCGGATCGGCGGTGAGGTGGTAGCCGGGGACGTATTCCTGGACGCGCTCGACCATGCGAGCGATCGATTCCTTGACCTCGTCCTGCTTCGCGCCCGGCTCGGCGGCCTCCGGCGGCAGTGAGCAGTACACGGTATTGCGCATGAGCATCGGCGGCTCGACGGGGTTCAAGATGATGATGGCCTTCGACTGCTTCGCGCGGGACACAACGCGCAGGGCCGCGGCCGTCGTCTCGGTGAACTCGTCGATATTGGCGCGGGTGCCGGGGCCGGCGGACTTCGACGCGATCGAGGCGACGATCTCGGCGTAGTCGACGGGCACGACGGAGGAGACCGCGGAGACGATCGGGGTCGTCGCCTGGCCACCGCAGGTAATCATGTTGACGTTCATGACGTCCTGCAGCTCATCGAGGTTGACCGGCGGGCACACGTACGGGCCGATCGCGGCCGGCGTTAGGTCGATGGCACGAATCCCGGCCTCGCGGTACAGCGGCGCGTTCGCGAGGTGCGCCTTCGCGGACGTCGCCTCGAACACGAAGTCCGGCAGCTCGTCCTGCTCCAGGAGCCAGTCCACGCCGTCGGCGCTGGTTTCCAGGCCGAGTTTCTTCGCGCGACGCAGCCCCTCGGAATCCTTGACGCCCACCATGTAGACGGGCTCGATCCACTCCGAGCGGCGCATCAGCTTGAACATGAGGTCAGTGCCGATATTGCCCGGGCCGACGATCGCGGCCGTGTACTTCTTGCTCATCGAGCCATCTCCTTTTCCGTGCCAGCCTCGCCAAAGGTGATGGTGAGGGATCCGGCTTGCCCAAAGTCTGCGCTCGCGCGGCTACCCGCTTCAACCGGGTGTGCTGCACAGAAGGACCCGGGGATCACCAAGTCGCCTTCCTTCAGGTGGACGCCGCGCTCCGACAGGGTTTTCGCGAGCCACGCGAGCGGCGCGGCCGGGTGTCCCATGACGTCGGCGCCCGTGCCGGAGCCGACTTCCTCGCCGTCGATGAGCAGCGCGCAGCGCGCAGTGGCGAGGTCGTCCTTGGTAAGGTCGAGCGGCTCGCGGCTCACGGCGACGGCCGCGAACGAGGCATTATCGGCGACGGTGTCGACGAGGCGGATGTTCCAGTCCTTGATGCGCGAATCGATGATCTCGATCGCCGCGTGGACCGAGGCGATTGCCTCCACCGCTTCTTCGACGCTGACATCGCCGGACAGGTCCCGCCCGAGGTAGAACCCGAACTCGGGCTCCACCTTCGGGGAGATGAAGTGCGCGACGGGGACGACATCGTCGTCGTAGTAGACGACATCGGAGGTGAAGAACCCGAAGTCGGGCGAGTCCACCCCGAGCTGGCGCTGCATCGCGAGCGAGGTGAGGCCGATCTTGCGACCGATGACCGTCCGGCCTTCCGCGAGTGCCTGCTCTTCTTGCAGCTGCTGGATGACGTAGGCCTCACCGAGCGTGAGGCCCTCGATGCGCTCGCGCAGGGGCGCGATCGGCTCGCGCGTCACGTACGCCTCGAGCAGGTCGCGCGAGGCCTCGGCGAGCTGGGCGGTGCGCGGCGTTGGGGTGTCGTCCCCGTCGGTGATGTCCACGGTTAGTCCTCCTTGGCCGTCATCACGCCGAAGCCCGCGATGTATTCGCGGATCGGGCGGTAGAACTCGTAGGTCACGTCGTAGGTGCCAGCCGCGGCACGCAGCGCCGAGAACGCGGCGACCCACGTGCGGGTCTCATGGGAGGAGCGGCCCGCGTCTTCGGCCATCTTTTCGGCCGTGAACTCGTCGAACCTCTCGAGCTCGCCGGAGCGGCAGATATCCATGAACGCGGCATCCCACTCGGGATTGAGGTCGCGGATATCGGCCTTGCCTTCCGCGAACGCCTTGGCGACGGCGATCGTGTTCGCCTCGCGGGCGGCGCGTGCCTCGGGGGTGGGGTGGCGGCCTTCCAGCAGGAACTTGCGCTGCTCTTCGGTCGCAGTCGCCCACTGCGGTACCGGCGGCTCGTGGGACAGGCCACCCGAACCGATGAGCAGGACCTTCTGGTCCGCAAGCGCCTCCTTGACGAAGGAGCCAACGGCGTCGCCGAGCTTGCGCACCCGCTGCATCCGCATAAACGGCTTGGCGAGCCCGTTAACGAAGACGGGGATGACGGGCAGCGTCGCGACGGCCTCGCCGAACATGATCTCGATCGGCTGGACCGCGCCGTGGTCGACCTCCATTCGCCGCGAAATCGCGGTATCGAGGTCCTGGTCGATGATATACTGCGCGAGATCCTGCGCGGTTTCCGTCGGGACGTTCAGCTCACCATCGAAGGAGTTGTAGTCGCCGGTGCCGACGGCGGCAAAGCCCACGCAAAACGGCGGCATGAGGTCATAGAAGAACCCGTTGTAGTGGTCGGGCCCGAAGTTGATGATGAGGTCGGGGTCGAAGTCGGTGACGAACTCGCGCGCCTTGGCGAACGCGTCCTGCACGGCCTGCGCGACTTCGGCGGGCGGGTCGGCGTGCTCGAGCAGCGGGGAATGGGACATTGTCAGCAGTGCAACAGGCATGTCGGCTCCTTACAGAGTGGATTTCATGGCGATGAGCAATTGTCGGAACGCAGGATCAGCCTCCTGCGCGAGCACCGCCGCGGCCACGAACCGGTCGGGACGGATGAACACGAATGAGATGGGACGGTCGTCGTACCATCGCTTCAATTCCCCGGTGTGATCACCGATGACGACGAAGTCATCGGAGGCCGGGTAGGTCGCCTCGGCCCACGGGCGCTGGGTTTCGGGAACGATGCAGCCAAAACGCATCCCCATCGCTGCCGCGATCTCGCGCAGCTCGTCGTCGAGGTGGCGGCGCGGGTCGTTGCCCCAGCCGAGCAGGGCCCACCACGGGCCGATGGCGTCGTCGAGCAGCGCGGGCTGCTCGCTCGCCTTGGTCATGACGCGCGGCTGGATGAACTGCACACCGACGGGCGAATCGGTGTTCTCGGCGGTGTGCACGGGGATGAGGTCGCGGGTGATTTTTGCGGCCGCATTTCCGGGCGTCAGCGTCGAGGGGTCGACGAGGACGCCGCGGGTGTAGCGCGGCATCGGCTTGAAACGCATTTCGGAGAAATACGACTTGATCTGCGGGACCGCGCCGAGCGCGGTGGAGACGGAGTCACGCAGCAGCGCGACCTTGGGGTCTTGCTGCTTGATGAACGTCCCCATCGTTATCGACAGGTCGACCATCGCTTTGGCGTGATCGCGCCGTTCGGTGTCATAGGTGTCGAGCAGGTCGAGGTCCGCCTGGCCGCGCACGAGAGTCGCGAGCTTCCACGCGAGGTTGGTCGCATCGCGCAGCCCCGAGTTAAAGCCCTGCCCCATCCACACGGGCATGAGGTGGGCGGCATCGCCCGCAATGACGACGCGGCCGGAGCGGAACGTGTCCGCGACGCGCCCGTGGTGGGTAAAGACGCGGCGCCGGAGGCCCTCGAGCGACGTCGGATCCGGAACGTGCGGCGCGAGTAGGCCGTGGACGAACGCATCGTCGTCGCACGCATCGGATGGCTCATCGTCGTGGAGCATGAACTCCCAGCGCCGCACCGCGTGCGGCAGCCCGATCGAGACGTACGGGCGCTTCGGGTCGGCGCCGAGGTAGACGCCAGGCGTGCCAACGGGATCGTTTTCGACATCGACGACGAGCCAGCGCGTCGAGGGCGATTCGCCGACGAAGTTCGCGCCCAGCCACTTGCGGGTAAACGACCGGCCACCCTCGCAGCCGACGACGAATGAGGCGCGCACCTGGCGCGTCGTTGGCGTCGTGTCCGGCAGCGGGCCGGTCGTGCCATCCATGTCGCGGGGGCCGACCTCGAGCGTCGCGGTGACGCCAGCATCGTCCTGCTCAAGGCCGATGAGCATGTGTTCGAAGGCGACCTCGACGTGCTCGTAGCGGGCGAGGCCATCGAAGAACGCGCGATCAACCTCGGGCTGGATGAAACCGTGCTTGCGAGCAAACCCGAACGGTTCAGGGGTGGGGTTGTTGACGGTCAGGACGCGGCCCTTGCCGTTCACGATCTTGACGATGTGATTCGGGTTCGTGTGCGGGCGGACCGTATCGACGAGCCCCATCGCCTGGATCGTGCGGTAGGACTCGTCATCCAGACCGACGCCGCGCGGATAGTCGATCAGATCGCTGCGCGCTTCCGCGAGAATGACCGACACCCCGTAGCTACCGAGCAGGTTCGCGAGAGTGAGGCCGACGGGTCCGGCACCGATGATAAGGACGTCGGTTTCACTCACCGCGTCGCGGGGCGCCACTTAGGCCTCCGAATCGCTGCGTCCCAGCAGGAAGTCCAGGTGCAGGCGGTTGAAGGTTTCGGTGTCCTCGTACTGCGGCCAGTGCCCGCAGTTTTCCATGACCTGCAGGCGGCCGTTCGGGATGAGGTCCGCGATACGTGCCCCCTCGTCGACCGGACCCGACGGGTCCTTGGTCGTCCACAGCACCATCGCCGGCGCCTGAATCTGGCGCAGATCGTCATCGGAGAGCATATTGCGCTTACGGGTCTCGAGATCCTGCAGCGCCATGTTCATTTCGCACGCCATCGGCCAGTCGTCCTGCTCGAAGATGCGCTGGCGCGTGCGGATGAGGTCCGGCGTCACCATCGTCGGGTCGGCCATGAGCCACTCGAGGCGCGCCTTGACGCGCTCCCAGGACGGGTCCTTCGCGGCCTCCATCGACAGCGTGTACAGGCGCTCCATGACCTTCGGGTTCACCATCGTGCCGCCCATGGTGTTGAGGACGACGCGGTCGACGCGCTCGGGGTGCAGCTGCGCGAGGCGGGCCGCGGTCCAGCCACCGAGCGACTCGCCCGACAGATGCGCCTTGTCGTAGCCGAGCGCGTCCATGACGGCGAGGACCTGCTCGACGTAATGCTTGATCTCGAGCGGATGCTCGGGCTTGACGGAGTAGCCGTGACCGATGAAGTCGATCGCGTAGACGTTGAAGTGCTCGGCATGCGCCGAGAGGTTGCGGGCGTAGGCCTCTGCGTGACCGGTCACGCCGTGCAGCATGAGGAGCAGCGGCTTGTCCTTGGAGCCCGCATGCAGGTAACGCGTGCGGTACGGGCCCGCCTGCAGGAAGCCCTGAGAGAACTCGACTTCGGCGAGATCGTCCCAGACTGACGTGTACGGGCGCCCGTTGATGCTGCCGTCGGATTCAATGACCTGCTCGGACATGAGTGCTCCCTTGCTCGGAAATAACGGATTCGTTACTTCGACCTTAGGAGCGCTCTGCCCGAGCAGGAGTCTTTCCGTTCCGTCGCGCGAAACATGAACAGTTTTGTGCCGCCAGGTGGTCCGGTCTAGGCGTGATCGTGGAAAATCTCCCGCAACCGCGCGATGTCAGCGCCAGCCGCGAGCGCGACGTGAGCGAGCAGCCGGGCCTTGCGAGGCGAGAGGTAGCCCGCCATGATCACGCCCTTGGCAATGAGGTCGGACTCGCTCCCGGGATAGCCGTAGCTCTTCTTCAGTGTGCGGCCCGATCCGGTCTTCGTTGCGACGATGACCGGCAATCCACGCTCGACTAGCGCTGCGCAGCGCTCGGCGGACTCTTGCGAGACGTGGCCACCGCCGGAGGCCGCGATGACGATCGCGGCTGCTCCCCCATCGGCGAGGACGTCGAGGAAGTGGCCGTCGTCGGCGAGGCCCGCTTCGATCACCGGGATCCGAACGGGCCCCGCCTCGGGGACGGGCAGTGTCGAGGTCCGATGGTGGGGTCGGCACCAGTGTTCGACATGCCCCTCGATGACGCGCGCGATCGGCCCCCAGCCGGGTGACTGGAACGTTGCGGTCGATGACGCGTGCGTCTTGGTGACGGCGCGTGCCTCGTGGATTTCGTCGTTGAACGCCACGAGAGCGCCACAGTCTCGAAGTTCTGGATCGCTCGCGGCTAGGACCGCGGCAAGGACGTTTGCCGGACCGTCCGCTCCGGCGAGGTTCGGCGAACGCATCGCGCCGGTGAGCACGAGCGGTTCGGGCCGATCCCATAGCAGCGACAGGAGGAACGCCGTTTCTTCGAGCGTGTCCGTGCCGTGCGTGAACACGACGCCTCCAGCCCCGTCGGCCACCGCATCGTGAGCGAAGGCAAGCGCCGCGAAGACGTTGTCCATCATGAGCTGCGGTGAGGAGACATTGCACAGCGAAGTCGCACGGATCTCGGCGACGTCGGCGAGTCCCGGAACGGCCGCGATGAGATCGTCGGCGTCCAGATCCGGGGAGACAGCGGCTCCCGGCTCGGCGGGCTTCATCGCGATCGTGCCGCCGAGGGCACCGAGCGCAATGATCGGCCGTGGGGTCGATTCCCGGGACGTCATGACTAGAACCCTCCGATCAGGACCGCGACGAGGACGACGAAGGCGAGGCCTGCCAGCTGCGAGGGTCGCTGGAATCGGTTAGCTTCCTTCAGCTCTGATCCTGGCACCACCGGGATGGTCGTGGCCAATGCGGCGACCGGGCCGCCGGTGAGGAAGTACTGCATGATCGCGGTCGGGCCGGCGGCTGCGGCTGCGAGCGCCAGCGAGTTCACGTCGCCGTGCGCGACGACGATGCCAACCATCGGCAGGATGATCGCGGCGGATGCCGAGTTCGACTGCGTGAGCAGACCCGCGATCGCGGACACGAGCGCGATCGTGAGGATCGGGGCGGAGTTGATCATCGGCTCGAACCAGCCGGCCATGAGCTCGGTGATGCCGATCGCGCCGATGACGCCCGACATGTACAGGAAGCCGACGGTCGCGATCAGGGGAACCGCGACGCGCTTGACGGAGTCGAGCATGGCTTCTTCTGTCGCAAACGGGTTCTTGCGGCCCAGCAGCATGACGATGAGGGAGACGAGGAAGCCGACGATGAAGACCGGGTAGCCCAGGGCGAAACCGACGACGAGGAGCGCGAAGGGCAGGAGCACGAGCCAGATGCTGGGTTCACCTTCCTTGCGCTCGAACTGCGCCATCGCTTCGGCGACCTCGGATTCCGACATCATTTGCTGCTTGCGCGTCGAGGCACGCATCCGCATGAACGAGACCGCGAAGATGACGAGCGCGGTCGCTAGGCCGATCGCGTTGATCCAACCGAAGCGGATTCCCACCGTCGCGATGATGGCGAGGAGGGTTGGGTGGGTGAAGCCGGCGAAGTTGCCGAGGTGGCCGGCGTGCGCGTGCGTACCGGCGCTCTGACTCGGGTTGACCCCAAGACCGACGGAGGCGGGACCGGTGACGACGGCGGTGATCGCGGGCTGGGTGAAGCCGGTGAAAGCACCGATCATGCCGGCACCGATACCACCGGCGACCGCAACGCCGGGGCCACGGCCGAGCTTATTGCCTTGTCGAATGATCGCGTTGACCATGACCTTCAAGAAGCCGGCGTGTTCCATCGCGCCGATGAAGATCAAGACGCCCGCCATATCAGCGATAACGGGGTTCAAGCCGTGCAGGACGAGGGATTTGATCGTGACGTCTGCTTCCCCGGTAATCGGGATGCCGGAGACGAGGGCGGCGATGGTCGCGCCAATGATGGCGGTGGAATAGAGGGGAGTTCGGCCGATGACCATGAGGATGAGGGTGATCCCCATGATGATTTCAGCTGCGATCTGCATGGTGTTCTCCTTTGAACGAGCTTCGCAACGAATATTTTATAAAAAATACGTTACGGACTTTCACCAGAAGTTGCTCGGGCCCTTCGTCCTAGTTCTTCGCCGATCTTCGTCGCTGTCCAATAGAATTGATCCAACCCTGATTTTCACCGTTATCCCGCAAGGAGCAGCCCACCATGGCCTCCCGCACCCGCGACGCCGCGCCCACGACGCAGGCGAGCTATGCCTATGACGCCCTGCGCCGCGACATCATCTCTGGGCAGCTCGCGGGTGGCGAGCGGATACGCCAGGCCGAATGGGCCGAATCCCTGCAGATTTCCATTACTCCGGTACGCGAAGCGATCCGCCGCCTGGAGCAGGACGGGCTCGTCGTCTCGACGGCCCACCGCGGCACGACGGTCCTCGGACTCACACTTGATCGCGCGGAAGAGATCTACGCGATGCGCTTTCGGGTCGAGCCGCTGCAGATCGCTCGCGCCATGGGCAAGATGACGGAGGCCGACGCCCTGCGGGCGCGCACCCTATGCGATGAGATGGGCTCGCTCAGCGACGTCATCGAGTTCACCGAGCTCAACGAACAGTTCCACCGCATCACGATGGCCTATGACGATTCGTGGACCTCGCACGTGGTCACGTTACTCGCGGCCGCGGCGTCCCCCTATGTTTCGCGTTCGCTGCAACTCGACCCGCGCCAGATCGAGGCCTCCAACGCGCAACATTACGCGATGCTCGAAGCCTTCATTGATCAAGACGAGGAGCTCGCGACCAAGATCGAACTGGAGCACCTGCGTTCCACGCTCGTCATCTTGCGCAAGCATTTCACCTGAGACCGCATACCAAAAGCGGCCGACCCGAAATCTCGGGCCGGCCGCTTGTCGCGTTGGAGGTAAGACTACTTGGCAGCCTTGACCGTCACGTCCAGGCGGGCCTGGACCTCCGGGTGCACCGTGACGGTGACGTGGTGGTCGCCGACCGACTTGATCGGGTTCACGATCTCGATGGTGCGGCGGTCGATCTTCTTGTCGAGCTGCGCCTCAACGGCATCCGCGATCTCCTTGGTGGAGACGGCACCGAACAGGCGGCCGGACTCACCGGCGCGCTCTTCGATGGTGATGCTGTTGGCCTGCAGCGCGTCGCGCAGGGCGCGAGCATCCTCGACCGAGGCGATCTCGCGGGCCTTGCGGGCGGCCTTCATCTGGTCGATCTGACGCTGGGCGCCCTTGGTCCACGGAGTGGCCAGGCCGCGCGGCAGCAGGAAGTTACGGCCGTAGCCGTCCTTTACCTCGACGACGTCGCCGGCGGTCCCCAGGTTGGAGACTTCGTGAGTCAAAATGAGCTTCATCTGTCATTCCTCCCTAGGGTTAGCGGTTCGAGCTGGAGTAGGGCAGCAGAGCCATTTCGCGGGCGTTCTTGACGGCCTTCGCGATGGCGCGCTGTTCCTGCACCGACACGCCAGTCACGCGGCGCGCGCGGATCTTGCCGCGGTCCGAGATGAACTTGCGCAGCAGCGCGGTGTCTTTGTAGTCCACGTTGCCGACCTTGACGGCCTTCAGCGGGCTGATCTTCTTCTTCGGCTTGCGAAGTTGAGGCTTCGCCATGATTGTCTCCTCGAGTAAAAAGGTCTGAATTGAGCGTTCGGTTGGGTTAGAACGGGGGCTCGTTATCAAAGCTCGAGCCGCTCGTGCTCCACGGATCGTTCTGAGAACCGCCGGCCGGAGCGTTGAAGTCCGCGCCGGAGGACTGGCCACCACCCTGGTTGCCGCCATAGCTGGAACCGCCGCGCTGGGAGCGCTGCACCTTCGCCGTGGCGAAGCGGAGAACCGGACCGACCTCGTCGACCTGCAGTTCAACCGTGCTGCGCTTTTCGCCCTGGGGGGTTTCCCAGTTGCGCTGCTGGAGACGGCCCTGAACCATCACGCGCATGCCCTTGGTGAGGGATTCGGCGACGTTCTCGGCGTAATCGCGCCACACCGAACACCGCATGAACAGCGTTTCGCCGTCCTTCCATTCGCGGGTCTCGCGGTCAAAGCTCCGCGGGGTCGACGCCACGGTGAAATTCGCGACGGGTGCACCAGAATTGGTGAACCGGAGTTCGGGATCGGCGATGAGATTGCCAACGATGGTGATAAGGGTTTCGCCTGCCATGATTGCTTCCTGTTCTCAGTGACGACTGGCTCGGATGCGCTTAGTGCGCGTCCGGACGGATGAGCTTGGTGCGCATGACGGCTTCGGAAAGACCGAGCACGCGATCGAGCTCCTTGGCGTTTTCAGGCGTCGTGGTCATGTTGACGACCGCGTAGATGCCCTCGGAACGCTTGTTGATGTCGTAGGCGAGACGGCGCTTGCCCCAGATATCGACGTCCACGGTGCCACCGGACTTGGTGATGACCTCGAGGAACTTGTCCAGCGTGGTCCCTACGGAACGCTCATCCACCTCGGGATCGAGGATGATCATGAGTTCATAGTTACGCATTCGTTAACCCCACCTCCTGTGGTCTAGTCGGTCACGGTCTCTCCGTGACAGGAGGGTGATGCGTGTGGATACCTACGGCCAGCGAAGGTTCGCCGGTGCAGATAGCACAGTGACCCATACTAGTGCACCGGCAACCAGAGGACTAGGGCTGAAAGATCGCTGTGACCTATCCCTAACAATCAGCCGTTTCCGCCCGGCTTGCCGGGCTTACCAGGCTTGCCGGGTTTGCCTGGCCCGTTGCCGTTACCGCGGGTCGGTTCCGGGCTGGGGTCAAGCGTCGGCAGCGGGTCCGGCTCGGTGATGGTCGGCTCCG
Organism: Bowdeniella nasicola; assembly: GCF_001907295.1. Classification (GTDB taxonomy): domain Bacteria; phylum Actinomycetota; class Actinomycetes; order Actinomycetales; family Actinomycetaceae; genus Bowdeniella; species Bowdeniella nasicola. Next base: position 13,545 of record NZ_MQVR01000029.1, read on the forward strand.
GGGTAGGCTGCGGAGACTCGGTCGGCTGCTCCGTCGGCTCCTCGCTCGGCTGTTCGCTCGGTTCCTCACTCGGCTCGGGCGTCGGATTGGGCTTGGGCGCCGGAATCGGGTGCTTCGTCGCCTTCTTGTCCGTCGGCTTGGGGAACGGGATGACTTCCTCGCCCTCCAGCGCCGTCTTCATATAGTTCGTCCAGATCCGGGTCGGGTAGGTGCCACCGGCGACGGTGCGCACGCCGCCGAAGCCGGTGAGCTCTTCTTCCTCACCGTTCGCGCCGACCTGATACATGTCGACGACGGTCACGAGCTGCGGGGTGAACCCGGCAAACCACGCGGACTTGTAATCGTTGGAGGAGCCCGTCTTGCCGGCGGCGGGACGCCCGAGGTTACGGCCCGCGTAGTTCGCGGTACCGGACTTTACGACCTGCTGCATGGCGTAGGTGGCGTCGGCGATGACCTCCGAGTCGAAGACCCGTTCGCCCTCGTTGTTGGCGCGGTAGATGCTGTTGCCCTTCGCGTCCTTGATCTCGGCGATGATGTACGGCTCGTGCTTGATGCCGCCGGAGGCGATGGTGCCGTAGGCGCGCAGCTGGTCGATCGGCCGCAGCGAGGCCGGGCCGAGCACGTTGGCGGGTACGGGCGCGAGGCCCGGCGTCTTTTCCGGGATGCCGGCCTTGACGGCGGTAGCCATCGTCTTATCCGGCCCGAGTTCCACGTTTAGCTGGGCGTAGGGGGTGTTGACGGAGTCTTCCGTGGCCTTGACGAGATTGATGCGCCCACGGTCATAGCGGTCGTAGTTGCGCACGGGCTTATCGAAGCCCTCGATCTCCATGTTGTTGTGGCTCTGGTACGTGTCCTTCAGCGAGTAGCCGTTTTCGAGCGCGGTGATGAGCGCCCACACCTTGAAAGTCGAACCGGCCTGCGCGCGGTCCTGGGTCACGGCGTTACGCGCCTGGGATACGAAGTCGGGGCCGCCGTACAGGGCGACGATCCCGCCCGTGCGCGGGTCCATCGAGGCAAGGCCGACGCGGTTGTTCTCGGGGCGATCCTCCGGGAGCTTGTTGACCGCGTCGATCGCCGCCTGCTGCCGGTTCTTGTCGATCGTCGTCGTAATCTTCAGGCCGCGCGTATTCAGCTCATCTTCGCTGATGCCGGCCTTGTCGATGACCTCGTTCTTCATCATGTCGACGAGGTAGCCGTTCGGGCCCTTCAGCGAGTTGACGGCCTTGTAGCCGATCGTCTCGGGGAAGGTCTGCTCGGCCTTTTGCGCCTCGGTGATCCAACCGTCGGCGACCATGATGTTCAGGACGCGCTCCCAGCGTTCCTTCGCCCGCTCGGGCATGACCTTGGGGTCCCAGCGCGAGGGCGAGGGGATGACACCGGCGAGGAGCGCGGACTCCGAGATCGACAGGTCAGCGGCGCTCTTACCGAAATAGTGCTGGGCGGCGGTCTCGATGCCGTAGGCGTCGCGGCCGAAGTAAATGGTGTTGAGGTAGTTCTCGAGGATCTGTTCCTTGGACTGCTGGCGATCGATCTTCAGCGCGAGGATGGCTTCCTTGAACTTGCCGACGACGTCGCGGGTATCGCCGACGTAGTAGCGCTCCACGTACTGCTGGGTGAGGGTGGAGGCACCCTGCAGCGGCTTGCCCTGCAGGTTATTCCAGGCGGCTCGGGCGATGCCGCGCAGGTCGATGCCGGGGTTCGTGTAGAAGCGGCGGTCCTCGGAGGCGACGATGGCTTGCGCCACGTGCTCCGGGAGCGTATCGAGCTTGACGGCCTTGCGGTCGAACTCGGAATAGGTGCCGAGCTGGCTTTCCCCGTCGGCGTAGTAGACGGTCGTCGTCTGGGCCTGGGCGAAGTCACCGGGTTCGGGCACGTCGATCATCGTGTAGGCGAGCGCGAACAGGCCGATGCCGAGCGCGATGAAGGCGGTGAACAGGCCGAGCACGAGCTTCCAGCCCGGCAGCCAGCGCATGATCGGGCCCTTGTTTGGGCGCGGGTAACGCCGCCCCTTCTTCGCCTTGCGGTCCTTACGGCTCGCGGGGCCCTTGGGCCCGGGCGGCGGGGGCGGGGTAGAGCTCGCGCGCAACGATCGTCGCGTCACGGGTTTGCCCTGATGCTCGTTCACACCGTGTCCTTCCGAGATAGGTCATCCCAGTATAACCACCTTGCCTGACCAGTTCCCAGCAGAATTGACGAAATTCACGCTGGGCATAGCTGTCTCACGCTTCCCGTTCGGCTTCCTCAACCTCTCGGGGTTCATCCGCAGAGAGCCGGTAGGCCGCGATCATCACGCCGATGATGAGCGCCAGAATGAGGAAGACGGTGCGCGACCAACCCGTGTCGGGCAGGACGGCAGCGGCCAGGCCCGCAGCGCCGACGAACGCGGCATTAAACATGACGTCATAGAGCGCGAAGGCGCGGCCGCGGTAGGCGTCGGCGGTATCGCGCTGGACGATCGTGTCGACCGCAATCTTCGCGCCCTGGACCGACAGGCCGAGGAGGAAGGCTGCGATGCCAATGACGGGGATCGTCGCCGCGCTGGCCGCGATCAGCTGCGAGACGATGCAGATCGCGAGGCACCAGGAGATCCACTGCTTCGGGCTGAGACGCTCGTGCGCGATCGGCGTCGCGACGATGGCGAGGCCCGAGCCCGCGAACGAAATGCCCGACAGGGTCGCGAACAGCGCGAGGCCCGCGGCCGCGTTGGCCGGGTCGGTCAGGAGGTTGCGGGAGGCCAGGATGAGGACGAGGAAGTTCACGCCGTAGATAAAGCGGTGGCTCGCCATGACCGCGAGCGCCGCGCCCGGGGTCCGGCGCGCGAACAGGTAGCGGGCCGCGGATTTCAGGTCGGTGAGCACCGAGCCGAGCGTGCGCGGCCGATTGGCGCCCTTTTCTGGGCCGAGTTCGTCGGCTCCGAGCCGCAGCGCGAACCCCGAGGCGAGGGCGAAGACGACCGCCGCGGCGGCCAGCAGCCCGAAATCGCGCGTCGAGCCGACGGGCAGCACGATGCCGAGCCCGAAGCCTATGACGGCGCCTATGACGGCGGCCGCGGCACCGAGCGTCGGCGCGATCGAGTTGGCCATGAGGAGCAGGCGGCGTGGCACGACGAGCGGCAGGCCAGCGGAAAGGGCCGACAGCAGGAAGCGGTTGACACCGAGCGTGATGAGTGCGAGGACATAGACCGCCGGACCGATCCCGAGAGTCACGAGGCAGACGCCGATGATGAGCGCGAGCACGGCCCGAAGCGCGTTGCCGCGCGCGAGGACCTGGCGGCGGCGCCACCGATCGAGCAGCGGACCCGCGAACGGGCCGACGAGCGTGAACGGCAGCAGCAGGACGGCAAACGCGATCGCGACGTCACCCGCGGTCGTGAGGCGTTCGGGCGAGAAGAAGAACAGCGACGCGAGCCCGGCCTGCATGAGGCCATCGCTGGTCTGGCTCACGAGCCGGACGGTCAGCAGCTTGCGGAAGCCCGGGTAACCCGAGAGCGTCTTTAAGTCACGGACGACGCGCACCTAGCGGTCCTTCCACCAGGCGAGCAGGCGGACCGTGGCCTCCTCCTTGCCGAGCGGTCCGTGCTCCATACGCTCGGCGAGCAGGAAGGAATAGGCCTGGCCGACCTCGCGGCTCGGAGGAATGTCGAGGATCTCCATAATCTCGTTGCCCGTGAGGTCGGGGCGGATCTTGGCGAGCTCTTCAGCCTCCGCGAGTTCGGCGATGCGCCTTTCGAGGTCGTCGTAGGCGGCCGCGAGGCGGTTCGCCTTGCGACGGTTGCGCGTCGTGCAGTCGGCGCGTGTCAGCCGGTGCAGGCGTTCGAGCAGCGGCCCGGCGTCGGTTACGTAGCGACGCACGGCCGAATCTGTCCACGCCTGCTCGCCATAGCCGTGGAATCGCAGGTGCAGCTCGACGAGGCGCGCGACGTCCTTCGTCGTCTGCTTATCGAAGCGCAACTCGCGCATGCGCTTGCGTGTCATCTTCGCGCCGACGACCTCGTGGTGGTGGAAGGAGACCTGGCCGCCGGGCTCGAAGCGGCGCGTCGCCGGCTTGCCGATGTCGTGCATGATCGCGGCGAAGCGCAGCACGAAGTCGGGCGCGGGGACGGGGCCGTCGGGCCCGGTTTCCAGTTCCATCGCCTGGTCGAGCACCGTGAGCGTGTGTTCGTAGACGTCCTTGTGGCGGTTGTGTTCGTCCTGCGTTGCGCGCAGGCCCGACAGCTCCGGCAACACGTAGTCGGCGACGTCGGTGTAGACCATGAGTTCGAGGCCGCGCCGCGGCCACGTCGAGGTGATGAGCCGGACGAGTTCGGCCTGGATGCGCTCCGGGGAGACGATCGCGAGGCGCGGGGCAAGCTCGGTCATCGCCTTCATCGTCTCTTCTTCGACGTCGAAGCCGAGCTGGGCCGCGAACCGCGCGGCGCGCATGATGCGCAGCGGGTCGTCGTCGAAGGAGCGCTCCGGCGCGATCGGGGTGTGCAGCAGCATCTCGGAGAGGTCTTCCATCCCGCCGCACGGGTCGACGAATTCGCCGGCCGGCAGCCGTACCGCCATCGCGTTGACGGTGAAATCGCGGCGCGTGAGGTCCCCTTCGAGGGTGTCGCCGAACTGGACGACGGGCTTGCGTGAATTCGGGTCGTACTCGTCGCTGCGGTACGTGGTGACCTCGACGATGACGTCGCCCTTGCGCGCGCCGATCGTGCCGAACTCTTTACCGATCGCCCAGCTGTGGTCGGCCCACGACGCGAGGAGCTCCTCGGTCTGATCCGGGTGCGCCGAGGTCGCGAAGTCGAGATCATGCGTCGGCTGCGCAAGGAAAAGGTCGCGCACCGGTCCCCCGACGAGCGCGAGCTCATGGCCCACATCCGCGAAAACCTCGCCGAGCTCATGCACGACGGGCGGCAGCTGGCTCAATTGATGCGTGGCAATGCGGCGCAGCTGCTCGATGGTGAGGTTCGGGGTTTCGCGGTTCGACACGTCTTAACTTTCTCATGGCTGCCCAGCGTTTCTCACCATGACCCTAATTGCGCGTCGCTTGACTAAGCTGTATGGCATGTCCGTTACGCCCAGTCCTCGTCGCCGCGTACCCGCGTCGCCGCGACGCCGGGCGTATAATGTGCGTCGAGTTCTGCCGACGGTCGACGAAACATCGGCCGGTGGCGTGACCATTGATGTCGTCGGAGGGCGAGCATTCGTCGCGGTCATTGCCCGGCGCAACCGGGTGGGCCGATTAGAGTGGTGCCTTCCTAAAGGACATCTCGAGGGGGACGAAACTGCGCCGCAGGCAGCGGTTCGAGAAATCTATGAAGAAACCGGCATCAAATCGCGTGTTTTGCGCCATCTCGCCACGATCGACTACTGGTTTGCGGGCGATGACCGGCGCGTGCACAAGGTCGTCCACCACTACCTGCTCGAAGCCCTCGGCGGCTACCTCACGGTCGAAAACGATCCCGACCACGAAGCCGAGGATGTGGCATGGCTGACGCTCGAGGAGGCGGCGAGCCGACTCGCCTATCCCAACGAGCGTCGCGTCATCGCTACCGCCCGGGATGTGTTGATAGGTCGAGCATGAGCCGGCGCGCTCGCCTCGCATTCCTCCTGGTCGCTTTCTCCCTCGTCGCGCTCCTCGTGCCGGGGCTACCTCGCGCCCATGCCGCAGGCGAACTCACCGTCGAGCTGCGCGGCCTGGCGCCCGCAGTCCTCACCGGGCCGAGCGACGTGACCCTGAACGTGCGCGTCACGAATAATACGGGCGCTCCGATCGCCGAACCCGTCGCCGAAGTCCGCCTCCAGACCTGGACGCCGGTCGCCCGCAATCGCCTCGATGACTGGCTCGTCGGCAAGGACGACACGGCGACCACTCCCCTGCTCGACTCGACGCTCGACGCCCTCGCACCCGGAGAGGCCCGCGATGTCACGCTCGTCGTGCCGAGCGCGAACCTCCCCGCACTGTCCCGCGGGCCGCGCGGGATCCTCGTGCGCGTCTCCCCCGCCTCCCTTGGCGATGGAGCCGGCGACACCAGTCGGGAAGGCAGCGCCCCGCCGTCGGGCATCGACCGCTCCTACCTCATTAACTGGCCCAATAGCTCGCTGCCGCCGGGCAAGTTCCTCGTCCTGGGAACGGTCGCGGCCAGCAGCCGCGATATTGCCGCCGCCCCCGATTCGGCCGCGTCTAGCGAGCAACTGAGCAAGTCCGCGACCGCGCTGTCGGATGCGGGCGTCCAGCTCGCGGGAGATCCGGCGCTCGATAATCCGCCGGTGCGCACGCCGCTGTCGCTTCCCGCCGGCGATCCCGATATCTCCTTCCTCGCGGGCAGCCAGTCCGGGCGCGACATCCTGTCGCGGGCGACGAGCGGCGCGAGTACGACCCCGATGCTGTGGTGGCCGACGAGCGCGACCGCCAATGCGCTCGCCGCGCGCCCGAAGGATGCGATCCTCGTCGTCGGCGATGACGAGGCCAAAGCGAAGGCCGGCACCTATTACACGCCGTCCGGCATCGCGACGGTGCAGGGCGCGCCCGCGCTCGTGTTCGACACGCGGATGAGCTCCCACCTTGCGGCGAGCGGGAACGACATTGCGCACCGCCAGGCCATGCTCGCCCACGCCGCGGCCGCGATCCGCGAGCGTCCGAACGATCCGCGCACCTTCGTGCTCGCGGTGCCGCGCGATGCCGATACGACGATCGTCGCCGAACGCCTCGCGGCCCTCACCGGCGCGCCATTTTCGGTACCAGGCCTCGTCCCGAGCGTGTCTGGCGACGCGTGGGCGCCGACGGATACGGAACCCGAGACCCGCTGGCAGCTCGAAGAAATCGCCGACCCCGCCGACCCGTCGCGCACCCTTAACCAGCTCGCGGAGGCGGAGAAGAAGGCGCGCGCGGTCGCGACGCTCACCTCATCGCCGACGGAGTTCACGAACGCTCTTGAGGTCATGTCGCGCCACCTCGTCTCCACGACCTTCGCCAACAAGCCGAATGACCGCGCCGATATCCTCACCGCGATCCAGGAGCGCGCCGCCCGCCTATCGCGGGCGATCACGGTCGAGACGCCCTCGTCGCTGCTGCTCATCTCAGATCAGCCCGATATCCCGATCTACCTCCACTCCAAACTCACGGCGCCCGCGAACGTCGTCGTCGACCTCATCGCCCAGGACCCGCGACTGCAGACACCGGGCACGGTGAAAGCCACCCTAGAGCCCGGCACGCGCACCGCCGTCGCGATGCCCGTCAACGCCGTCGGCTCCGGCGACCTCAAGGTCCGCATCCAGGTCTCGAGCGAAAGCGGCGAACCGATCGCCTCCTCGGACGTTTTCGACGTGCGCGTGCGCGCCGACTGGGAGAACGTGGGAACAGGCGTGGCCGCGGGACTTCTCGCCCTGCTCGTCATCGGCGGTATCATCCGGACCATCCGCCGCAATCACCGCCACGGCGTGCGCGACCGGCAACTCGATCCGGCAGGGAACTAAGGAGAGGTCATGGTCAGAGAGCGGGGCCTTGCTGGCTCGTCCGCACTCATGTTTTCCGGGACCCTCGTCTCACGCATCCTCGGACTCCTGCGCAACGCGCTCCTCGTCGCCGCGATCGGAGCGAGCGCGGGCCAGGCCGACCCGTTCGCCGTCGCGAACACGCTGCCGAACATCATCTACAACCTGCTCGCCGGCGGCGTCCTCAACGCGGTCCTCGTGCCGCAGGTCGTGCGGGCGCTGCGCCGCAAGGACGGCGACGAATACGTCAACCGGCTCCTGACCGTCGCCGGGCTCGGCCTATTCGGCCTCACCGTCGTCGCGACGCTCGCGAGCTCGCTCATCGTGACGCTGTACGCCTCGCAGCTCGATCCAGCGTGGTTCGACCTCGCGGTCGCGTTCGCGGTGTGGTGCCTGCCCCAGATCTTCTTCTACGGCGTCTATACCCTGCTCGGCCAGGTCCTCAACGCCAAGGGCTCCTTCGGGCCCTATATGTGGGCGCCCGTCGCCAATAACGTCGTCGCGATCATCGGCCTCGTCATCTACCTGTGGGTCTTCGGCTTCGCCCGCGACGGCTCGGGCGCGAGCCCCGGGGACTGGACGGGCGCGCGCATCGCGCTGCTCGCCGGATTCGCGACCCTGGGCGTCGCGATCCAGGCCGGGGTCCTCATCACCGCGCTGCGGAAGACGGGCTTCCGCTTCAAGTGGCGGCTAGGCGTCGCCGGCCTCGGCGGCGCCTCCCGGATGGCGATGTGGTCGTTCGCGGGCCTCGCCGTCGGCCAGCTCGGTTTCCTCGCGGTCACGAACGTCGCCGCCGCCGCGAACGGTGCGGCCGCGACCTCTGACATCATGCTGCCGGCGAACCAGACGTATAACAACGCCTTCCTTATCTACATGCTGCCGCAGTCGCTGTTTACGACCTCGCTCATCACCGCGCTCTTCCCGCGCATGAGCGATAAGGCCGCGGCCGGCAACCACGCCGGCGTCGCCGCGGACTTCGGGTTCGCGCTGCGCATCACCGCGACCTTCACGCTGTTCGCCGCCGTCGCCTTCGCCGTCCTCGCGGTCCCGCTCGCCCACGTCGTCCTGCCGTCGGTGACCGCCGACGAGGCCCGCAACGTCGCCCTCGTCCTGCTGCCGCTCGCGCTCGGCATCCCGTTCCAAGGGGCGTGGTCTGTCGTCCAGCGCGCGTTCTTCGCCTACGAAGACGCGCGCACCCAGTTCTTCATCCAGATCCCGATGGCCCTCGCGCAGATCATCATCTCGCTCATCGGCTGGTGGCTCGCTCCCCCGCTGTACTGGGTACCCATCGCCGCTGCCTCGACCGCCGTGTCCATGGCGATCGGCGCGGTCGTCGGCTACGTCAAACTGTCGAAGAAACTCCCGAACGTCGACCACGGCCGCATCCTCGGCGTCGTCTTGCGCCTCGCGATCGCCGCCGGAATCGCCGGCCTCGTCGCCCTCGGCGGCCTCAACCTGATCGGACTGCCCGAAGCCTCCGGCGCCGCGAGCACCTTCACGCGCTCGGTCTTCACGGTCGCGCTCCTCGGCACGATCATGGCCGCGACCTATATCGGCGTCGCGAAACACTTCCGGATTCCCGACATCGACCAGCTTCTCGCGCAGGTGCTGCGTCTGACGATGAAAATCGTTAGAAAAGTCCCGATTATCGGCCCGCGACTTGCTGGCGCGTCGCGTGCGCAGGCAAACGTCGTGGACAATAGTTGGAGTAGGGACGAACGACGAGAAGAGGATGGACAGTCGGTGGACGACCTCTCGGGCTTGATCGGCCACCTTGTTGGCGGACGTTACCGCCTCGATCAGCTCAGCACTATCCCGGCCTCTGGCGCGGGCACATGGCTGCATGCCACCGACACGGTCCTCGACCACGCCGTCGCGCTCTTCTTATCCCGCGACGACCTCTCGGCCGACCAACTCGTCGATTCCGCGCGCCGCGCCTACCTCATCGACTCCGACCACTTCCCGGCTATCCGCGACGTCGAGGTCGACCCCGAACTGTCGCGCGCCTACGTCGTGACCGACACGTTCCCCGAGCCGAACCTGGCCGATGTTCACCTGTCGCCCGACGAGGCGAGCGCCATCGTCGGCACCGCCGCGAGCATCCTCGAGGGTGCCCGCAGCCGCGGCGTCCACCACCTCAACATCACGCCCGACCACATCCGTATCGCCCCGACGGGCGACCTCGTGATCGTGGGTCTCGGGATCGATGGCGCCCTACGCGAATTCGACGATGGCGGCGATGCCGTCGAGCGCAGCTTGCTCGCTACCGAGGCGGACGCCGACGACCTGCAGGAGCTCTACTCGCATCTGTGCGGCGCTGCCGGATCCCAGTCCCTCGCCGAAGCACGCTCCGCGGCCGATGTCGTCACGGCGCTATCCCCCATCACGCGCTTCGCCTACGACTCCGCACTCGATACGCTCGCGATCTCCCGCCATTCCGGCCGCCCCGCGTGGCTACCCGTCGAGACCGAGACGACGCCCGCCCCGGCCGTCTCCGAGCCGCCGCCACCGCCCGGCCCCGCGGGCGACTGGCACCCGAGCTTCGTCGAGTCGAGCCTTGCCGACCCCGGGCCGGACTTCACCGAGATCATCAACCTTGACCTCGACGACGTGACCCCCGCGGCCCCGTCCCACGCGGCCCCGCGGCGCTCGGGTGACACCGTCGAGGAGGAGCCCGCGGACGAACCCGAGGTCGAACCCGAGACCCCGGCCGAGCCGGACGTCCCGGTCCCGGCCCCGATGCCCTTGCCGCCGCCGGTGACCTCCGCGCGCGCTGCCACCGACGAGTCGACGACCACACCGCAGGACCGCCGCCGCCGCGCGAGCGAGGCCCTCGGTAAGACCAAGAACGCCATCCTGTCGGGCGCGAGCGCCGACGTCGCGACGGCCAAGGCGCTCGAAGCCGCCGAGAAGGCGCGTATCGCGGCCGATAAGGCCCGCCAGGCCTCGCGCCGCCAGGCCGATGTCACGACGATGCGCATCGAGGGTCTGGTGACGAAGCTCGATGGCTTCGCGGCGAAGCACTCCATCAACCTGCCCGGCGAGGTCGAAGAATACGATTCGTCGACGCCGCTGTCGCGCCGCAAGATCGATCCGAGCCCGCTCATCCTCACGGTGTTCGCGGCGCTGCTCATCATCGTGCTGTTCCTCGCGCTGTCGAACCTGCGCCAGCCCGGCACGGTCACGCCGCCGACCCCCGAAGTCACGAGGAGGCAGGCGACCGAGGAGCCGAGCAAGGCACCCGCCGAACCGACCGAAGAGGCGACGCCGGAGCCGACGACCGAGGCCCTGGCCGCGCCCGTCATCTCCTCGATCGACGTCCTGGACCCGCAGGGCGATGGCAAGGAGAATCCCGACCTCACTCCCCGCGCCTTCGACGGCGACCCGGAATCGTTTTGGCGCTCCCGCTTCTACAAGAACCCGACCTACGGCAACAAGGCCGGCATCGGCCTGAAGATCAACCTCACGGAGAAGGCGAAGCTCTCCGGAGTGACCCTGACCCTGCGCGGCAACGGTGGACACGTGCAGGTCAAGACCGACGCAAATGACCCCATCGGCGGTTCAGTCGTAAGCGAAGCCGACATGTCCCCGACCACAGAACTGAGTTTCGACACGATCGAAACCGATACCGTGATCCTATGGTTCACTGCCCTCCCGAAGGCGGATTCGGATGGCAAGAACCGCGTTGAACTCGCTGAGATCACGCTGAAATAACCCAGCGGGAATACCCCTTGGGGTACGCGCGTTACCCATATCGGGACGAACAGCCGAAGAAAGAGAAACCCCATGACCAATTCGCTCCACGACGTCATTGTTGTTGGCTCCGGCCCCGCCGGATACACCGCCGCCATCTACGCTGCTCGCGCTGGCCTCAAGCCGGTCGTTTTTGCAGGGGCCATTAGCGCCGGCGGCGCACTCATGACGACAACCGAGGTTGAGAACTTCCCGGGCTTCTCCGAGGGCGTCCAGGGCCCCGACCTCATGGAGAATATGCGCGGCCAGGCCGAACGCTTCGGCGCCGAGATCCGCTTCGAAGACATCGTCTCCGTCGATCTTTCCGGCGAGACGAAGACCGTGACGAATGACGACGACGAGACCTTCTCCGCGAAGTCCGTGATACTCGCGCTCGGCTCCGAGTACAAGAAGCTCGGCATCCCCGACGAGGATCGCCTCTCGGGCCGCGGCGTCTCGTGGTGCGCGACCTGTGACGGGTTCTTCTTCCGCGACAAGGAGATCGTCGTCGTCGGTGGCGGCGACTCCGCGATGCAGGAAGCCACCTTCCTCACCCGCTTCGCCTCGAAGGTCACCGTCATCCACCGCCGCGATGAACTGCGCGCCTCCAAGATCATGGCCGAGCGCGCGATGAACGATCCCAAGATCGAATTCGCGTGGAATTCCTCCCCCGTCGGCCTCGTCGGCGAGGACAAGCTCGAGGGCGTCATCGTCGAAGACACCGTCACCGGCGAGAAGCGCACGATCGACGCTTCCGGCATGTTCATCGCGATCGGCCACGCGCCGCGCACGGACATCGTGACCGGCCAGGTGAACCTCGACGACGACGGCTACATCCTCGTGGACTCGCCCTCGACCAAGACCAACATCGACGGTGTCTTCGCCTGTGGCGACGTCGTCGACCACACCTACCGTCAGGCCATCACGGCGGCCGGAACGGGCTGCGCCGCGGCCCTGGACGCCGAACGCTATCTCGTGGCCCTGTCCGACTCGGACGTCGACGAGAAAATCACCGAAAGCTGGAACTAGCTCCTTTGGAGGACAACAATGAGCAACGTATCTGACGTCACCGACGCCAACTTCACCGAGGAGGTCCTCCAGTCGGAGACTCCCGTCCTCGTCGACTTCTGGGCCACCTGGTGCCCGCCGTGCCGCATGATGGCACCGATCATCGACGAGATCGCGGCCGAGAAGGGTGACGCCCTCAAGGTCGTTAAGCTCGATACCGACCAGAACCCGGAGACCGCCGGCGCCTACGGCATCGTGTCGATCCCGACGTTCATTCTCTTCAAGGGAGGCCGGTCCGTCGCCCAGGTCATCGGGGGCCGACCGAAGAAGGACCTGTTGAAGGAAATCGAACCACACCTCTAGGCCGCATAAGCTAACCGGCCGCGTCCCCCAACGGGGCGCGGCCGGTTTTGCGTATCGAGGCAACAAGTAAGGCCCGAAGATCTCTCTTCGGGCCAGAATCGCAGTCTCGCGTTAGCGGAGAATCTGCTCGCGCATGTGCAGCGCGCCGTTGGCAGACCGGCAGGCCGCATCAAGATCGCCATGCAGGACATGCTCGAAGTTCATCGAGGCACCCCGCGAGACGAGGTCGACACGGATCGAAGCCAGGAGAGCAACAGCAGCAATCGCAGCGAACAAAACGGTGGCGATGACGATCACGGTGTTTCCTTCCGGGTGTTGCTTTTTCGTGGTGACATTTCAAGTGTCCTACTTGTCCGAATCCATTTCAATCACATTAATCTGCAATCGTAATGTAGTTTTACTTCATAGCGGCAAGCTCGAGGAGACTTGACGACTCCTTGGTGAAGACAACGGCGTTTGACTCACGATTTGAACCCCGTTTGACCACAGCGACGATTCGTGCTCTCACATACGCGCGCTTAGTGGTGAACACCACCCATGACCCGATGATGATGAAGATGAAATTGGAGAAGAACGACGGCCATGCGCCCGTTGTGACGCAGGCCATGGCAAGGAGGCTAGCCCCTCCCATGTTGAGCGCGTGGTAGCGCAGCGAGTCGCCCATGATGCGACGAGAGGACACGAGGAAGTAACCGGTAAGGCACATCAAGCAGCCGACCCATCCCAGGGCGCCTACGGCTGTCATCCAAAATTCGTTCACGGCAGCATCGTGACAGCACTTTGAGTTCTAATCAATCGAACCTATCTACACATGCTGTACAGTTTTACTTTATGCAGCTCAATTCGCGTCGACTCGAGATCCTGCTATCGATCCACCGCGACGGTGGCGTCGTCTCCGCAGCCGACTCTATGAACATGTCCCCCTCGGCCGTTTCTCAGCAGATTCAACAGCTAGAACGCGAGGTCGGGGTCGCCGTCATCGAACGTACCCCACACGGTTCGGTCCTCACTCCGGCGGGTCGGATCCTTGCCGACCTGGCCGAAACCATCGAGACCGAATCCTTCAAGGCCACCCGGTCCCTGGCCGGACTTGCGGGGCAAGTCACAGGTAGCGTCGTCATCGGCGGCTTCCAAACCGCCATCCGAAACCTCCTGATCCCCCTCCTGCCCCGCGTCGCCGACCGGCTGCCCGGTGTCCAGGTCTCGATCCGTGAGGTCATCGAAAAGCACGGCATGCGCGAACTGCGCTCCGGCGTCGTCGACCTGCTCATCATGGAGCGCGACTTCGAAAAGCAACTCGTGGTACCCCGCGGCATGCGCGACGTGCCCTACGCCGATGAACCCTGGCTCCTCGTCCAGCCCTCGGGCGACGCTCGCCCCACGACGATCGCGGACCTGACCTCGACGACGTGGCTCGCCGTCGACCAGGCCGCCGCCTCCGCGCAGGCGGTCGAGCGCCTCCAATCCGCCCTGCCCGACCCGAAGATCTCGATCCACCGCTACGCCGATTACGACGTCGCCCTCGACATGGTGCGCGCCGGCCTCGGCTCGACGGTCCTGCCGAGCCTCGCGGTCTCCAACCTCGAGGACAAGGACATCCAGGTCACGCGCCTGCCCGGCCTCGGCGTCCGCCAGCTCGTCATCCGCCACCGGCTCGGTGCCGGCGGCCTCGAGCCCGCGCACGAAGCGGTCATGCAGCTCCTCGTGGAGACGGGCGATGCCATCAGCCTGCCGGGCGCCGGCCCGCTCGATCAGTAGTGATACGGCGAGCGGAACCCGGCCGCCGACGCCAGCGCCTCGAGGTAGAAGTAGTCACCCCACGCGGTCGACCCGTTAATCCCGGCGCCATGCGGGACGTGGTAGGTCGAGAGCCGCAGCAGGCTGCCGGACTCGGGAGCCTCGACGATGGCGCCCGCGCGTTCGAGCAGCGCGACGTTGTCCGCAAGAAGCTCGCCATCGTCGAACTGGCAGTGCCCGGCCAGCGCGATCGCGAGCGCCCCGGAATCCTTCGCGTCCGTCTCGGTTGCGGCCAGGTCCCACGGTACGAGCGTGTCGCGCGCCGGGGCGAGCAGGAGCCGGTCGAGTTCGGTGATCTCGGCAGCAAGGTCCAGGCCGCCGAGGTCGAGGCCGCGCTGCCGGACGATCCGCAAGCCGTAGCTCACCCATGCCAGGCCGCGTGTCCAGCCCGTGGAGTCGGGCGCGCAGCCCTGCTTGGTAAACGGCCGCGCGAAGTGACCCTGCACGTTGAAGACGCCGCCCTGGTACCACTTTCCGGTGTCGACGCGTAGCTGAGCTGCCATCCGCTTCAGGTGTCCGAACGCGACTTCGCGCTGCGTAACCGTCGCTTCGGGCGTCAGCAAGAGCGGGACATTCATGAAGGAGTCGACGATCGCGCGCGCCTCCCCGAGCGGGTCGGCGCCATGCGTATCAACCATCCCGCTCGGCGGATGGACGAGCGCCTCCAGGCCCGTGCGGCACAGCTCGCGCGCCTCGGTGGCTTTAGCGATCAGCGTCGCCGGATTGCCGGAAAACGCGAGGATGCCGATGAACCCGAGGTCGTGGTTGTAGTAGTGCAGTGCGTCTCTAAGCGACCCGAGCATGCGCTCCTGCTCGGCGATCCGACGCTCGCGGACGACCTCACTGCCCGTCAGTTCTTCGACGACAGTTGAGTCCCTCATAGTGGTGTAGCGGGGTGGTCGTGCTGGACAGCAGGGCGGTCACCGCGTGATCCTCGAGTTCATCTTCTACAACTCA
>NZ_MQVR01000003.1 GCF_001907295.1 Bowdeniella nasicola
AGTGAGTTGTGGAAGATGAACTCGAGGATCACGCGGTGACCGCCCTGCTGTCCAGCACGACCACCCCGCTACACCACTATGAGGGACTCAACTCCATGGCAACCGATGCTCGCCCGACAATTCGCGATATTGCGCGCGAAGCTGGCGTGTCGACCGCTGCCGTCTCCTTCGCCTTGAACAACCGACCCGGCATCTCCGATGCGACGCGCGAAAAGATTTTGCGGCTCGCCCGCGAACTCGGCTGGACGCCCTCGATCGCCGCCCGCGCCCTGTCGAGTCAGCGCTCGCGTGCCGTCGGGCTCGTCATCGGCCGCCCCTCGCGCAGCGTCGCCGCCGAGCGTTTCTTCTTCCACTTCATGACCGGCATCGAGCGCAAACTCTCCGAAGAGCGCTATTCCTTCGTCTTCCACGCCTCCGCGACGATGGACGACGAACTCGACACGTACCGCAGTTGGTGGGCCGAACGCCGGGTCGACGCCGTCATCGTCGTCGACCTGCTGCAGGACGATCCGCGCCCGGAGTTCTTGCGCAGCCTCGGCATTCCCGCCGTGTTCGCGGGCGACGACCCGGGCTACGGGGCCGCGCTGCTGAGCGACGAGGAAGCGCTGATGGAGACCGTCGTCGCCTATGCGCGCGAGATCGGCGTCGACTCGATCGGCTACGTCGCGGGCCCGCGCACGATCGTCCACTCGCGGCGCCGGCTCGCGGCATTCGAGACGCTCACGGCGAGCGCGGGCGTGCGCGGCATCGGCACCGCGGCGGCGGAATACTCGAGGGTGGCGGGCCACGAGGCCGTGCGGGAACTCGCGACCGCAGGCATGCCGCGGCTCATCGTCTTCGATAACGAGGTGCTGTGCCTCGGCGGTTCGCGCGAGCTCGCCCGGCAGGGCGTGGCCATGCCCGACGAGGTCGCGCTGCTGAGCCTGGAAGACTCGCAGCTGTGTGAGGTCATGGCTCCGGCCGTGACTGCGGTACGACGCGACCCGGCCGAGTTCGGAGAACGATGCGCCGCCCTCATCACGGACTTGCTGCGCAAGCGGATCGAGGACGGCGCACGAACGATATTCGACCCCGCGCCCGAGATTATCGAGCGGGCGTCAACCGCGCTGTAGAAAAAAGCGCGCGAACTAGCGGAGCGTGACCTCGCGCGAGATCAGGCCCGAGCGGGCACGACGCTGTTCGGGCGTGAGCGAGGCGTCGTCGGCGAGGGCCTTAGCCAGGCGATCCTCGAACTTCTTCGCCACTCCCGCGAGCTCATCGGCCTCGGTGCCCGCGTTCAGCTCCCAGACCGGGACCATGAGGCCGCAGCTACGGAAGAAGCCGATGAGGCGCGTGCCGTCTTCCAGCGGGGTTTCGTCCGCGGCATGCAGCTTGGCGAGCGCGTCGAGCAGCTCATACTCATCCTCGGTGCGCACCCAGCGCAGGTACTCCTTGCCCATCCGGCACCAGTAGGCGGCGCTGACACCCTCGACCGCCTTCGACGGCACGATGTGTTCGGCGGCCTGCTCCAGCGCCTGGTCCAGCTCGGCGGACTTCTCCGCGGCCGGATCGGCCCAGTAGTGGAAGTCGCCGTGCACGGTGAGCTCCCAGTCGGCCTTCGGGTCGACGAGATCCTGCAGGCGCGCGCCGACCTCGGGCAGTTCGAGGTGACGCAGCGGCGTGCCGGGCTCGAGCTTCGCGGCCGCTTCGATCGCATGCGCGACGTCGCGGGAGGCATCCCCGGAGCGGGTGGAGGCCTGCATCGCGACGACGACGGTGCCGTCCTCGCGGCGGATCGCGGGCCACATCTCCGGCAGCAGCGTGACGAGCAGGACGGGCACGTCGGCGAGCTCGCCGGTGAGCGTCAGGGGTGCGGAGGCCGACGGCAGCAGCTCGCGCATCGCGACGAGGTCGGCTTCACCCTTCAGACCTTCAAAGGGCCGTTCGACGAAGGGCACTTCCTGCCGCTTCGGCTTGGCGGCGGCGTCCTTCTTGCGGTTCTTTTTTCCCATGTCGACCAGGATACGCAGCTTCGCGGTGCGCCGTTAACTCGCGAGCAGTTCGGCGCCGGTGTAGACGTTCATGCGGCCATCGCGCGTGAAACCTGCGAGCAGGATTCCGGCGTCGGCGGCGAGGTCGATCGCGAGCGACGACGCGGCGGAGACGGCGACGACGGCGCGTAGGCGAGCCATCACGGATTTCTGCACGAGTTCGAACGACGCGCGGCCGGACAGCGCGAGGATCGCGGGCGCATCGGCGTCATCACCCTGCGCAGCTGGAGCCGGCGCGGGCAGGGCACCGCTCATGAGCAGGTGGCCGATCGCCTTGTCCGCGGCGTTGTGGCGCCCGACGTCCTCGCGAATCGCGAGCGCGCGCCCGTCGGCGGTAAAAATCCCCACGGCGTGCATGCCACCCGTCGTGCGGAATGCCGCCTGCTCCTTCGTGAGCGCCGCCGGCAGCTCGAGCAGGACCCGCGGATCGAAGCGCGTCAGCTCGGGTGTGGCGCACGTCGGAGCAGCGGATGCACCGACGTGGCCAGCAGTGTCTGCCCGGCGTGCAGAGTCGGCTGCGGTGGACAACGTCGCAGCTGCCGGCGAACGCCCCGGAATGCGCGCCATGATCTGCTCGACCGACGTCGTCCCACACACCCCGCACGCGCTCGTCGTCGGCAGCAATCGGCGCGCCGCGGCATCCGGGGGCGCGATGCCGGGCGCGAGGTCGACGTCGAGCACGTTGAATGTGTTCTCGTTTTGCCCGCACACTCCCCCGCAGTAGCGCACCTGCGAAATATCGGCACCGGAGGTGATGAACCCTTCGGCGAACAGCAGCCCGTGCACGAGTTCGACGTCGGAGCCGGGCGTGCGCATCGTCGTCGTGAGTTGCTCGCCGGCGACCCGGATTTCGAGCGGTTCTTCGACGCCGACGACGTCCGCGCGGCCCCCAATCTCAATCCGGACCGGCACGTCTTCCGTCCTCGCGCGCGCGTGGGCGGCGATCTCGTCGAAGGCCTGCTCGTAGCTGATCGGCCGGTAATGCGTATCGCACGGCCCGAGCCGCAGCGGCGTCGTGATACGCCCCGCCCGGCCGAGCTCATAGTCGGTCATGCCGCGCAGTTCGGCGAGCGAATGCGTCGCGAAAAACTCCGCGTCGGCGCTGCGCCCCGTCGTCTCTTCCGCGACGGCTTTCGCGCCGTTTTCGCAAAACTCGACGATGCCTTCCTCGCCGGGCTTCGGATCCGGCCACGCACAGCCAGGGCAGTCCACTCCCCCGGGCTTGTTCAGCGTGATAAGCGACAGCAGCGCCCGGTCGCGGATCGCGAAATCCATCGCATGCTGGATCCCACCGAAACCCGCGGCCGCGCGCTTGCGGGGCCGGACCTTCGGGTCGTCGTACTGGTCGTCCATTCCCTCACTGTAGTGTGTCGGCAATCACGCCGCTCGCCTACAGGATCTCGGGGACCGAGCCGTCCTCGCTCGTCACGGGCAGGCCCGCGCGATGCCAGCCGGACATGCCGCCGTCGACGTTGTAGGCGTTGAAACCGTTCTGGTTCAGCCATGCCGAAGCGCGCGCGGATCGACCGCCGCCGCGACACACGACGAGCAGGTCCTCCTCGGGCAGGTCATCGAGCCGGTCGGGCAGCTCGCCGATCGGAATGTGCAGGGCGCCCGGCGCATGCCCGGCCTCCCACTCGTCGTCCTCGCGCACGTCGAGCACGACGTAGCCGTCGGGGACGGGATCGTTCGCATCGAGGTCGGCGATCGTAATGGTCTGGGGCGTATCTGGAATTGCCATGCGCTCATCGTGCCACGATGCGAGGACGAAATGCGCGCGCGGGGGCAACAATAGAGGTATGCATGAACGCGCAGGTACCCCAGCTCGCCCGGACGATCTCATCGACGTCGATGCTCTGCTCGCGGCCTACTACGATCGCGAGCCCGACCCGGATAACCCCGACGAGGCCGTCTCGTTCGGCACCTCCGGCCACCGCGGCTCCTCGCTCGACACGGCCTTCAATGAGGCGCATATTGTCGCGACGACGGCCGCCATCGTCGAATACCGCCGCAGTCAGGGCACCGACGGCCCGCTGTTCATGGGCCGCGACACGCATGCGCTGTCCAAGCCGGCGTTCGACTCCGCGCTCGAGGTGCTCGCCGCGGCAGGCGTCGAGGTCCGGATCGATTCGGCCGATGGCTATACGCCGACGCCGGCCGTCTCGCGCGCGATCCTGCGGGCGAACGGTGCGGGCAGCGCCACCGGGGTGAAGCTCGATGGGCCGAGCCGCGCCGACGGCATCGTCATCACGCCGAGCCACAATCCGCCGCGCGACGGCGGCTTTAAGTACAACCCGCCGCATGGCGGGCCCGCCGATACCGACGCGACGAGCTGGATCGCCAACCGCGCGAATGAGATCCTGCGGGAGGGTTGGAAGAACGTGGAGCGTGTGTCCCTCGAGCAGGCGCGAGCCGCCGAGACGACGAAGGGGCATGATTTCCTTGGCGAGTACGTCGACGAGCTTTCGACCGTCCTCAACCTCGACGTCATCCGCGACGCGGGGGTGCGCATCGGCGCGGACCCACTCGGCGGCGCCTCCGTCGACTACTGGGGTGCGATCGGCGAGCGCTACGGCCTGAACCTCACCGTCGTGAACCCCGAGGTCGACCCGCGCTGGTCGTTCATGACGCTGGACTGGGACGGCAAGATCCGGATGGACTGCTCCTCGCCGTACGCGATGGCGTCGCTGCGCCAGACGATGGAAGGCGACGCACCGTACGACATCGCGACGGGTAATGATGCCGACGCCGACCGTCACGGCATCGTCACGCGCGACGGCCTGATGAACCCGAACCACTTCCTCGCGGTCGCGATCCACTACCTGTACTCGCACCGCCACGGCTGGGCGGCGGACGCGGGCGTCGGCAAGACCCTCGTCTCCTCCTCGCTCATCGACCGCGTCGTCGCAGCCCTCGGCCGCCGCCTCGTCGAGGTGCCCGTCGGTTTCAAATACTTCGTCCCAGGTCTGCTCGACGGTTCGATCGGATTCGGTGGCGAAGAAAGCGCGGGCGCGTCGTTCCTGCGCAAGGACGGCACGGTGTGGACGACGGATAAGGACGGCATCATCCTGTCGCTGCTCGCCTCCGAAATCCTCGCGACGACGGGCAAATCGCCCTCGGAGATCCACCGCGACCTCGTCGCCGAATTCGGCGAGTCCGTCTACGCGCGCATCGACGCCCCGGCGACACGCGAGCAGAAGGCTGCGCTCAAAGCACTGGCCCCCGAGGACGTCACCAGCACCGAGCTCGCGGGCGATCCGATCACGGCGAAGCTCGTGCGCGCGCCCGGTAACGACGCGGCCATCGGCGGCCTGAAGGTCAGGACCGACGACGCCTGGTTCGCGGCGCGCCCGTCGGGCACGGAGGACGTCTACAAGATCTACGCGGAGTCCTTCCGCGGCGCCGACCACCTCAAGCATGTGCAAACGGACGCCAAGCAGGTGGTCGACGACGCCCTCGGCAGCTAACGCGTCCTCACCGCCGCGGGCCCGCCACCATACGCAGGTCCACGAGCGTTCACGCCGCCGCAGATCCGCTACTGCCCACGAAGCCGCAAATCCGCTGGACTCCGCGGTCGCTGACACCACAACGGCGAGTACCGCTTGCCAGCCAACGAGCGGCTCCCGGTGTGAGACGATCGGCGAGTGGGAAACCCCTACTCGCAGATCCTCTCTCACCCCGGGGCGCTAGCTTTTTCGACGACGGGGCTGCTTGCGCGTTTACCCCTCGCGATGACGGGCCTCGGGATCGTTCTCATGATCGAGCACGCCTACGGTTCCTACGCGCTCGCGGGGACGGTCTCGGCGATTTACGTCGTTGGAATGGCGGCGGCCGCTCCCGTCCTGGCAAACCTTGTCGATAAGTACGGGCAGGCGCGTATCATGCGCCCCGCGCTCGCGACGTTCAACCTCGGGCTGGGCGCACTCGTGCTGGCGACGGTGCTGCGCGCGCCGACGCCCGCGCTGTTCGCGGCGGCCGCAATCGCCGGTGTAGCGACGGGCTCCATCGGGGCGCTCGTGCGGGCGCGCTGGGCGATCACGGTCAAGGATGCTGGCGAGCTCCACACCGCCTACGCGCTCGAATCGGCGCTCGATGAGGTCGTCTTCGTCATCGGCCCGGTCGCAGCGACCATGCTCGCGACGATGATCGCCGGACCCGTCGCGATCCTCACCGCGATGGCGTTCTCGCTCGTCGGCGGCTTCTGGTTCTTGAGCCTGCGCGACACCGAGCCGCCGGCGCAGCTGCGGACGTCGCGCCCGCACGAGCTGTGGGAAGAGGCCGTCGACCCCGACGCACTCCCCACCACCGACACCCACGCACTCGCGCCCACGCGCGCGCACGTGCCCGCGCGCGCGAGACCCATCCTCTACATCCCCGCGATGTGGTGTCTCATCGGCGTCATGCTCTGCGTCGGCGTGATCTTCGGCGCGACCGACGTCGCGACCGTCGCCTTCTCCAAGGACCTCGGCTATGAGGCGATGGCCGGCGTCGTCCTCGCGATCTTCGCGTTCGGCTCGCTCATCTCCGGCCTCATCTACGGCGCGCGCGTCTGGGGCGCGACGCTGCCCGTCCGCCTCGCCGTCGGCGTCATCGGTCTCGCGGGCGGCGCCTCGCTGTTCCTCTTCATCGACTCCCTCACGCTCCTCGCGGCCGTCATGTTCGCGACGGGATTCGCGATCGCGCCAACGTTCATCAACACGAACGCCGTCGTCCAGCAGGTCGTCCACCCGACCCGCCTGACCGAGGGCCTGACGTGGATGTCGACCGCGACTGCGGCCGGCGCCTCCCTCGGCAGCGCGCTCGCGGGCGTCGTCATCGATGCGCGCGGCGGGCACGCCGGCTTCTGGGTCGTTGTCGCGGGAGCGGCCGGCGCCGCGGTTCTCGTCCTCGCGACGCTGCCGGCAATCCGCCGCGCGATCAGCACCGCCCAGCTCTAACGCGACAGCTCGGCAGCAACCGCCTCGCTCGTACAGTCCGACGCAAGCTAGCTCGCGTCGGCCCCGAGTTCCTCGCTCAGCTTCTCCAGCTCCGCGCCGCCCGCCATGAGGTGGGTGAGCTCCTCCAGGCTGATGTCCGCCTTCGTGTACGTGCCAAGCGACGCCCCTCGGTTGAGCACGAGGAATTGATCGCCGACGAGGTACGCGTGCTGCGGATTGTGCGTAATGAACACGACGGCAATGCCGCGCTCGCGCGCCGCCTGAATGTTTTTCAGCACGACGCCCGACTGCTTCACGCCGAGCGCCGCGGTCGGCTCGTCGAGGATGAGCACGCGCGCCCCGCGGTGAATCGCCCGCGCGATCGCCACCGACTGCCGCTCGCCGCCGGACAGCGTGCCGACGGGCTGCTCGACGTCGCGCACGTCGATCCCCATCGAACCCATTTCCTCGCGCGTCATCCGCTTCATCTCGCCAATTTTCAGCGACCCGAGCAGGCCGACCATCTCGTTGCCGAGGAAGAAATTGCGCCACACGCTCATGAGCGGGACCATCGCGAGGTCCTGATAGACCGTTGCGATGCCCGCGTCGAGCGCATCGCGCGGCGAACTGAACTTGCGCGGCTTATCGTCGATCAAAAATTCGCCGCTGGAATGGGCATGCACGCCCGCAAGAATCTTGATGAGCGTCGACTTGCCGGCGCCGTTATCCCCGAGGATGCACGTGACCTCGCCCGGCCGCACCGCCAGGTCGATATCGCGCAGCGCGATGACGGTCGCAAACGTTTTTCCGACGCCGCGCGCCTCAATAATCGGCTTCATGACCGCACTCCTGCCCGCTTCGCGACCGACCAGTTCACAAGCACCGCCGCGAGCAGCATGATGCCCAGGAACGTGCGCAGCCAGTTGTTATCCCACCCGGCATAGACGATGCCCTGGTAGGTCATGCCGTAGATCAGCGCGCCGAACGCCGCCCCGATCGCCGAGCCGAACCCGCCGGTCAGCAGGCATCCGCCGACGACGGCGCAAATGATGTAGATGAATTCTTGCCCGACGCCGGTCGTCGCCTGCGCGGTGCCGACCTTGAACAGCGCGAGCATGCCGACGAGCCAGCCGGCCCCCGCGGTCGTCATGAACAGCGCCATGATCGTCCGCACATCGCGCACGCCGACGGCCCGCGCCGCTGTGCGGTCCCCGCCGACAGCGAAAATATGGTTGCCGCCTCGCGTGCGCTGCAGCACCCACGTCGCCGCAATCGTCGCCACCACAAACCAGATGACGGGCGCCTTAATCGCGAACGGCCCGAGCATCAGCGTCGAGCCAAAGATCTGGCGCACGGCGTAAAACCCGGGGATCTGGTCGATGCCCTGCAGCGCGACCGTGCCGGTGAGCATCTTCGTCACGGCGAGGTTCACGCCCTGCAGGATGAAGAACGTGCCGAGGGTGACGATGAAACTCGGCAGCCCCGTCCGCAGCACGATCGCGCCGTTGGCGGCACCGATCGCGAGCGCAAGCACGAGCGCAAGCACGACGGCAACCCACAGGTTGACGCCGTACGTCCCGGCCAGCACGCCGACGAACAGCGCGCTCGTGCCGGTCATGACGCCCGCGGACAGGTCGAAATGCCCACCGATCATGAGCAGCGCGACCGCGACGGCCATGATCCCGATGGTCGAGGACGATTCCAGCCACGTGGAGACGCCCGCGGGCGTGAGGAACGTCGTCGTGTTGACGGAAAAGAAGATGAGAACGACGAGCGCCGCGATGACGGCGCCGATCTCGGGTCGACGCATGAGCGTCGCGAATGCCGTATTGCCGACGGAGCGTTCGTCGCGCGCAACCGGCGCGGCGGGCCGCTCCTCAGCAGAACGTGCTGCGGAGGCCTCGGTCATCGCCGCCCCTAGTGCTTGCCACGGGAAATGGCGTCAGCGATCTGCTCGACGTTGTCCTTCGTCACGACGAGCGGGCCGGAGTAGACGGGCTGGCCGCCGCCGGTGTCCATCGCATCGGATACCTTCTGCGTCAAAAAGACGATGGGCAGCCAGCCCTGGGCGTACGGCTGCTGGTCGACGGCAAAGCTAACCTTGCCGTCCTTGATCGCGGTGACGACGTCGGCGTCGAGGTCGATCCCGCCGAGCATCGCTTCGCTGCCCGCGCCTTCGATGGCCTTGAGCGCGGCCGTCGTGACCGAGCCGTTCAGCGTGAAGACGGCGTCGATCGACGGATCCGCCTGCAGCTTCGCCGTCACCGTGTTCTGGACGGCGGCGAGGTCGGCAATGTCGACCTGTAGGTTTTCGGCGCTGCCGCCGAACGTCTTGGCGGCGCCCGCGCAGCGCTGCTCCTGGCCGATATTGCCGGCCTCGTGGATGACGCAGATCATCTTCGACTTGCCGGCCGCCTTGAACTGTTCGCCGGCCGTCTCACCGGCGAGCTCTTCGCTCTGCCCGACGTGCGTCATCGCGCCAAACTCCTTGTACCGTTCGATGCCGGAGTTGATCGTAATGACGGGAATCTTCGCCTCGACGGCCTTGCCGATGGCCTCCTTCAGCCCGTCGGGATTCGCCATCGACACGATGATCCCGTCGACGCCCTGCGCGATCGCATTCGTGATGAGGATGGACTGCTGGGCCGGGTCCGGATCGGCCTGATAGGTCATCGTCACGCCCATCTTCGCGGCGGCGTCTTCGCCACCGGACTTCACGATGTCCCAAAACGCATCGCCGGCCGAGGAGTGCGTGACCATCGCAAAGGTGTACTTGCCGTCCGCCTTGTCGTCCGAGCCCGCGGGCGCGGACGCGCTTTGGTCGGCGCCGCCGCTCGGGGTGGTTTTACCGGCCGGGACTTCGTTCGTACAGGCCGTCATGGTGAGCCCGACGACGCAGGCGGCTGCGGCAAGAATTTTGCGCATGGTCTCCCCTTCCAAAGGCATGTCCCGCGCGCTTGGGTGCGCGCGATACTGACCCGTAGCCTAGCCTGTGGGGCACATCACCTGCCAGGTCGTCCCGCGCCACGTTGTCCCGTAGGCTGGTTTTATGGGTTTTTCTCGCACCGGATCGCTCCTTGAAGACGCCATTCATGCGCGGGTGGAGCCCGCCGTCCGCGCGCTCGGATTTCGGCCGCGCGTGATCGGATACCTCGGGTATGGCACGACGGATGCCGCGCGGGTGCTCGCCCGCGTGCTGCTCTCGCGCCCCTCGCGCTCGGCGCCCAACCTGCCGGCCCCGATCGATAAGGCCAGCCGCGGTTGGCGCAATTTCATGACCGTGCACGCCGCTGATCTGCCCGTGAAAATTCAGGTGGGCGACGCGCTCGTCACCGCGCATACGAACCGTAACGGCTACCTCGACGTCGAGTTCACCGGCCACGGCCTGCCGCCCGGCCGCCACTCGGCTTACCTGCAAACACCCGAGGGCAAGGTCTCGCGCGCCGACGTCGAGATCATCGGCGACGACCAGCGCATCGGCCTCGTCTCCGATATCGACGACACCATCCTCATCACGATGCTGCCGCGCCCGCTGCTCGCGTTTTGGAATTCCTTCGTCCGCCACACCTCGACGCGCAAGCCCGTTCCCCACATGGCCGAGCTCTATACCGCGATGCGCGTGCGCCGGCCCGACCTGCCCGTCTTCTACCTCTCGACGGGTGCCTGGAACACGTTCAGCGTCCTGCGCCGGTTCCTCGCAAAGAACGGTTTCCCCGACGGGCCGCTACTGCTGACCGACTGGGGACCGACGCAAACCGGCTGGTTCCGCTCCGGCCAGGAGCATAAACGCACGATGCTGCGCCGACTGCGCACCCGCTTCCCGCACGTGAAGTGGATCCTCATCGGCGACGACGGCCAGCACGACCCGCAAATCTACGGCGAATTCGCCGCGGAGTTCCCCGACGACGTCCTGCTCATCGGCATCCGTCAGCTCACGGCCGCACAGCAGGTCCTTGCCCACGGCACGCCCGACACCGGTCCGGGCGACCGCAGCCACCCCGAGGTATGCGAAGACGAGATGTCCGCTCCCGTCGACGTCGTGACGGGGCCCGACGGCCGGGCGCTCGCGACGCAGATCCTGCCGGTGCTAGAAGAACACTCCCGCCCCGTCTCCTAGCAGACGCGAGCCCGCTCCACGTCGGCGCGATCCCACTCCACGCCGACGCAGCCTAGGCGTCGGCCTCGTTCGTCGCGCCGTTCGGAACGAAGCCCGCACAGGCCTCGAAACCGAAATGGTGCAAGATGTCGATCATGATGTCACGAGCGCGCGCGGCATCTCGCTCGCGAATCGCCGCCGCGAGAGCGTGATAGGGCTCCCCCACCGACTTATCTTGCAAGATCTTTTCCGGTGTATCGCAATACGTCATGCGGATGGCATCCCCCCATGAGGCTCGCAACGCCCTCCCAGACGCGGTTGTCCGTCGCACGGGATGTCGCAATCGCACGGCGACCAATGATCCATCGGTGCCACCTGTAGACCGACGCGCCGACGCGGCTGCAGCATCCCTTTATCTTCGAGCACCCGCATCGTTTTGCGAGCTACGGTGCGCGACGCGCCATACTCATCGCATACCTCTGCAATGGTGAACGTCGTGCCTGCTGGCAACTCATGGTTTGCGATCCGCATCCCAAGTTCAGTTACAAGTTCCCCCGCCATATCCGATTGAGTTTTTTCGGTAGACCAAACTTCCAGCTGTCGAGACAGTTGCCCTGTTTGGGCGTCACAATGGAGTCAGTGTCCAGCGCTAGGAGAAGCATGACTGACATTTCATTTGCCGCACCCTCGCCCACCACCGCCGATATCGGCGTCATCGGGATGGGGGTGATGGGCTCTCGTCTCGCCCGGAATCTCGCGCGTCACGGCCATGCAGTCGGCATTTATAACGTCACGACCGCAAAAACTCAGGCGGTCCTCGACGAGCACGGCGACGAAGGCACGTTCGTCCCGGCCGCCGAGCTCGCCGATTTTGTTGCATCGCTCACACGTCCGCGAGTCGTTCTCATTATGGTGGTCGCTGGCCCCATTACCGACGAGGTCATCGGCAACGTCAAGGAATTCTTGGAGCCGGGCGACATCATCATCGACGGCGGCAACTCGCTGTACACCGATACGATCCGGCGCGAAAAAGAACTGCGCGAGGACGGCCTGCTGTTCGTCGGCGCGGGCGTCTCCGGCGGCGCCGAGGGCGCACTGCACGGCCCGTCGATCATGCCGGGCTGTTCCGATGAGGCCTACGGCCGCGTCGGGCCGATGCTCGAATCCATCGCCGCCAAGGCCGACGACGGCGAGGCTTGCTGCACGCATATTTCGACCGACGGCTCCGGCCACTACGTCAAGATGGTGCACAACGGCATCGAATACGCCGATATGCAGTTGATCGCCGAAGCGTATTCGCTGCTGCGCGGGGCGCTCGAACTCGAGCCCGCGGCGCTCGCCGAGGTTTTCCGCGCGTGGAATACGACCGAACTCGAGTCCTACCTCATCGAGATCACGGCCGAAGTGCTCGACCAGGTGGATGCCGAAACCGGCAAGCCGCTCGTCGATGTCATCCTCGATCAGGCCGGCCAGAAGGGCACCGGCCGCTGGACGGTGCAGGACGCGCTCGACCTCGGCGTGCCGGTCACCGGGATTGCGGAGGCGACGTTCGCACGGGCACTGTCGAGCTCGGTGCCGCAGCGTGAGGCTGGCCAGGAACTCGCGGCTCTCGCCGAGGCGTGGCAGGTCGACGACGCCGACGCCGTGACCGAAGACGTCCGCAAGGCACTGTATGCGTCGAAGGTCGTCGCCTACTCGCAGGGCTTTGACCAGATTTACGCCGCCGCCGTCGAATACGACTGGCAGATCGACCTCGCCGCGGTTGCGAAGATTTGGCGCGAGGGCTGCATCATCCGCGCGGCGTTCCTCGACGAGATCGCCGCCGCCTATGCTGGAGCCGCGAAGCGGACCGGAAATCAGGCCGCCGATCTGCACGGCGCCGCAGAAGCGAACGACGCGAAAGTTTCGCGCGATGGCGCGGGCACGACCAACGAGGCCAGCGTCGATGATGAGAGCGCCGCAGGCGAACACTCGGGCACGTCCACCCCGGGCGCGCGCACCGAGGACGCCGAGGGCTCCTCGGGCGGCGAAAACCCCGTCCCGCTGCTGCTCGCCGCCCGGCACTTCCGCGAGGCCGTCGAAGAATGCATCCCGGCGCTGCGCCGCGTCGTGGCCCAGGCTGCGCTCGCCGGCGTTCCGGTGCCCGCATTCGCGGCGTCGCTCGCCTACTACGACGGGGTGCGCGCGAAGCGCCTACCGGCCGCGCTCATTCAGGGTCAGCGCGACTTCTTCGGCTCGCACACGTACGCGCGCATCGACAAGCCCGGTATGTTCCATACGCAGTGGGCCGAAGACGGCACGGAGGTCCCGGCCAGCTAACGTCGCCCGCGCTCGCTACTGGCCCCGTCGGCATCGTCGGCGGGGCCACGTACTACCCCGGACTTTCCACGTTTGCGCGACGGCTTCGCGCGCTTCGCCGTCGGCTTCAAAATCCGTCGCAGATCCGACGACGACAGCGTGATCGTCCAGTCGTTATGCTCCGGCAACTTCCACCGCCGCCACCGCGCGATCACGCACAGGCCGAACCCGACGATCGTCGCGCACAGCATCGCGAGGTTGACGGTGAAATACGGCGCAAGCGCCACCATGACGGCCGCCCCCGCCATCGCGGCCGTGGCATAGAGCGTCGTCCCGCCAAAAATCGCGGGAATCTGCCCGACGGAAATGTCGCGAATCATGCCGCCGCCCACCGCGGTGATCGTCCCGAGCATGATCGCGGGCAGCCAGCCGAGCCCGACGCCGAGCGTCTTCGCGGCGCCCGTCGCCGCCCAGCAGCCGAGCACGAGCGCGTCGGCCAGAATGAACGCGCGGTTCCACCATTTGCGATCGAGCTTCGCGACAAACGCGACGGCCGCGCCCGCGAGCGCCGTCAGCGGGTAGGCCGTATCGGTGAGGAAGACGGGCGGCCCGGCCTGCAGCATGACGTCGCGGAGCATGCCCCCGCCGAGCGCGGAGATGATCGCGAGGAACGCGAAGCCTACGGCGTCGAACTTCTTGCGTCGCGCGATCATGCCGCCAAGGATGCCATTGACGAACACGCCCGTGAGGTCAAGGGCGCGAAACAGGTCGGGTAGGCCGATGCCGATGGTGCCGGCGACGTCGAGGTCCACCGCTACCCCGCTAGCTGAGGTTCGCGCCAAACAGGCGCCCGAGGATGATCGTCGCCAGCGCCGCGCCGTAGCCGATCGCGAGCTGCCGCAGCGCCCGCGCGAGCGGCGAGGACCCGGACAGCACGCCGACGACGCCGCCGGTCATGAGCAGCGCCAGCCCGACGATCAGGGCCGCGGCGATCATCGCGGGCAGGCCCGACAGGCCAAAAATCCACGGCAGGATCGGCAGCAGCGCACCGGAGGCGAAGAAGATGAACGACGAGGCCGCGGCCATGATGGGCGAGCCCACCCCGTCATATCCGCCGGGTTCGGCGGGATCGAGCGACGCGGCATGGTCCGACAGCACCCGTTCGGCTTTCGCATTGGCCTCGGCGGTGTCCATCCCGCGCGCGCGATAGACGAGCGCAAGCTCGTTCGCGTTGACGTCAAGGGCGCCGACGGCGTCCGCGGCGCGCGGGTCCGGGCGCGAGGCGGCCAGCAGCTCGACCTGCGACTTCACCGAGACGTATTCGCCCGCGGCCATGGACAGGGCGCCCGCGAACAGCCCCGCGATGCCGGTGAAAAGGACGGTGCCATCGGCGACGCTCGCCGCGCCAATGCCGAGCACCAGCGCGAGGTTGGAGACGAGCCCGTCGTTCGCGCCAAAGACGGCCGCCCGAAACGAGCCGCTCATGGCCGCGCGGCCGCGTTCGGCGAGCCCGCGAATCACCTCGGAGTGGATGCGTTCGTCGGCGGCCATCTGATCGGTCGCATCAGCGTCGACGCCATAAGTCGAGCGCTCCTCACTGCGCTGCACGAGCGCGAGGACGAACACGAACCCGAAGATGCGCGCGAGAAAACCGAGGACCGCGACGCGAACGGGCATCCGCGTCGGCCCCGCATGCTCCCCCAGCAGCCGCTCCCAGTGCGCCTCGTGGCGCCGCTCCGCGTCGGCCAATTCCGTCAGGACCGCCCGCTCGGTGCCCGACGCCCGCCGCGCGAGGTCGCGATAGATGCGGGCTTCGGCGCGTTCTTCCGCGAGCGCCTTGCGCCACCGGCGGATCTGCTGCGGCGTCGGCTCGGGGGCGCGCGACGCGTCGTGCGGAGTTGAGGGGGATGCGGTCACCACCCAAGCGTGGCACAGGTGGGCGCCGAACAGAAAGTGGAAGCGGACGTGATTAATCGCAGAAAAATGCCCGACCGAGCGGGTGCGGGATGCTCGGTCGGGCAGGAAGCCACGCCGGGGGTAGTGCGGGTGGCTGCGCCGCGAACGGCGCAAAAGAGTTTAATCGGCGCTAGGCCTTCGGGCCGGGCTCGGCCGGCGCCATCGGCTTATCGCCACCGGAGACGTAGGAATCCAAGTGCGCGTCCTTGTCGGACTTGCCCGAGTGGATCTTGTCCTTCACGAGGTCGGCGACCTTGTC
Source organism: Bowdeniella nasicola (assembly GCF_001907295.1). Taxonomy (GTDB): domain Bacteria; phylum Actinomycetota; class Actinomycetes; order Actinomycetales; family Actinomycetaceae; genus Bowdeniella; species Bowdeniella nasicola. The sequence continues at coordinate 15,556 of NZ_MQVR01000003.1, forward strand.
GGTGAGGTTCGACGCCTGGTTGCGCGCGGCCGCGCCGACCGTGTCCTCGACCTTCGCGACGCCATGCTGCACGGCGTCGGACTGCCACAGATCCTGGCTCATCGCCTTGAGCTTTTCGTACTGGTCACGGCCAGCACGGCTACCGAGGACGAACCCGATGATGCCGCCGAGGATGAACGATTTCTTACCCATGTCTGACTCCTTTGGTCGACCGACTACCTGACCAAAAGCCTAAAGCGTTCCGCGCGCGGGTGCACGTTAAGCCGGAAACACGGAAGGCATCGTCCCGTAGGCTGGTGCCATAGGCTTGCTCGCTGAAGACACCATTGTCATGCGCCAGGTGCGCACCTTCGTCGACGACGAGTACACGATCCACTCCGCCGACGGGCGCCAGCTGACGCTGAAGGGCAGCGCGCTCGAGTTCAGTCTCGACGTGACCGACGCGGAAAGCGGGACGGTCTATGCGCAGGTGACGCGCAGCCTCGGCGATCTGCCGACGTTCCTGCTGAGCAAGGAGACGTTCCTCGTGTCGTTCGCGCCGGGCGCCGATGAGACGGTGCGGTCGGTGACGATTGGGGCGCTGCTCGCGATCGACATGATCCGTAAGAAGGAACGCCGCGCCGACGCGGTGTCCTAACGGCGGCCCGCACCCGCCGAAACCTCGGCAGTTTCAGTCGCCGAAACCTCGGCAGTTTTAGTCGCCGAACCAGGACAGGATGGTGCGCCCGACGGCGTCCTCGGCATTCGTGCCGATCCGCGTCGCGTCGAGCTGGGAAAGCAGCGGGTGCGCATCTCCCATGACGTGCGGCCGCCCGGCCCACTCGAGCATCGCATAGTCGTTTGGCATATCCCCGAACGCGGCGACATCCGCCGCATCGATCCCGAGCGAGGCGGCCAGCTGCGAGAGCATATGCGCCTTCGTGATGCCGGGCGCCGACAGCTCGAGCAGTCCGTAGTCCTTGCTCATCGAGAACGTCACCGTGAGGCGCTGGCCGATCACGGCATTCGCCCTCTCGGCGAGCTCGACGGCCCCCATCCGCGTGTGCCGCACGAGCAGCTTGATGACGCGATCAACATGCAGGAGGTCCGGAAGTTCGCCGACGTGGATGTCGCCGCGCATCTGCGGCGGAATCTCGGTCATGAAGCCGTCCTCGTGACCGAACGACTCGGAGTACTGCGCCGCGAACGCCACGCCGTCGATCGCCGCCCGCAGTTCGTCGGCCACCTCTGCGGCGACGGCCGGACGAATCGGGTGGTCCTCGAGCACGGTGCGCGTCGCGACGTCGATCAGGACGGCGCCATTGGCGGCGACGACGCGCGAGTCGGCGAGAGTGACGTCGTCGATGACATGGAGCCACGTCGGCGGCCGGCCGGTGGCGAACATGACGGGGATGCCCGCATCCTGGGCACGTTCGATAGCGGCGAGATTCGTCGCGCTGATCGTCGAATCGGGCGACAGGAACGTCCCATCGAGGTCGGTAGCGATCAATCGTGGCAGGCTCATCACGGCCAGCCTAGCCGAGTAATAGCCCCGGCGAACTCACCTCACGAGCGTCCCTGACCAACTAGCGGCTGAGCGTGACGACGAGGCCGCGGTGGGCCGAGCGCGGGATCTCGAACGACGCAATCGCCGCGGGCTGCCACACGGTGTCGCTGCTGAGCAGCACGTGCGCGCGCGGGACGCCGAGCCACGCCGGCACCGACGCGGGCCACGTCCCGGCCGCCCCGTGCCCGAGCTCCGTCGCCGCATCACGGCACTGCGAGTGCTTGAGCGGACCCGAGGCCATGGAGGTGGACAGGTCCCCGACGACGATGAGTCCCGAGTTGTCGCACATACTGCCCACGGCCGCGATATCGCGCTGGAACGGCGCCATGTCCTTGCGATCGCGTTCGGCGACGGCGACGGCGTACAGCGAGGTACCAGCCCCGTCGGTCAGGACGAGCGCGCCGCCTTGCGTCACGGCGCCGAGGTTCTGGTCGCTGGAGATGCTGCCCGTCGAGGCAACCCGGAAGTTCGTCGTCGCCGTGTTGCTGATGACGAACAGATTCCCTGTGTTGGGCTGAATATCGAAGGGGCCGAGTTTGCGTTCGACCATCTTGTCGACAAGCGCCTGGGCGTAGCCCTCTCCGGCGTTCGCGATGACGACGACGTCGGGGGCGGCGCGCACGAGGTCCCGGACGATGGCATCGTGAACGGCGGTATCGCCCTCGACGTTGAGCTGGGCGAGGACGAGCCGCGTCGGCACCGCAGGGGCCGCACCCTCGCCCTCGGCCGCGCCTTCGCCGTCGGGCTTCTCCCCCTCTGCCCGGCTCTCGCCGTCGGGCTTCTCCCCCTCGGCGTTCGCTCCGTCGGTGGCGCCCTCGCCGTCGGCAACTTCGCCCTGGGTCGGCGCCGCAGTCGCCTCCGCAGCAACGACTCGCGGTGGGCTCGTCAGGCCCGCGTCGACCGCCCGATAGATGTGCACCCCACCAGCGAGCCCCGCGGCGAGCCCGAACACCAGCAGCGCCGCCGTGCCCCCGGCCCGCACGCGCCAGACGCCGACGCCAAGAAAAATAATCCCGAGCAGCGCCAGCGTCACGCCGGTCATGATCGGAAAGTCAATGAGCTGGGAGTACGGGAAGGCCGTCGACGAGCCGAACTTCGCGAGGTTCGGCGTGAGCGTGTCGGGCGCGGTCGTGCTGAGGGCACCGAACGACAGCGCACCGGCGAGGCACCATGCGGCGACCCGGAGCAGCCTGAGGGGAGAGCGGCGTGGCTCGGACATGTGACCAGCGTAACCAAGAGGGACGACATGCAGGCGACGATGGTGCGCGCACGCAGCCGCGAGTGGTGAACGAGCCTGCCTGCACGTGTGTATTCAGGCGCGTGCGAGAGACGATGAGTCTCGCGTCGAGTGCCAACTGCCGTCGCGGTAGTACGTCGACCAGGACCCCTCGGCCCCGAGCACCTCGAAGCCGAGCTGCTCGTTGATCGCCCACATGTGGGAGTTCACCTCGGCATTCCACGTCACGAGGCGTTCCACCGGCAACCCGCGCTGCTGGGCCTCCTCGGCGCTCACCGCGAGGAACCGCTCCAGGTTGGCGAGCTTGATCGTCATCCCCAACCGATGACCGCGATGCTCGCGATGCACCCAGGTATCCTCCTGGGTTGCCCCGACGGACGTTGTGCGCCGCACAATCGTCGTGTATGCGACGAGCCGCCCACTCGGCACGTGCCGCACCGCCGTCGTGTACGACGTTAGGTTGCGGGTCAACATCCGCTGGTCGATCTCGCGCACTTTCTCGGCCGTAAACGTCGTCGGTTCCTCGTCATCGCCCTTCGGGATATCGGCCGAGAACTCGGTGTACATGGCGGCGACATCGTCGACGAGTTCGTCCGGCGTCGCCCCCGAATAGTGCACGAGCTCGTATTCGTCGCGGTAATGGTCGGCAAGACCGTCGGCGAGTTCACGCATGTGTTCGGTCAGGGCGGCTCGACGGTCGGGGTCGTCCAATTTGGTAAGGCCCGAGAACCGCTCGACCATGACGAGGCCGAAGCCGCGCCGCAGCAGGAAACCGGTCGCGCCTGCCTCGCAATCCAGTGCGCCGGGGCCCTGCAGCGGCCGGGCCGCGTTCGGCGCGTCGACCTCGATGGTTTTCCCGACGGTCCAGGCGCCGATGCGGGTGCGCTCGGCGGCAAGAATCATGTCCCGGCCGACGTCGATCAGCCGGCTGCCAAGGCCGCGGCGACGCCTAACCGGGTCGACCCAGACGTCGAGCCAGCCCTGGTCGAGGTTGCTCGCCAGCGGCAAGACAACCTCCATGAGGCCGACGATGTGGGCGGGATCCAAAGCGTCGAACTCGGCTGCTACGGACGACGTGTCGGCGTCGTTCCCTGCTTCCTCGGCAACCTCGGGCGCTTCGACGACGAAGGCCGGTGATTCGGCCGGAAGGTCGTCGGCACCTAGCTCGCCGGCCGCACGCTCGCCGGCCCCACCTGCGCCAACGTCATCAGCGAGGACGACGACGTAGCTCAGGTCCTGCTGCATCGACGAGACCGGCTGGGCGCTGTTCTTGCGGTACGTCTCGGCGTCCGCCGAAATGAAGTCGGCGTGGCCGAGGGCCTCAATCATGCGCGCGCGCTGCGCGTCGTAGTAGCGCTGCCAGGCGCCCGACAGCGGGACGTCGAGGTTGATCTGGTCGCCCGCGGGCACGCGCACAAGGCGCACAGTTGTCGTCATACTGGCCAGGTTAGAGCGCGGCAAAGCATGCTCTCAAGCGATTATCGCCCCCGGGCCGGGCCATCGCTTGACCGCCCGCGCGTTACTTCTCGTCGGTGATGGGACGTGCGCGAAGGATCGCGGCCAGCAGCGCCCCCGACAGGTTGTGCCAGACGGAGAAGATCGCGGCCGGCAGCGCGGCGAGCGGCGAGATGAACGTCGCCGCGAGCGTCGCCGCCAGACCCGAGTTCTGCATGCCGACCTCGACGGCTGTCGCGCGGCAGGCCGCCTCGCGCTGGCAGGTGACCTTCGCGAGCCCGTAGCCAAGCCCGTAGCCGAGCGCGTTATGCAGGACGACGGCGAGCATGATGATGCCCGCGGCGGCGGCAATCTTGTCGGCCGAACCTGCGACGACGGCCATGACGACGCCCGTGATACCCGCGACCGACAGCCACGGCAGCGCCGGCAGCACGGCCGCAACGACGCGCGGGATGAGCAGCCGCAGCACGAGGCCCGCGATCACCGGGATGAGGACGACCTTGACGATCGACAGCGCCATCGCCGACCCGCTCACGTCCATCCGCTGGCCGGCGAGCCACAGTGCAAGCAGCGGCGTAAAGATCGGGGCGAGCAGCGTCGAGATCGACGTCATCGTCACCGACAGGGCGACGTCGCCTTTCGCGAGGTAGGTGACGACGTTCGACGATGTGCCGCCGGGCGCGCAGCCGACGAGGATGACGCCGACGGCGAGCTCTGGCGGGAGCGCAAGGACGGTCGCGATCGCCCAGCCCGCGAGCGGCATGATGACGTACTGCGCGACGACGCCCAGCAGCACAGGCACGGGGCGCTTGGCGACAAGCACGAAGTCCGGCGGCGTGAGTGTCAGGCCCATCGCGAACATGATGACGCCGAGCATCGTCGTCACCCATGGGCCGAGCGCGGGGGCGATCGAGCCGGGGGCAAGATAGGCGACGACGGCGCCGAGGATCACGAGGACCGGGAAGACGCTGACGGCGAGTTTGGCGTTGTGCTCGGTCGCGGCGTCGGAGCCGGCCGGAGCGGTCGAGGAGGAGTGCGACGTGCTGGTGCTCATGGCGGCAGTGTGGTCCGCACAAAGGTTTTTCCGCTTAATCGCCCGCCACGTGAGACTGCGTGGTCAGTTAGTCACCGTCGGCTGGCGGCTCGCATGCCAGGCGTCGTCGTAGAAAAAGGACCGCCACTCCCCTTCCGCTTCTCCGCGACGGCGGCGAGGAGGTCGTCCGGGGCCGGGCTTTGCCAGTGGCACAGCTCGTAGTCGTCGCGATGCGCATCGGCGATGGCGGCGGCCAGCGCGCTGCTGGACTCGGTCAGCTCGGCGAGGCGCGCGGCGTCGGGGTCGGCGGGATCGCAGGGCGCGGTGCACGTCTACGCGGTGAGGCGCGTTCGTCCGTCGTCGACGAGTGACGCGCTGGCGGTGGCGATGATGGCCGAGCCGAGGCCGCGGCCGCGGCAGGCGGGGTCGATCCAGACGTGCAGGTCAGCGCTCGTGGTGTTGGCGACCAGCGGCAGATTGATTCCGGACGTGCCGACGAGGCGTGCGGGGTCGAGAGCCTCGAAATCCTCGGCGGTCGCAGCGTCGGCGAATCTGACGTCGGGCGGAGCATCGTCGGGCAGCAGGTCCGCATTGCCGAATTCCTCGACGAACTGGGCCTGCTTGAGCTCGAAGAATCGTTGCCACGCGTCCCCGCGCGTGGCGCAGGTACGGGCGAGAAAAAGAGTTCCGCGCCTGCCCGGCGTACGTGGCAGACTGGAGCGCATGCCCGACAATCCGCCGTCCCCCGAGCGTGCCCGCGAACCGCAGCGCGGTCGTGGGCGCGGGCGCGGATCGCGTCGGCGCCGCTCTGCCCCCACCGGGCCGCGAGCATTCACCCCCGAGGAACTCGGCGTTCGGGCCGCGGCGATCCCCGAGATCACCTACCCCGCCGAGCTGCCGGTATCCGCCCGCCGCGACGATATCGCCGCGGCGATCCGCGATCACCAGGTCGTCATCGTCGCCGGCGAGACCGGCTCCGGTAAGACGACGCAGCTGCCGAAAATCTGCCTCGAGCTGGGGCGCGGCATCACCGGCCTGATCGGCCACACGCAGCCGCGGCGCATCGCCGCGCGCTCCGTCGCCGAACGCATCGCGCATGAGCTCGGCACGCAGCTCGGCGGCGTCATCGGCTACCAGGTGCGCTTCACCGAGCAGGTCTCGGAGGCGACGCTGCTCAAGCTCATGACCGACGGCATCCTGCTCGCCGAAATCCAGTCTGATCCAGACCTGCGGCGCTACGACACGATCATCATCGACGAGGCCCATGAGCGCAGCCTCAACATCGACTTCCTGCTCGGCTACCTCACGCGCCTGCTGCCGCGTCGGCCCGACCTGAAGGTCATCATCACCTCCGCGACGATCGACTCGGAGCGTTTCGCGGAACATTTCGCCGATGCCGCCGGGCGACCCGCGCCGATCATCGAGGTCTCGGGGCGGACGTATCCCGTCGAGATCCGCTATCGGCCGCTGGTGCGCGAGGAAGAGGACGTCGACCAGGTCACCGGGATCTGCGACGCCGTCACCGAACTCATGGCCGAGGGCCCGGGCGATATTCTCGTCTTCCTCGCCGGCGAGGCCGACATCCGCGACGCCGACGCGGCCCTGCGCGACATGCTGAAAGACCGCTATCTTCCGGCGGGCCAGGGCGGCCAGCGCGGCCGGCGTCCCGACGCCGTCGAGGTTCTGCCCCTGTATGCGCGCCTGTCGAGCGCCGAGCAGCATCGGATCTTCCAGCCGCACGAATCGCGACGCATCGTCCTCGCGACGAACGTCGCGGAAACGTCGCTCACCGTCCCCGGCATCCGCTACGTCATCGATCCCGGAAACGCCCGCATCTCGCGGTTTTCCAGCCGCACGAAGGTCCAGCGTCTGCCGATCGAGCCGGTCAGCCAGGCCAGCGCCAACCAGCGCTCGGGGCGCTGCGGCCGCGTCGCCGACGGTATCGCCATCCGGCTGTATTCGCGCGCGGATTTCGACTCCCGCCCGGAGTTCACCGAGCCGGAAATCCTGCGGACCTCGCTCGCATCCGTCATCTTGCAGATGGCCTCGCTCGGGCTCGGGCGCGTCGCCGATTTCCCGTTCGTCGATCCGCCCGACGCGAAGGCCGTGCGCGACGGCGTCCAGCTGCTGACGGAAATCGGCGCGCTCGCTGACGGCGCCCCCGGCTCGCCCGCGCGCCTCACGCCCGTTGGCAAGCAGCTCGCCCGGCTGCCGATCGACCCGCGCCTCGGGCGCATGGTGCTCGCGGCCAAGGAGGCCGGCTGCGTCAGCGAAATCGTCGTCATCGTAGCCGCCCTGTCGTGTCAGGACGTGCGCGAACGCCCCACCGAAAAGCGCGACGTCGCCGACCCGCTGCACGCCCGCTTTACCGACCCCACGTCGGATTTCCTCGCCTACCTGAACCTGTGGCGCTACCTGCGCACACAGCAGCAGTTGCTGTCCAGCTCGGCGTTTCGGCGCCTGTGCCGCGCCGAGTTCCTCAACTATTTGCGCTTCCGCGAATGGCAGGATGTCGTGCGCCAGCTGCAGCAGCTCGCCCGCCCGCTCGGCCTGCGGCTGCACCAGCTGTCGCTGCCGAGCTCGCGCGACATCATCGAGGCCGGCGGCGACGTCGCCATGGCCTGCATCGCCACCACCGCGGCAGAACACACAGCCAGCGCCGATGCGATCCACCGCTCGCTGCTGGTCGGCCTGCTGTCGAACGTCGGCAGCTGGGATGAGAAAAAACGCGATTATCTCGGTGCGCGCGGCACTCATTTCATCGTCTGGCCGGGCTCTGGCCTCGCGAAGAAGCGCTACTCGTGGGTGATGGTGGCCGAGCTCGTGGAAACGAGCCGGCTGTTCGCCCGCACCGTCGCTCGCATCGACGAATCCTGGATCGAGGAGTGCGGCGAGCACCTCATCAAACGCCAGTACTCGGAGCCGTTCTGGTCGGCCAAGCGCGGCGCGGCGATGGTGCACGAAAAAGTGATGCTCTACGGCCTGACCATCATCGCGGACCGCGTCGTGCCCCTCACGCGCGTCGGGACGGATGCCGCGCGGGAGATCGCGCGCGAGATGTTCATCCGCGAGGCCCTCGTCGACGGGAAATGGCGCACCTTCCACCCGTTCGTCAAGCACAACGAGGAGGTCCTCGCCGACGCCCGGAAACTCGCCGAACGCACGCGGCGCCTAGATCTGCTCGCCGACGAGGAGACCCGCGAAAAGTTTTTCGCCGAGCGGATCCCCGACGATATCGTCTCTACGCGGCATTTCGACGCGTGGTTCAAGCGCGCGCGGCGCGAGGACACGGAGCTGCTGAACTATCCGACGTCGCTCCTGCTGCCCAATGCCGATGAGATCGACGAGGCGGACTTCCCCACCGAGGTGACGCAGGGCGACATTACGTTGCCGCTGTCGTATGAGTTCCGGCCGGGGGCGCATGCCGATGGGATCACGGTGACGATTCCTGCGGCGGTGCTCGGGCAGGTACGGCCGAACCCGTTCACCTGGGTCGTGCCGGGCTACTGGGAGGAACTCACGGTCGCGGCGATTCGCGCGCTGCCGAAGCCCATTCGCAAGCACCTCGTGCCCGCGCCCGAGACGGCGCGCACGCTGCGCTCGCTGCTGCCGGACTACGACGAGGTGTCGGGAGGGATTGACGCCGACGGTAATGAGACACCGAGCTTCTTCGAGGTGGTGGCGCGGCTCGCCCAGCAGGTGAGCGGGATTGAGGTGCCAGTCGACTCATTCGACGTCGAGCGGCTGCCGAGCCACCTGAGGGTCGTGTTCCGCGTCATCTCCGAGCGCGGTGCGGTGCTCGAAGAAGGGACGGATCTTGCCGATCTGCAACGGCGGCTCGCTCCGGCCTCGCGCGACGCTGTTGCCTCGGCGGTGCGGGCGGCCTTCGCCGAGCAGCCTGCCGCGCAGGCCCCTGCGGCATCGAACGCGAGCGCCGCACCGGCCACCCCCGACCAGTCCGCCATCGACGAGATCGTTGGCCTCACGCAGTGGCCGGCGGATTACCCCACGCTGCCCGTACACGTGGAGACGACCACGGCCCACGGGATGCGAGTGCGCGGCTATCCCGCCCTCGTCGCGGCCGGGCCAATCAAGGGCGAAGCACCCTACAGCGCGAACCTGCGCATCCTCGCCGACGCGGGTGAGCAGGCGGCCCGCCACGCCGCCGGCATCGCGCGCCTCGTCGCCCTGAACTCGGCGCTCCCGCTCGGGCGCGTCACCTCCCGCTGGACAGGCGCCGAGGCCCTCGCCCTGGCCGCCTCCCCCTACGCCAGCACGGAGGCGCTCGTCGCCGACGCCCAGCTCGCCGCCGCCAGCCACCTCATCGAAACAGCCCCGGACGGCGTGCCCCGCTCCCCCATGACGCGCTCGGACTTCGAGTCCCTCCTCGCCCACGTCAAGGCGCGTATCGAGGATGAGCTCTACCGCGTGCTCGGCGGCGTCGTCGAGGTGCTCAACGCTCAGCGCGAGGTGCTGGCAGCCGTCAAAGCCGCGAACTCCCTCGCCCTGCTGCACACCGTCCAGGACGTGCGCGAGCAGGTTGCCGACCTCGTCTACCCCGGCTTCATTTCCGCCACGGGCGCCGATCGCATCCGTGATATCGCCCGCTACCTCAACGGCGCCGCCGCACGCCTTAAGCGAGCCGAGTCCAACGTCCACGGCGATCAGACCGCTGCCTGGCAAGTCACCCAAATCGTCGACGAGTACGACGAAGCTGTGCGCACCGCCGAAGGCCTGCCAATCGATCTGCAGCGCGAACGCACCCTGAGCGAAGTCCGATGGATGATCGAAGAGCTGCGGATTTCACTGTTCGCCCAACAACTCGGCACCCGCGGCAAGGTCAGCGCCCAGCGCATCAGGAAAAAGCTCGCAGCGCTCTAAGCGCCTTCGGCCGGAGCAGCCTTCATTGCTGCCGGCCTCGTTGCCGCGGGACGAACCGCATCGAGAATAGGCACGCTATACGAGTCTCGAATCTCTGCAGCGGCTAGACAACCAGCATAGGGACACCCCGGTGGATCGAGGATGTCTACAACCGACACCGACACCGCGGACGGCTACGAGTGACCCGTAAACCATGGCCACCGCATAATCGAATCACTGACCTTAGAGAGCGACACAAAAGCCACTTATACACAATTTGCGGAAAAGCCCATCGGCTGTCTCCCCGGCCTACCGAGGCCGTTCAACATGAATCAAGCATTCCAAGTGTTGCTTACCGACACCCAGCTCGCGACCGACCTGCGTCCCCGGATGTTGACTCTCGATTACCAGCCGAGCCACCTCCCGTCGATGCTCCGCCGTCTAAGCACGACGTTTCTTGCTCTGACTCTGGTCTGCTCTTAGCCACCTTTCCGCGAACGCTGGCCTACTAACGCAAGTGTCCACGAAGTCCGAATTAGCCCAGAAGTATCGTGCTCGATTCTGTCGGGCTACCTTTATCCAAGCACAGACAAACGCCCCGTTCAGGCCAGCCAACATCGACAAACACCAGGATTACATCTCCTGCAACCTGCCGCAGTACTCCCTTACTGGACCCAGAATGCGCGCACGCAGAACTACGAATCTCGCTGATCACTCGACGGTCACGAACTGGGTTTCAGCGCCCTAATGACGAGAGACGCGGCGACCAGAACGACACCATTAACGGTGTTGAGAACGGGGCCAAGGATCGAATAGATCGACGACAAAGCCGAGGCCCCCATGGGATTGTTCCCCTGAGCGTAGCCTGCGAGCATGCTGTCGACGTTGGCACCAAAAACACTGAGCAACCATCCCAACACAATGATGGCAATCCCAGTGATACGTAAAGCGGCTTCGATGCGATCAGCACGTGCAGTATCCATGCAGCCATCTTGCCAGGGGGCGGAGCGATTTACCACTGGAGGCCCGGACGATGATCGTCGGGGCCTCCAGTGGACAGGGGTTTGAGAGTGCTGCGGGGGCAGCTACCAAACTCTGCGGGTGGAGCCGCCAATCGGCACCAGGTTCAGGATCAGTCCCACCACCAGGAGGATGAGGCCGATCGTGACGAGGATAGACATGCCCTTCAGGAGCAGGCCGAGGATGAGAAGGATAAGACCAAGGGTGACCATATCGATTCCTTTCTTGAGTACTTCCAATTAATCAGACACCAAGTGTGGGGGCGCACGTCGAAAGATGACATGTGTACGACACCGCTGTGGATAACCTGCAGGGCCTGGGCTCCAAGGGGTTAGCGTAGCGGCGTGGACCTGAACGAACTTCGCGACTTCGCCCTCACCCTCATGCGCGAGCATGACTTGCAGGGCTGGACGTTCGGCTACGACCGCGCCACCCGGCGAGCCGGGCTGTGCAATTACACGCACCACAAGATCACGGTCTCGCGCCATCTCATGCGCCTGTATTTGGAGGCCGAAGCGAAGGACACGGTTATTCACGAGGTCGCGCACGCGATCGCGGGACCCTTGGCCGGGCACGGCCCGATCTGGAAACACGTGGCGCGCTCGCTCGGCGGCACCGCCTCGGTCAGCGTCGGCCGGGACGCGCCGCGCGTCCCGCCGAAGTACCGCGGCGTGTGCGCATGCGGGCGCGAATTCCACCGGATGCGGCTGCCGCGCGAGGGGCTGTTGTGCAAGGCCTGCGCGCTGGCAGGAATGCCTGGTGAGATCATGTGGTTTAAGCGCGCCGGCTAGCGCCGTGCCGTGTGCAGCGTCTCACTATCGGCGGTATTGTGTGGACAGCTAAGGAGTGTCCATGAGTTCAGCCGCTATCGAAGCGAAAGACCGCCCCGGCTATCGCCGCGCGCGACGCAGACAAACGGCGTCGGCCTATGCACTGCTCATCCCCTCGTTCATTGGGGTGGGCTTTTTTCTCGTCGTTCCGGTCATTCTCGTCGTCATTTTGTCGCTGTTTAACTGGAACCTCATCTCGCCGCCGACGTTCGTCGGGCTCGATCATTACGTCTCCCTTTTTTCGGACACCAAGCTCATCAACTCCATTTGGGTGACGCTGACGTTCGTCCTCATGTCGATTCCGACGTCGATCATTTTGGGGCTGCTGCTCGCGGTGGCGATTAATCGCAAGCTGCCGGGCACCGGCTGGATGCGTGTGATCTTCGTGCTGCCGTGGGTGTGTGTGCCGCTCGCGCTCGGCGTCGTGTGGCGGTGGGTGTTTGACCCGTCGCAAGGTGCGCTGAACACGATCCTCGGGCGGCGTATCGAGTGGATGAGTAATCCGGGCCTCGCGCTGCCAGCCGTCGCGTTCGTGTCCGTCTGGTCGACCGTCGGGTATATCTCGCTGTTCTTCCTCGCGGGGCTGCAGCAGATCCCGTCGAGCGTGTACGAGGCGGCGAAGCTCGATGGCGCCGGGCCGGTGCGGACGCTGTGGTCGATCACGCTGCCGCTGCTCATGCCGACGACGTTCTTCGTCACGGTGACGTCGGTGATCTCCTCGTTCCAGGTGTTCGACCTCGTCTACGGTCTGACCGGGTCGGCGACCGGGTATCCGGCCGGGTCCACCGATGTCATCGCGGCGCGGATCTACCAGGATGCGTTCGTCTCCAACAACATCGGCCACGCGTCGGCGATGGCATTTTGCCTGTTCGTCGTGCTCGTCGTCGTCACCCTTATTCAACAGCGCTGGTTCTCCGGCCGAATCACCTACGACATGACGTGATATGGCTAAGAATCATTCGAAATCGCGCGCGACGTGGGCCGCGAATGCGCTCACGTACCTCATGCTGATCGCGTCGGTCCTCATGGTGATCGGCCCGTTCCTGCTGTCGGTCATGACGGCGGTGAAGACGCCTCGCCAGTTCGCGACCGAGCCGCCGCTCACGCCCCCGAACCCGATGACGTTCGATAACTTCACGCAGCTGTTTTCGGGCTCGCACAATTTCGTCGTGCCGATCGCGGTGACGGCGCAGGTCGTTGCCGTCATGGTGATCGGGCAGATGTTCTCCTCGATTCTGGCGGCCTATGCGTTTGCGACGCTCGAGTTCCCGGGGCGCGATGCGCTGTTTTGGGTGTATCTCGCCACGCTCATGGTGCCGGCCGTCGTCACGATCATTCCGCTGTACGTCATGGTGACGCAGGCGGGGATGAAGAACACGTTCTGGGGCATCGTCGTGCCCTTCATGTTTGGGTCGCCGTATGCGATCTTTTTGCTGCGGGAAAACTTCCGCTCGATGCCGACGGAGATCATGGACGCGGCGCGGATCGATGGCGCGGGAATCTTGCGTCGGCTCTGGTGCATTATGCTGCCGATGAACAAGCCGATCCTCGCCACGCTGCTCCTCATCACCGTCGTCAGCCACTGGAACAACTTCATGTGGCCGAAAGTGATCGCCCCGAAGCGCGAATGGAACGTGCTCACGGTCGCGACGGCGAGCCTGCAAACACAGTACTCGTCGAACTGGACCCTCGTCATGGCCGCAACGACGATCGCGCTACTGCCGCTCATCATCCTGTTCCTCATCTTCCAGCGACAGATCACGCGCTCGATTGGCTTGTCGGGACTGCGTTAGCACAATTGTTGCGCAAACGTTGCCTACTTTGGGTACACCGATGACGTGAAGTGGGAGAAGATCGAAAGAGCACAAGACGAGTGGAAGGTTGACACATGCGTACATCTAAAGTGATCGCGGCGAGTTTCGCCGCACTAGCCCTGGGGCTCGCGGCGTGCTCACCCGGATCGTCCTCGTCGAAGGAGACGACGGGTAGGGAAAAGGAAGGTTCAACCGGCGCGACGACGGTGACGTTTAGGTTGTGGGACGAGAATGCCGCAAAGGCATATAAGGAGTCGTTCGACGCGTTTACCTCGCATAACCCGGACATTAAGGTCAACGTCGAGGTCATCCCGTGGGGTCAGTACTGGGAGCAGCTCCCGCTCGACATCCAGTCCGGCGACATGGCCGATATCTTCTGGACGAACTCGTCGAACTTCGGTCTGCTCGCGGATAACGGCAACCTGCTCAATATCGGGGAGGCCGTCGGCAACGATCACGACGCGTGGGTGGAATCGACCGCGAAGCTTTATGAGCGCGACGGCAAGCTGTGGGGTGTGCCCCAGATTTGGGACTCGATCGCGCTGTTCTACAACAAGAAGCTCGTCGAGGAAGCGGGCGTTGACCCCGCGAACCTCACGTGGGCGCCGGGTGGCGGCGAGGGCGATACGCTCATCGCGGCTGCGAAGAAGCTCACGAAGGACGATGCCGGTAAGCATCCCGGCGAGGATGGCTTCAACCCGGACAAGCGTGCCCAGTTCGGCTTCAACTCGCAGGCCGACCTGCAGGCGATCTACATCGACTGGCTCGGCCAGGCCGGCGCCAAGTTCCAGGACGGCGATAACTTCGCGTTCAATACGCCGCAGGGTGTGGGCGCGTTCCAGTACCTCGTCGATCTCGTGAACAAGGAGCACGTCGCACCGTCCGCGGCGGATACCAACCAGAACGGTGATCTCGCGCGCGACCTGTTCGTCCAGGGCAAGCTTGCGCTCTTCCAGTCCGGCCCATATTCGCTGCCGCAGATCAGCGAGAACGCCGACTTCGAGTGGGGCATCGCCCCGATGGTGGCGGGGCCGGAGGGCCGCGTGTCCGTCGTGCACTCCGTCGCCGCGCTCGGTAATGCCGAGACGAAGAACAAGGAAGCGACGATTAAGGTCCTGAAGTGGCTCGCGTCGAAGGACGGCCAGCTCGCGCTCGCCGATTCTGGTGCCGCATTCCCGGCCGTCGTCGACGCGCAGGCCGAGTACGAGGCGTTCTGGAAGGAAAAGGGCGTCGACGTCTCCGAGTTCCAGAAGGCTACGGAGGGCAAGACGATTCCGGCTCCCGTCGGCGCGAAGGTCAACGCCGGCATGATGGCGTTCAACGACACGCTGAAGGAAATGTTCCTCGGGTCGGTGCCCGTCGAGGAAGCCTTGAAGAAGGCTCAGGACGACGGCAACAACGCGATGAAGTAGGAGGCGCGCGGCGTACGTAAAATGGGCTGGTGACGTTTGTCCTCGCGCTCCTTCCCTCGCTCATGTGGGGGCTGACGAACCTTCTGACGCCGTGGATCGGCGGCAATTTGCGCCAACAGCTCATCGGGATGTCGACCGGTGCGCTCGCGCTGTCCGTCGTCGTGGTGGCGCTCGTGCGGCCCGAGATGACGCCCGCGGGGGCAGCGGTCGCGTACGTGTCGGGGCTGCTTATGTCCGGTGGGCTCTACTTCCTGCTGTGGGCGTTTAAGGCCGTGGGGATTTCGCGGGCGCTGCCGCTCACGACCGGTATGCAGCTCGTCGGGCTCGCCCTGTTCGGGGTCATCGGGTACGGGGAATGGGCGACGACGTCGGCGCGCCTCGTGGGCGGGCTCGCGCTCGCCATCATCACCGCGGGGACGGCGGCGATCAGCTGGGAGGATCGCGGCGCGCGGCGCGAGGGCGACGTGGTGGATTATCCCGTGATCGCCCTGCGCTACGGACTGCCCGCGATCCTGCTCGCGACCGCGTGTTTCATCGGGTACCCGGCGATGATGCGGGTCGCGAACGTGTCCGGGTTCGGCACGATTGCCCCGCAGGCGCTCGGGCTGCTGACCGGGTCGCTGTTCTTTACCGCGGCGCGCGTCGGTGATCGGCCGCTTGTCGCTTTGCTGCCGGGCGGCCGGTTTGATGAGGCGCTCGCGCGCGGTGGCGGTCACCTGCACGCGCTCGGCGTGCCCGTGCGTTCGTGGCGGACTGATCTGTCGAGTCGGCAATACTTTGGGTTCGTCGGGCTCGGTGCGTTGTGGCTTGCCGCCGTCGCGCAGCTCGTCTGGAACAACGAGCACATTGGGGTGGCAACGGCATTCCCGCTCTCGCAGCTTGGCGTCGTGATCTCGACGATCGGAGCGCTGTATTGGCTGAAGGAGCCAAAGACGGAGCGCGAGCGCCGGGCGATTTTTGCCGGAGCGCTCGCGCTCGGGATCGGGGCCGTGCTCATTGGGGTGGCCAAGGGCCTCGACGTTTAGGTGACCTCGAGGTAGGTCGTGATGTCGTCGTGCAGCGTGAGGTTCACGAGTGAGTTCGCGGTCGTGGCGTCGGGCCCCCGGTCGGGCATCGCGTCAGGCGTCATTCTCCTTGGCGCGGACCAGCGCGGTCACGGCGTCGATGTTCTCGTGCACGAGCGTCGCCAGTGCCTCGGTCGGGTCGGCGGCGCCGCCTTCGCCCGTTGCGCCAGCTTCGGCACGGCCGAATCGCTGACCCGCGCCGAGGCCTACGAGGAATGCGGTCATGGGGGCGCCCGGGCGGGAGGGCCCGTGGGCAACGATGCGGATGAGGTCGAGCATCTCGGGGGTCATCCGGTCGAGGATGGTCCGGTCGAGGTCAAGGGTGGTGCACACGTCGTCGAGCCACGTGTGCATGATGGCCATTTTTTCTTCTTCGCTGAGTTTCTCCATGGCCCTACGTTATCGCCCTTCTGCTTCGCAGCGTAGGCTCGAGGTATGACGAATGAACACCACGAGGACGATGTGACGACGACGATTCCCGGGGCGGTTATTACGGTGTCGGACCGCTGTTCGCGCGGCGATGCAGAGGACCGTTCGGGTCCGCTCGCGGTAACCGAGCTCGAAAAGTTTTCCGTCGAGGTGGACCGTGTCGTCGTCGTTCCCGATGACGTCGAACTGATCCGGGCGGCGCTGCAGGAGGCGATCGATGCGGGCTCGCGGGTCATCGTCACCACCGGGGGGACGGGGATTACGCCGCGCGACGTCACGCCCGAGGCAAGCGAGCCATTCATTTCGCTTCCGCTCGACGGGCTTGCGCAGCAGGTGCGACTCGCGGGCCTTGCGGCGACGCCGCTTGCGACGCTCTCGCGGGGGCTCATTGGCGCGACCGCGCGCGGGGAGGGTGCGACGCTCATTGTTAATGCCCCCGGGTCGCCCGGTGGGGTGAAGGACACGATTGGCGTCGTCGGGCCGCTCGTCGGTCATATTTTGGGGCAGCTTGCTGGGCGGGCGCATGAAAAGGCTGCGAACGAGGAGGCCGGTGCCGGGGGCGCTGGTGCCAAGGAGGTCGGCACCGATTAGTGAGACCGCGACAACCGGAGACGCTGCGCGGGACTGGTCGGCGGTAGATCCGGCCGATATTGCTGACCGCGCGATCGCGTGGACGGTCATTTCTGCGGCGTTTGCCGATTCGTTGAAGGTGCAGACGCTCGCGGCGCTGCGCGATGCGCATCAGCTCGCCGAGTGGCCGCTGCAGGGAGCGGATTTTGCGGCGGCGTGCCAGGAGTTCGGGATGAGCGCGGCGCTTTCCGAGACGGCAGAAGCTGAGGCGGCGCTGCGGCTCGCGCATCAGCGGATGATGACCTGGCCGGGGCGTGTCGATCCGTCGCCGTGGGAGTCGGTGCATCGCTCGCGTGACGGGCTCGTCTTCGATGAACAGACGCGGCAGGTGCGGGCGGCGTATCGGGAGGTTTGGGCTGCAGTCCAAGCTGCTCATGAAGGTGCCGGAGGATCACGTCGCGATTGAGGCGGAGTTTCTCGCATTCTTGCTGTCCGAGGCGCTAGAGCGGATCGATCGCGGGGAGCCGGCGGAACGGTTCTTGGCGGGCTACGAAAAGTTTTTGGCGGAGCATGCCGGGCAGTGGCTGCCGCGGTATTTTGCGCGGTTCGGTGAGGCTGCGGCGACGCACTACCATCGCGGGATTGCCTACCTCGGTCGGCTCACGATCGCCGCGGCGCCGCTGTGAGCGAGCAGGGCGACGTCGAGGAGGCACGTCACGCCGAAGAGGCGGGGCGCGCTGAGTTTGGCTCGCTCACTCGGTGGGCGGCGGAGCTCGTCGAGGATACCGACGTGTGGCTCGTCGGCGACGAAGCTATCGCGCGCGCGCCCGCGCGCAGGGAGCTGCCGAGCGCCGAGGCGGTCGTCGTCGCGGTGCCCGGCGGGCCGGAGACGATCGGTGAGCGCACGTGGCTTGAGATGCTAACCGCTCGCCACGTTCGCTGGTACGTCGCAGGCGAGGCGGCGCTGCCCGAGCGGGTCGCGACCGTCGTCGCCGCCTGGGAGCCTGCCGCGGGGCCAAAAAGTTTTTCGCCGGGTGAGGTCGGGCTGCCGCTGCGCGCGCGGCTGCGGTCACGCCGCGAGGTCGAGGTGCTCGATGCGACGGCGATGCCGCGCTCGCGTCGGTCGCTGCTGCGGGTCGCTGCGGGCGGCGAGTCCGCGGGGCCACGCTCCGATACCGAGTTGCTCGAAGAGGCGTGGCGGGCGCGTCGGGCCGAAGGTGACGTCGCCTCCCCCGCGCTCGATCTGCAGTCGTGCGGGTGCGTCGCGTGCGGCACGTGTGTGAAGGCGTGTCCGACGCAGGTGCTGTCGCTCTCGCCTACGCGCGCGCACGCGCCCTCGCGCAAGATCGAGCCCGAGTTCGCAGGCGAGGCTGCGAGGCTCGTGGAATGGTGCGAGAGCGACAGCTCAGTGTCCGACGACGATGTTCAACGGGCGTTGGCGTCGAATGGGATCGTCGCCAACGTGGCGAACCGGTTCGAAGCGACGATTGGCTTGTGGCGAAAGTAGCTGGGCCGCGGCTAGTGCGCCGTGAGGTCGTCGGGGGTGTCAATGTCGTGCGTGAGTTCGGCGGGCATGTCGACGACGATCGCGCGCAGGGCCGAGATGAACTTCCACACCGGGGCGCCCGCGAGGTCGTCCCTCCCCCACTGCTCGATGCGGGCGGTGAGCGCAGCGACGCGGTAGACGCCGAGCAGGTACTGCTCGCGGCCGTTCGCGTCGCGTCCAATCGCGCAGTCGGCGTCGGTCAGGGCCGCGAGGAGTGTCGGGACCGCTTCGCCCGCTCGGGGTGCGTCGCACGTGAGGATCGCGACGAGGTCGTCGTCCTTGGGTGCAAGTGCGGCAAGCCCCGCGGCGATGCCGGCAACCGGCCCGCCGAAGGGCGGGTCTTCGAGCGTGCGCAGCACGTCGCCCGGCACCGCGACGGTCTCCGGCGCGACGACGACGCGTCGGCCAGTAACCGCGTCGGGCAGCGAGGCGAGCGCGTGGTCGAGCAAGCGTCGGCCCTGATACGTCACGTCGGGCTTGGAAACCCCGCCCAACCGGCGCGCGGTGCCGCCGCCGAGGATGAGCACGTGCAAGCTACTCACCGGGACGCACCCAGTCGCCGGAGCGTCCCCCGGATTTGCGGGTGATGCGGCAGTTGGTGATGGCGGCTGAGCGGTCGACGCCCTTGACCATGTCGACGACCGCGAGCGCCGCGACAGTGACGCACGTGAGCGCTTCCATTTCGACGCCGGTGCGGTCGGCAGTGCGGACGGTCGCGGTGATGCGGACGCGGTCGGCGAGGAGTTCGACGCCGACCTCGCAGCCGTGCACCCCGATCGTGTGCGCGAGCGGGAGGAGGTCGGGGACGCGTTTGGCGGCGGCAATGCCGGCGATGCGGGCGACGGCGAGCACATCGCCCTTGGGCACGCGGCCCTCGCGCAGCGCGTCGAGCACCTCGCTCGAGGCGGTGACCTCGCCGACGGCGGTCGCTTCGCGCACGGTCGGTTGTTTTGCGGTCACG
Organism: Bowdeniella nasicola; assembly: GCF_001907295.1. Taxonomy (GTDB): domain Bacteria; phylum Actinomycetota; class Actinomycetes; order Actinomycetales; family Actinomycetaceae; genus Bowdeniella; species Bowdeniella nasicola. The sequence goes on from NZ_MQVR01000003.1 coordinate 35,333, forward strand.
TCGACCATGTAGGCGGCGCCGGCCTCGTTCAGATGCGTGAATTTCACAGCTCGATGACCTCCAGGACATCCCAGGGGGCGACTTCGTCGGTCTCTTCGGGCACGACGGCGAGTGCGTTGGCCTTGTGGAGCGAGGCGACGAGGTGGGAGCCGGAGCCGAGGCGATGCGTCGGGATGATCGTCGGCAGGTCGCCGGGGCGTTCGGCCTCGGTCAGCCGGACGGGCGCGAGCTGGCGGCGGCCCGCAGGCGCCTTCCAGCCGACGGTCGTCGTCGCCATCCGTCGGGCGTGAATATGCGTCGCCGCCGCAAGGCCCTGGCCCGCGAGCAGCGCGAGGATCGGGCGCGCGAACATCTGGAAGGAGACGAAGACGGAGACGGGGTTACCGGGCAGGCAGAGCATGGGGACGCGGCGGCCGTTGGCGGCTTCGATGAGGCCGTGGCCCTGCGGTTTGCCGGGCTGCATCGCGACCTTGGAGAAGGTGATGCCCGCGCCGGCCGTCGCTTCTTTCACGACGTCGTAGGCGCCGGCGGACACGCCGCCGGTCGTGATGACGAGGTCGGCGCTGGCGGCGGCGTCCTGCAGTGCGGCGAAGAGGTCGGCGGGGGTGTCGCCGGTGCGCGCGACGCGCGCGACCTCACAGTCGGCTTCGCGCAGCAGCCCTGCGACGAGCGTCGTGTTGGAGTCGGGGATATGGCCGGGGGCGGGTGTCTCGCCGGGTTCGGCGAGTTCTTCGCCGGTCGCGAGGACGGCGACGCGGGGGCGGCGGTAGACCTCGAGTTCGCCGTAGCCGACCGAGACGAGCGAGGACAGCGCCGCCGCGGATAGGCGCGTGCCAGCGGTGACGATCTCGGCGCCGACAGCCACGTCGTCGCCGATGGAGCGCACGTGCCGCCCGGGCGTGACGGGCTCGTACACCTCGATCGTCTCGGGTAGCTCGTGCGGGCCGGCCGGGATGTTCGTGAGTTCGACGGGGACGACGGCGTTCGCGCCCGCGGGCAGCATCGCGCCGGTCATGATGCGCTGCGCCGTGCCGGCGACCACCTCGCTGTCGGGGGCGGCGCCCGCGGGGATGTCGGCGGTCACGCGCAGCTGCACGGGGGTGTCCTTGCTCGCGGCGGCGACATCGTCGGCGATCACAGCGAAGCCGTCCATCGCGGAGTTCGTGAACGGCGGGACCGCGAGGCGGGCGGCGCAGTCGGTCGCGAGGACGAACCCGTGGCAGTCGGCGATCGGCCGGGTCTCGGTCGGCAGCGCCTGCGCGCCGGTCAGCACCTGGCTGAGGTGGTCTTCGACGGTAATCATGGAGCTCATGGCAGCCTTTCGGTCAGGTCGTCATCGGGCATGGCGGGCTTGTCGGTGCGCATGATCGCTTCGGCGTGAGCGATTTCGGCTTCCTGGCCGCGGGTGGCGGCCACGTATTCCACCGTATTCCACCGGGCAGCGGCGACGTCGGCGATGAGGATGCGGCCGATCAGCGGCTCGCCGAGGCCGGTGATGAGTTTGACGGCTTCGGTCGCCATCGCGCTGCCGGCCTGGCCGCAGGCGGCGCCGAGGACGCCGACTTCCGCGGACGACGGCGTCGATCCCGTGGGCGGTGCGGCCGGGTAGAGGTCGCGCAGGCTGGTCGCGGGCAGCCCTGTGGGAGGTCGGGTCCAAAACGCGCCGACCTGGTACGTCGTCGAGATGATCGTGCCCCACACGAGCGGGACCCCGGCGGAAGCGCACGCGTCGGCGACTAAAAACTTCGTGTCGAAGGTGTCGGAGCATTCGATGACGAGGTCGTGGCTCGCGACCGCCTCGTCGATATCCTCGCTCGTCAAGAACCCGCGCTCGGTAACGGCGATATCGGGGTTGAGGCCGCAGATCCGGCCGGCGGCGGAGGCAGTTTTTCGCCTTCCGACGCTCTCGCGGGAGTGGACGATCTGGCGCTGGAGGTTTGTCACGTCGACGACGTCGGTATCGGCGACGGTGATCTGACCGACGCCCGCGGCCGCGAGATAGAGCAGGACGGGCGAGCCGAGCCCGCCCGCGCCGACGACGAGAATATTCGCGGCGAGGAGGCGTTGTTGGCCGGCCACCCCGATGCCGGGGACGAGCAGCGTGCGCAGGTAGCGGTCGTGCTGCTCGGCGCGCAAGGGGACTGTTGCGCGTTTGAGCGGTACGGTGATGGTCATCCGTTCCTTTCACGTCTGCCTGGGAGTTCCATCGTATGTCCGCCCGCGTTGTTACCGCTGAGGTCACCTCCGACCCCATTGATGTCGCCGCCTTGCAGCACGCGGTTACCCGCAAGGAGGCTGGCGCGATCCTGACGTTTTGCGGCGCCGTCCGCAATCACGACGGCGGGCGCGCGGTCGACGCGATCGAATACTCGGGTCATCCGAGCGCCGATCAGATCATACGGGATGTCGCGTGCGATATGGCCGACGCGTTCGACGTACATGCGCTCGGCGTCATCCATCGCATCGGGAAACTCGGGATCGGCGATGACGCCCTGGTTGCGGTCGTCGCCGCCTCGCATCGCGCCGAAGCATTCGCGTGCCTCATTCAGCTCGTCGACGAGGTGAAGGCGCGGCTGCCGATCTGGAAGCTGCAAAAGTTTTCGGACGGCACCGACGAGTGGTCGAACTGCCCGTAGCGTTATCCCCCGGCGAATGGGGGCAGGATGTCGAGCGTGGCGGCCTTGGAGACTAGGGCATTTCGGTCCTTCGTGACGACGCCGTCGATCACGAATGAGGAGACGGCCAAAACTTTTTCGAGTCGTTCGTTTCCGGCGGCCAGGGTGTCGCACAGGCTCGCGAGGGTCTGTCCGTCGGCGACCGCGACGGTCGTCTCGTGGGTGCCCGCGGCCTGGGCCGCGCCGGCGAAGTAGCGGATACGCAGGTCGGTCATGGGTGCTCCTTTTAGCCGCCGATGGCGGACATCGTTCGGCCCGGCTGGATGAAGGTGGGATCGTCAATATCATGGCCCGGCTTTTTCTTGGCCATGGCGCCCGCCCAGAGTTCGGCGATTTCGAGGTCGCTTGCGCCGTCGCGCAGCGGGGTGCGCAGGTCGGTCTCGGTGCGGGAGAACAGGCAGGTGCGCATCTGGCCGTCGGCGGTCAGTCGGGTGCGGTCGCAGGCGCCGCAAAATGGCCGCGATACCGAGGCGATGATGCCGACGTTTCCGGCGGGATGGTCCGCGCCTGGCACGACCTGCCAGACGGCGGCGGGCGCGCTGCCCTGGGGTGCGGGCTCTTGGGAGAGCTCGAAGCGTTCGGATAGCCGACGCAGGATCTCGTCGGCGCCGACCATATCGGCACGTTGCCACGTGTGCGGCGGGCCGAGCGGCATCTGTTCGATGAAGCGCAGTTCGTAACCGTGTTGCAGGCAGAACAGCAGCAGCGGCGCGGCGTCGTCCTCATTCACGCCGCGCATGAGGACGGTGTTGACTTTGATCGGGCCGAGGCCCGCGGCCTTCGCGCCCTCGAGCCCCTTGATGACGTCGTGGAAGCGGTCGCGGCGCGCGAGCGTCGCGTAGCGTTCGGGGTCGAGCGTGTCGAGCGAGACGTTGGCGCGCGAGAGTCCCGCGGCCTTCAAGGCGGCGGCGCGCTTGTCGAGGCCGAGGCCGTTCGTCGTGATCGATAGGGCGGGCGCGCCCCCGCGGTGGGTGGTGAGTGCGGCCGCGTCGGCGATGATCTTTTCCAGTCCGCGCCGCAGCAGGGGTTCGCCGCCCGTGAAACGAATCTCCTCGATTCCGAGGATCTCGACCGCGATTCGGATGAGGCGGGAGACCTCGTCGTCGGCGAGCGTCACGTCGGTCGGGAGCCAGTCGAGCCCTTCTGCGGGCATGCAGTAGGTGCAGCGCAGATTGCAGCGGTCGGTGAGCGAAACCCGCAGGTCGCGGGCGATCCGGCCGTAGGCGTCACGCAGGACGGGGCGACCGTCGGCATCCCGGGGGACGTCGGCGGTGTCCGATTTTTTCCGCGTGATACTGGACACATCGCCTACCCTATGTCGGACGCCAGCACATTGCGAGACGCCTTCGCTGTCGGCTATCGCACGTCGACCGCACCCCACTCGTCAGGTATGGTGACGGGCGATGACTGATATTGGACTCGCCGGCGCGGCTCTCGGGGGCATTGCGACTCTCCTCAGCCCGTGCGCCGCCATGCTACTGCCCGGATTCTTCGCGTACGCCTTCGCGTCTCGCACGAACCTCCTCGCCAAAACCGGCGTCTTCTACCTCGGTCTGCTGACGACTCTCGTGCCGCTCGGCGCGATTGCGGGTGGCCTCGGACGCCTGCTGCTCACGTATCGTCACTGGCTCATTACTGGAAGCGCGGTCCTCGTAATCGTGCTCGGTATCCTCATGGCGCTCGGGGTGACCTTCCGCCTGCCCGGCGCGACGATGGCCGATCGGGCAAGTACCGCGGAGTCGACGCGCAGCGACCGCAACCCGGCCGGGTGGATCGCCGTGTACGTCATGGGCGCGACCTACGGCGTGGCCGGCGGCTGCTCGGGTCCGATCCTCGGCTCTGTGCTGGCGCTCGCGGGTCTGGGCGGCTCGGCCGCTTACGGCGCGCTCGTGCTCGCGGTCTACGCCCTCGGCATGCTGGTGCCGCTCGTGATCCTTGCGGCCCTGTGGGATCGCTTCAAGATCGGTGAGCGCGGCTGGCTGCGTCCCCGCCCGCTTTCGATCGGCCCGATCAAGACGACGCTCGCCTCCTTCATCGGCGGCATCTTGTTCATCGGGATCGGTATCCTGCTGCTCACGACGAACGGCACGCAGAACCTCGGCGGCCTGCTCTCGCCCGATCAGCAGATCGGGGTCGAATCGTCGGTCACGAACGTGACGAGCGGAATTCCGGACCTCTTGGTCCTACTCGTCATCGCTCTGCTCCTCGTGATCGTCGCCCTCGTGTGGGCGATCCGTCGGGAAAAAACCCGCACCCGCTCCTAGGCAGGGATGAGAAAGACCCGCACCGCGGTGTGGATGAGGTAGATCGTCGAGACGACGGCGACGATGACGGCGAGGGCTTCCATTTAACGGCCCTCGGTGTCGGTTTCGGCCGCCTTTTCTTCGTCGCGCCGCGCGCGCGAGGCCTCGAGGCGCTCCTTAAACGGCGTGACGCCGACCTTGCGTTCGCGCGTCTTGATGACGAAGAACGACGCGAACCAGAGCACGCCGAGGATCAGCACCGGATAGAACACGCTCCGATTCCAAAATGAGTAGATCGCGAGGCTCAAGAACGCGACAGCGAGAACAAGCTGTGCGATCGAGAGCGTCATGAGGGTGCGGTCGTTACCTGGATTCATGCCGATTGTCTCCAAAGCTCCTGGCAAACGTTCCCCCGCTGCGGGCGAGTTCCTCGTGGAAGCGGTACACCCAGGCGCGGTAGGGGTTGACCGAGAGCCGGTCGTTGGAAAAGCGGGGATCCTCGGTCAACTCGTGCGTACAAAACGACGGAATGGTCAGGTCGACGACGGGCCCGCCGCGTTCGACCTCCGCGATGATGAGCGGGGCGTTCGCGCCGGTGAACTGGTCGATCACCCAGCCGTCCTCGCCGAGCCACACGCTGTAGCGCAGCTTCGCGACCTTCGCGGACCCGCGGCGCACCATCTCCAGGCCGACGCTCACGTCGAGCTCGCGTTCGGCCTCATACCGGGTGCCGCCGACGTAGGGACCCTTGGCCGTCAGGCCGCAAAAGTCGACGTCGTCGGCAATCATCTCCAGGACCTCGTCGGCGCCATCGGCCGGGGTGGGAAGGCGCGACGGGTTGGTCGCCTGCGCGCGCACGCGCACGGCATAACCGTCGGAGGCGAGAAGGTAGGACTGGACCATGACCGACGGGCGCTGCGCACCCGTGAGGTCCGTCGGTAATTCGGACACGAAGAATCGCCGCTCAAACTCGAAGTCGCCGAAATTCTCGTGTTCCATGCCACTAGCGTAACCGTCCCCATGGCGAAACAGCCCCGCCGCAGCGCCGAGCGGGTGCCACAATAGCGCTCATGCACGCTGATCTGGATCCCCTGACCATCCCGGACGCGGCGAAGCGACTTTCCGAGACGATTCGTCGCACGCCGCTCGAGATGTCGCTGCGGCTGTCCGGGCAGCTGCACACGCCCGTCTATCTCAAGCGCGAGGACCTGCAGATGGGGCGGTCCTACAAGGTGCGCGGCGCCTACACGCTGATCTCGTCGCTGAGCGATGAAGAGCGCGCACACGGGATCGTGTGCGCGTCGGCCGGAAATCACGCCCAGGGGGTCGCGTTCGCGTGTCGCCAGCTGCGGATTAAGGGCCGGGTGTTTTTGCCGACGACGACGCCGCGCCAAAAGCGGGATCGGATCCAGGACATTGGCGGCCCGTGGGTCGAGCAGGTCATTACGGGCGTGACCTTCGATGAGTCCTCCGAGGCCGCGCAGCGGTTCGCGGCCGAATCGGGCGCGATCTATGTTCCGCCGTTCGATGACCCGCGCACGATCATCGGCCAGGGCACCGTCGCCGCCGAGATCCTCGAGCAGGCGGGCGAGAAGATCGGTACGATCATCGTGCCGGTCGGCGGGGGCGGGCTGATATCCGGCGTCGCGCTGTGGGCCAAGCACGTCGACCCGTCGATCCGGATCGTCGGCGTCGAACCCGCCGGGGCCGCCTCGATGCAGGCGGCGCTGCGCAAGGGATCGCCGGTCAAGCTCGAGCAGGTCGACCCGTTCGTCGACGGCGCCGCCGTCGGCAAGGCAGGGCAGTACACGTTCGAGGTCGTGCGAGATCTCGTAGACGACGTCGTCTCCGTGCCCGCCGGGGCCGTGTGCACCGAAATGCTCGACCTGTACCAGACCGAGGGCATCATCGCCGAACCCGCAGGGGCACTCGCCTCGGCAGCCGCGCGCCGCTATATCGCCGGCCTTGGCCGCACGTCGAAGGCGAGCGAGGCGATCTGCTGCATCGTCTCCGGTGGCAATAACGACGTGTCGCGCTATGCGGATGTGCTCGAACGCTCGCTCGTGCACGAGGGGGTCCGCCACTATTTCCTCGTGACGTTCCCGCAGCAGCCCGGCGCGCTGCGACATTTCCTCGACGACACCCTCGGCCCGGACGATGACATCGTCCTGTTTGAGTACACGAAGAAGACCAATCGCGAGACCGGTCCGGCGCTCGTCGGCATCGATATTGCGGGGCCCGGCGCGCTGCCGGCGCTGCTCGATCGGATGGCGGCCTCCCCGCTTGCGATCGAGAAGCTCAGCCCGGACTCGCCGGTATTCGGCTTCGTCCTGTAGTAGCGTGCCTCTGTGAGATCCGAGTTACAGGTACGGCCCATGACCGTTGCGGACGCCGCGGCGGTCGCCAAAATCCATGTGGCGGCATGGCAACACGCCTACCGGGGGTTGGTCTCGCAGCGCTTTCTCGATTCGCTGTCGATCAGCGAGCGGACCGCGAAGCTCACGCGCTCGCTGCGCCAGGTCGGTCCCGTGCGCACGATCGTCGCCGAAAGTGACGGCCAGGTCGTCGGGTTCGCGACCGTCGGCCCCGCCCGCGATGAGGATTCTTCCACCGACGACGCCGAACTGTTCGCGATCTATGTCGATCCGGCCCGGGTCCGCCTGGGCGCCGGGCGCGCGCTGCTGTCGCGCGCGAAGGAGGTCGCCCGCGAGATGGGCTGTCGGCGCATGATCCTGTGGGTTTTGAAGGACAATGCGAGCGCCCGGGCGTTTTATAAGCGGTGCGGGATGCGCCAGGAGGCCACTCGCGGGACCTCCACCATTGCGGGCGATGATTTCGTCAAGATGAAGTACTCCGCGCGGCTCTAGTCGGCGAGCAGGCCGCGCACGTCCTCGGCGGTGAGGGCGCCGCTGCCGAACTCGGAGCCGTCGCCGATGACATCGTCGAAGAGCTGGCGTTTACGCTCCTGCAGGGCGAGGACTTTTTCCTCGATCGTGTCGGCCGCGACGAAGCGGTAGACGTTGACGGACCGGGTCTGGCCGATGCGGTGGGTTCGGTCGACGGCCTGTTCTTCGACGGCGGGGTTCCACCACGGGTCCATGAGGAAGACGTAGTCGGCCTCGGTGAGATTGAGGCCGAAACCGCCCGCTTTCAGCGAGATGAGGAAGACCGGGACGTCGCCGGCGCGGAAGCGTTCGATGACCTCGGCGCGGCGGCGGGTCGCGCCGTCGAGGTAGCAGTAGTCGATGCCGGCCGCCTCGAGTTCCTGGCGCACGAGTGCGAGGTAGCTCGTGAACTGGGAGAAGACGAGCGCGCGGTGGCCCTCAGCGGAGATTTCCAGCAGGTTGCGCAGTAGTGTGCGGGTCTTAGCCGACGCGGCCGAGGGTTGGGAGGCGGTCGCGGGCGCGGTGTCGTCGCCCGGGGACAGGCGCACGTCGAGCGCGAGGCGGCGCAGGATGGTGAGCGAGCGCAGGATAGCGACGCGGTTTTTCTCGGCGTCGTCCAGCAGCCCGAGGACGCGCTGGCGTTCGAGCTGGAGTTGTTCGTCGTAGCGGCGGCGGTGGGCGGTATCGAGCTCGATCATCGCGACCTGGTCCTGTTTTTCGGGCAGCTCGGCAGCGACCTGGTCCTTGGTGCGGCGAAGGAGGAACGGGCCGACGAGGCGGCGCAGCTGGGCACGGCGTTCGTCGGCGACCTCCGCACCCGCCTCGATGGGTTTTTTGAAGCGGCGCTGGAACTGCTTGAGCGTGCCGAGCAGGCCGGGGGCAGTGAGCGCGAACATCGCCCACAGGTCGGTCAGCGAGTTTTCGAGTGGCGTGCCGGTGACAGCGATGACGAGGTCGGTCGGAATATCACGCAGCGCCCGGAATGTTTTGGAGCCCGGGTTTTTCACGAACTGGGCTTCGTCGATGATGATCGCCGAGAATTTCCGGGCCGCGAGCTCGTCGGCGTCGATACGGGCGAGCGCGTAGCTCGTGACGATGACGTCACTGGCCTTGGCAACGGCGGGCAGGTCGAGGCCGGAGGCGGACGCGGATTTCGTTATCGGGGCGATCGATAGGTCGGGCGTGAAGCGGGCGGCCTGTTCGACCCAGCCGCCGACGACGGAGGTGGGCGCGACGACGAGGACGGGCGCGTCGAGCAGGCCGTCGGCCTTCGCGATGGCGATAGCGGCGAGCAGCTGGAGGGTTTTGCCGAGGCCCATGTCGTCGGCGAGGACGCCGCCGAGGCCCAAACGCCACAGGTGCGTCGCCCAGGCGACGCCGCGTTCCTGGTAGTCGCGCAGTTCGGCGTGCACGGTCGAAGGCAGCTCGATCGTGGCGTCGGCCTCCCCGAGGCTGAGGCCCGCGAGCGTCTGCATGCGCTCCACCCAGGTCACGGTGCGTTCGTCGTCGATGCCTCCAATCTCGTCGAGCGCTTGGGCGGCTGCGATGTCGAATGTCGAGACGGACAGCTGGCCGCGGCCCGAGGACGTGCGGGTTTGCAGGTCGCGGGCGGATTCGATGAGCGTGCGCAGCGGGTAGAGGCTCGGGTGGTCGAGCGCGATCCACTTGCCCGATGCGAGGTGGAGCGTGGCGGCGCCGGAGGCGAGCGCGGCGAAGAGCGCCTCGAACGGGACGCGTTCGCCCGAGACGGTGACGTCGATGTCGAGGTCGAGCCAGCCCTTGGCCTGCGTCGGCACCTTCGCCTCGGTGCTCGCGCGCCCGCCGATGGCGACGGTGGGGACGGAGGCGTCGGCGTCGGGGGTCGCGACATCTACGTCGCCGACCTCGACGTCGTCGTGGCCGGAAAGGAAATCGAGCAGTTCGGTCGCGACCGTGCGGACTTCGCTCGCACCGACGATGCGGCGGCGCCAGTGGCCGTCCATGCCCTCGCCGGGTTCGGGCAGCAGGCGCGCGAGGCGGCGCGGGGCCGCGGCGCGCAGTCCGGTGAGCAGGTCGCCGCCGAGCTCGGCCGCGATCTCGTCGTCGAGGCTGGGATCGGACAGGCGCCAGGACAGCTCGACGGTCGGGTGCGCCGCGGCGATGGAGGTGGCAGTGACGGCCAGGCGCGGGCGGACGAGGTCAGGCAGGTCGACGGTGTCGTCGCGCGAGGTGACGCCGACGTGCAGGGCGAGGCGCGGCAGTTCGCGGCTGAAAAACCGGGCGATGCCGGTGCGTGGGACGTGGCGGCGGCCGGCGGCGGCGAGGTCGCGGACCTCATCGATCGCGGCGCGCGCCAGCGGCAGCAAGATCGCGCCCGCCTTGTCGAGGACGAGCACGCCGTGCATCGGGTCGCCGAGCGGGATGAGGCGGCTGCCCGCGGCAGGGTGGTCGCCGATCGCCAGGCGCACGTCGAGGCCGTCGTCGTCTTGGTGGAGGTCGACGACGGGCGCGGACGGCTCGGCGGCCAGGGTGAGTTCGGCGTCGGCGAGGCCGGAGCCGGGAACGAAGACGACGCCCGCCTCGTGCGCGGCGATCAGCGGCGGCCAGACGCGCGCGCTTAAACCATCGAGTTGGACGCGCCGCGAGCCGTAGGCGTAGACCTCGCGGCGGGCGAGGAGGAAGACCTGGTAGAGGTCGAAGATCGCGTCGGACTGCTCCGTCGTCGCCCACCGCGCGCCCGCGGGGTCGGTGAACGCTTCCCAGCTGTTGCCGGAGGTGAGCCATTTGCTGCCGACGCGGCGCACGGGCCGGACCTCGACGTGGTCATCGGGCGTGAGCGAGAATTCCAGGCCGACGCGGGCCCGGCTCGCGCGCGCGGGCGCGAGCGCGCGCGAGGGCTTGGCGTCCAGCAGCGTCGGGGCATCGGGTTGCGGGGCTGGGGCCGATCCCCCGGTTTCGCAGGCCTCCGCGGTCGCGATGAGCGCCGCGAGCGCGTGGATGCAGGGCTCGTCGTGCCGGTCACTGCCATCGCAGCTGCAGTGGCTGACGAGCGTGTTTCCGTCGTAGGTGAGGCGCACGTTTTCGACGCTGCGGTGCAACAGCGGGCGGATCGTCGCCATGATCGTCGCGCCGTCATCGGAGACGACGAGCATGCGGACGCGCTCGTCGGTCGCGGTGGCGCGGGCGCGCTGGACATCGTCCTCATCGGCAAGGGTGGAGTAGGAATCGGTAGCGAACTGTCGCGTCCAGGTGGCGCGGTTGGCTCCGATTCTCATCCCTCAAGGATAAGGCAGCAGCGGCGCGGGCTTCGACTCGGGGTGGCTACTGGCCGATGCTCGTGAAGGCGGCGATGCAGACGCCCGCGAAGACGATCGGGCTCAGCGCGAAGATAATCAGCCAGCCGATCGCGAAGCGTCGCCACTTGGCGATGAACAGCAAAATGATGGGCGGCACCAGCACGACCGCCATGACCTCAAAGAGCATGAGCGATTCGAACCGGTCGATGGCAAACGCGATGAGGGTGACGATCACGGTCCACAGCAGGCCCGCGAGCATGCCCCAGCCGGGGCTGCGGCCGATCTTTTCCATCCGCGTGAGGTTCGTCGGCTCGACATAGCGTTGCAGCGGGTCGGTGGCCCCGGTGTACTCATACGGGTTGCCGGAGGTCGGGTGTTGGGCCGGCTGGTCCGGCGGTGGCTGCTCGGTTGGTTGCTGGCCGGCCGGTGGGGTCGTCGGGGCAGGGTCCGGCGGGGCGAACGGATCGAAATCCGGTTCGCCCGAGCTCTCCGGCGGTCGCCAGTTCTGATCGCTCATGAGCTACCTCCCAAAAAGTTCTCCGACACTCGTTCCGGTGATCGACATGATGATGCCGACGAGGGCGACGATGCCGAGAAGGCCAAGATACGCGAGCACGAGGCGCGTGTCCCGCAAATAGCATTTCGACCGCGTCAGTCCCGCGCGGCGAGCGCGAGCGTAGGCGGCGAACCCGAGGGCGGCGAAGACGAGCAGCGCCCACGGGCCAAACAGCCAGCCGAGCGCCGCGACCGTCGTGTAGATACACAGCCGCAAGGGGTCGAAGGGCTCATCCTTACGCATGGCCGCGATCTCTTCGTGCCACGGCGGCGTCGTGTTTTGGGTCATGATCTCCTCCCGGTAGCCGTCGACAGGCGTGAGTTCGACAGCGGCCCCCACGCCTGGACCGCGCAAAACGGCGCGCACTGGTGCGCGTCTTCGGCCGATTTCGTCCCGACATGCACGCAGCACTGCGTGAGGCGTTCTTCGAGCATCGTCGAGATATCCATAAACGGTTTGACCGTGATACGCACGACGCGATCGGCGAGCAGCGCCCGCATCCGAGCGCGGCCGCCCGGCAGTTTTCCGGCGGCGAGCGTCGCCATCGTGGAAATCCCGAGGTCGCAGGCGGTGCACACGTCGCGCCACGCGCTTGTGAGCGAGGGATGCGTGAGTGAGTTCTGTTCCGAGAGCAGATCCAGCAGCGAGGACTTCACGGTCTCTTTCAGCTGTTTCGGAATCTCGGCGTCGGCGATGCGGTTAGCGAGCAGGTCGGGTTCGAGGTCGAGCCAGGCCTTCAGCTGGTCGTGGCCCATGATCGTGGTCAGCGAGCGCCACACGCCCGCGTCGTCCTTCAACAGGTACCCGACTGACGCGCAGTGCGGGTGGGAGCACGGCAGGGCGGTCAGGTCGCGCCAGGTAACACGGCCGCCGGTTTGCGCATCGAGCCGTTTCAGGACGCCGGTGTGGGTGAGACGGTTCATGGGGTCGATACCCGTCGAGCGGCCCGAGCCGAAGACGGGCTGGATCGCCACGCCCCCGATATAGGGGGTGTCGAGTGCGCGGGTCACGACGTGACCGATTTCCTCGTCGTTCACGCCGAGTGCGGCCGTCATCGTGAGGGTGACGAAGACGCCGGCGCCGGTGAGGCGTTCAATCGCGCGGTCCTTCATCGCGCGCAGGTCACCGCCGCGGTGGTGGCGCGAAGCGTGTTCGGAATTCCCGTCGTATTGCAGATAGATCTCGACGCGCTCGCGGTGTTGTTCTAACAGGGCAAGGAGACCGTCGTCCTGGGAAAGACGCAGCCCGTTGGTGTTGACCATGATCCGCGTGATCGGGCGGGCGGTGACCGCCTCGAGCAGTTCGGCGAGCTCCGGGTAGAGCGTCGGGTCGCCGCCGGAGAGCATCAGGACGTCGAGGTGGTTGTTCTCGCGCGACAGCCGCGTGTCGATATTTCTGAGGATCTCAGCAAGCGGCGCGACCGCGGCGAGCTGCGGGGAGGAGGAGACGAAACACGTCGGGCAGCGCAGGTTGCAGTGGTCGGTGATGTCTTCGAGCAGGATGCACGTGTGCTGAGTGTGGACTTCGGGCAGGCCGTAGGCGAAGGCCTCAGGCATCGGCAAGAAATTGCCGGAAATATCGGGCATATGAACCTTCGTCGGCGCGGTCCACTGTTCGAGGTAGGCGAGGATCTCGGGGTCCTCGTCGTACAGGGTGCGCACCCAGCCGTGGGTGCGGCAGGCTCGCTCGAGCCAGACCTTCCCGTCGCGCACCGACAGCCAGCCCGACAGGCGCTCGACGTCGGCCAGGGGACGGTTCGGGTCCTCGTCGTGGCAGTGGGGGCAAAAGGCGTTGACATAGCGGTGGATGCGGTCGCCCCGCAGCGGCATCCCGGCGCTGTGACGCCGAACCCCTGCTGTACGGATCGCCATAGCCGAAGCCTACTGGAGGGCCGGTGCGGGCCGCAGCAGCGAGTCGTAGGTGCCGCGGCGCGCCTGGTAGGTGATTCTGGCGAGGATGATGGGGATCGTCACCGCGAGGACGAGCTGCGGGCGGGTCAGGCCCGCGAACGCAATCTCGTTGCCGCGCACGAATTCGACGAAGAATCGGAAGATCGCATACCCGGCGATATACAGGACGAAGGATTCCCCGGGTGCGGTCAGTCTCTTCCGCACGAACCACCACAGCAGCGCGAAGGCGAGCGCGTGGAAGACGATCTCGTAGACGAAGCTCGCGTGCAGCGCGGCCCCGTCGGGTGCGTCGAACCGGGCCGCTGCGGCGGGATCGAGCGTGAGGCCGATGCCGCACACCCCGTTGCTCGCGGCGCAGTTCGCCCCGAGCGCGCACATGGGGCAGGGGGTGCCTGGCGTTTCGGTCAAGAGGCAAGCGACGCGGCCGACGGCCATCCCGGCGGCGACCGCGGGGGCGAACAGGTCGCCGGTGCGGTGCCGGTAGCCGGTGAGCCGTTTTGTCACGTGTACGCCGAGCCAGGCGCCGAACAGACCGCCGATGATCGAGCGGTTGCCGTAGGCCCACTGCTCGGCGAGGGTCGCGTTATCGCGCAAGTCGGCGTGCTGCAGCCACGTCCCCAGGCGCATGAAGATCGCGGCGACGGTAACGCCGACGCCGACAAAGAAGGCGTGGGTGTCAATCGGCAGGTTGATGGCGAGGAGGTCACCGAGCGTGGGGAACATGGCGGCCTCCAAACGTCGCGTGGACTGGGCCCAGCGGGCCGTGAGCCCAGCCTAGTGTCTAGCCGAAAAGCCCGCAATCGTGGCAAATGGGCGACGCGGTCGCGCAGCCGGCCGGAGTTAGCCGAGTTCCTTCGGCGCTTCGAAGTCCTTGCCAAGGACGTGGTGGTCACAAAACGCCAGCACGGTCTCATACCAGATGCGCGAATTCTGGGGCTTCAAAATCCAGTGGTTCTCGTCCGGGTAGTACAAGAACTTGTGGCCCTTCGCCTTCGAGTCCCGCAGCAGCGCGTGCCACAGGGCGTGGCCCTGGGAAATTGGGACGCGGTAGTCCTTGTCGCCGTGGATGACGAGCATCGGCGTAACGATCTCGCCTACGAAGCGGTGCGGCGAGTACTTTTCGGACTGGCTCTCGCTCATCCACTCGTGCCAGATGGCATTATCGGTGGTGCGGCCCATCATGTCGACGTCCCACAGGGATGCGTGGGTGACGATACAGCGGAACCGGTCGCCGGTGTGGCCGGCCATCCAGTTCGCCATGTAGCCGCCGTAGGAGCCGCCCGCGAGCGCCGTGCGGGTCCCGTCGATGTCATCGCGCGCGATCGTCGCATCGGTCAGCGCGAGGATGTCGGTGTACGGGGTGCCGCCGAGTTCGTCGTTGCCGCGGTCGATCATCTTTTGGCCATAGCCGGTGGAGATCGCCGGGTCCGGCATCAACACCGCGTAGCCGCGCGCCTGGAAGGGCGCGGGGTTCCAGCGCCACGTCCAGTCGTTCCACGAGCCCCACGGGCCACCGTGCGCGAACACGAGCAGCGGCGCGCCCTCGGCGGGGATGTCCTCGGGTAGCGCGAGCCAGGCGCGCAGGTCCGTGCCGTCCTCGGCCGTCGCGGTCACTTCGGTGAGGGTGCCGACGGGCTCGACGCCGGGGACGAGCTCGGCGAGATCGGTGACCTCGCCGGTCGCGACGTCGATCCGCACCGGCGCGGCGGGGCGGATGACGGAGGAGCGAGTCGCGAGCACCGTAGTGGCATCGAGGACCTGGACGTTCGAGTACGCAGCGTCATCGTCGGTCAGCAGGGTGACGGTATCGTCGCCGTCCGCTGCGAGATCGACGAGGTAGAGGCTGATCCGGCCCAACCGGTCGGCCTGCATGATGAGAGCTTCCTCATCGAGCCACTCGATCGAGCCCGGCCAGTCATCAAAGCTCGGCGCCAGGCGGCGGCGTTCGCCGGTTTCTAGATCGACGATCTCGGCCCAGCTCGCGAGCGGCTTGCCGTCGCGGTTGCCCGTGCTAACAAACAGCACTGCGCGGGAGTTATCGGGGGAGATCGTGCCCGCTTCGATGTTGAGCAGCTCGTCGCTGTCCTGCCCGCTCACCGCGGGCGCGATCGCTAGCTCGGTCGGCTCCTCGCCGGGCACGAGGCGGTAGACGCTGGCACGGGAGTCGGTACCGGTGACGGGCTGGGTCACCGTCAGCAGCAGCTGGGAGCCGTCCTCGGCGACCGAGACATCGGCAAGTTTGCCGTCGGGTTGCGCGAGTTCGGTCAGTTCGAGCTGGTCGGTGCCGTCGAAGGCGGGCAGGTCCGCGATGTAGAGGCGCGGGTAGGCGGGGCCGAGATCGTGGTCCCAGTACCGTACGGGGAAGTCCTCGTGCAGGATCGCGCTGATCCCCGACTCCTTGCGCTCCTTTGCTACCTCGCGATTGGATTCTTCATCCGTCGCACGGCGCAGCGTCGATGCCGTGATGAAGAGCTTGCCCCCGGCAACGGTCACGGAGTCAACGCCGCCCGGGCGGCGCAGCACGACGCGGGCCTCGCCACGCGGCGGCAGCATCCACAGCGCCTGATCGAGCTCGTCTTCCGCGTCCTCGTCGGCGCGCTGGGAGGAGAAGTAGAGCTCGCCGCGCTCGCCGATCCCGACGAGGGCCTCGCCCTTCTTCGAGCGCGTCAGCGTGAGCGGCTCGCCGCCGTCGGGATCCACCTCGACGAGGCGCGTCGTATAGGCGTCGCCCTTGGAGTTCAGTGCCGCGACGGCCGCGATCGCGCGGGCATCGGCGAGATCGTCAGCCCTGCGGGCCACGAGGCCGGTCACGCGCGCCGCAGCGACGAAGTCCTTCAGGTCGTGGAAGATCTTTCCGTCCGTGCGGGGCGTTGATGGGGTGTCCTCGGCCTCCGAGTTTTCGAAGTCGCGGGCATCGTTGGCAGCAGAATCATCGAGATGAGTCATGCGCCCCATCGTAAGGGTCGAGCTAGGACTCCCGCATCGCTTTTTGCGGAGCGCTAACACCGACGTCCCACCTCGGGTCAGAGGAGACGCCCTTCGCTACGAGCGCTGAATCGGCCGCGAGCGGGGTCCGCGGCTTCGGGTAGCGTCGGTCCTGCTTCCACCAGGGCATATGCCCGACGTAGCCATCGACGGGCGGCTGGGGACTTGCCGGTTCGAAGCCGAGCTCCTGCGGGGTCTCCTTGATCATGTCGGTGAGCCAGTACTTGTCGGCGTCATCGGCGTGCTGCTTCACGACCGTCTTAAACTCGCTCATTTCGAAGTACAGGCAGTTCGTGAGCGGGTTCCGCTTCGTGGCCTTGATCTTGTAGACCCAGTAGATGAACAGCGCGACGTTTGCGATGAGTGCCGCCCAGGCGCACACGATGTTTGCGGTCGGGTTCATCGTCGCGTAGTTCGTCATGCCGCTCGGGATCACGAGGAATTCGGGCAGCAGGTTATTCGCGGAGATCCAAAAGACGAGGGTGAAGCACCTGAACCAGATCCACTGGCCCTTGGCCCACGTGAACGCCGGAATCGTGCAGGCGAGCAGCAGCGCGAGCGTGCAGTACCAGGTGTAGTCGGCGAGCGAGTTGTAGAGGAACGCGTGGTTCCACAGGTCGTAGGCGATGACCCAGGGCCAGACCATGTCGACCCAGATCAGGCCGCGCACCTTCTGCTTGCCGGGCGAGCTGACAAAAATCTTTCCGAGGCCCGTGATCGTGATGATGTTGAGCAGGCCCGCGAGCGCCGACAGCAGGTTCCAGTAGCCGCCGATCGTGCGGAAGCCGGTCGCGGGATCGATGCCGACGCCGGCCGCATGGAAGTTCGCGGCGACGGCCGCGTACCAGGCGTCGGAGTGCAGCGGTGCGCTCACACCGCGCGTCTCGGGAAGGCCGTTGAGGACGTCGACCGAGCGGCCCGCGTTGATGCCCTTCAGGCACTCCGGATCGGCCGCGCACGCGTAGTAGTTATCGGCCTCGAAGAAGATCGCGAGGTCGCGGATATTCGCTTCCATGATGTTCACGGCGAGCCCGATCCAGAGGGCAACGCCGAGCCAGATCGCATAGCGGTGCGCCTTGTTGGGATGGCGCTTGCCGTAGACGAGGAGGTAGCCCGTCATCGTGGCGGTCGCCAGCATGATGACGAACTTGCCGAAGGGGAACCACCCGACCATGGGAGTGCCGTGGATAGCCGCATACGGCAGGGCGATGATGCCGCCAACCGTCCAAATGGCGAAGATCGTCCAGTTCCAGCGCCGATTGATCTCGGCGATCGCGACCTGAGCAACAAAAACGAGGATCCAGGCAAAGTAAACCAGCGGGGTGCCTGTCTCCCACAAGAAAAGCGACGACATTGTCTAACCGTCC
The DNA here is from genome assembly GCF_001907295.1 of Bowdeniella nasicola. Classification (GTDB taxonomy): domain Bacteria; phylum Actinomycetota; class Actinomycetes; order Actinomycetales; family Actinomycetaceae; genus Bowdeniella; species Bowdeniella nasicola. Next base: position 53,229 of record NZ_MQVR01000003.1, read on the forward strand.
GGTGTGGAAGTGAGTAACAGTACAGCCAAGATAGACCCGACTGTCCGACATCTGTAGGACTGAGGTCCCCTGGAGATTCACGTCTCAGACGTAGAGTCGAGCTATCGCCGGGCACATTGGGGTGCCCACGGAAGGATCAAGGACGATTCAGCAATGACACACAACAACGCAAACGGCTTCCCCTGGCTCAAACTGGGAGGTCTCGCGGCGCTCGCCGGACTCGGTGGAATGTTCGCCTTCAGCCAGCTCTCGGGCAAAGCAACCCCGGAGGAACAGGCGTGGCGCTACCCCGCAGATGACCTCGTCGACGCCAACTACAAGAACGCGTACTCCTCGACGTACGCCATCAATATTGACGCGCCTGCCTACGCGGTCTGGCGGATCTTCAAGCAGATCGGCTGCGATAAGTCGGGCTCGTTCTCCTCGGAGTTCCTCGAGCGCACGTTCGCGCGCCTGCCGTTTTACAACAGCTTCGAAATCCAAGAAGAATTCCAGCAGCCCGACTCGATGGTCCCTGGCGATATCGCCGCCTTCGACTTCCACGGCATGTCAATGGAGTGGGCTGACGTCGTTCCGGGCAAGTACCTCGTCCAGTGGGTCGACACCAAGAACCCGCCGGCCGCTCCCGGCAGCTACGCCTTCCGCTTCCCCTTCATGAAGCACTTCGGCGTCGCCTGGTGCTTCTACGTCGTGCCGCTCAAGGGCGAGCGCACGCGGTTGATCAACCACTGGCGGATCGGCTTCGAGCCGGACTCGGCCCTACCGAAGGCGATCAACTGGCTCAACATTGAGCTCGTTGGCGGCGTCATGACGCACATGCAGAACATCTACGTGAAGCGCGTCGCCGAATTCCGCAAAAAGCAGCAGCACTCCGGCAAGTTTATGCGCGGCGTGCTCGGCGGCCGGTGGTTCAATTCCGAGACTCCCGCGGGTCGCTGGGATGGCACCCCGCTATTCGAAGACACCTACACGCAGTGGATGCGCTTCGGTCGGCGCCAGCCCGCCGTCGCGGAGATCCGTCCCCCGCGCACTAAGGACCCGTCGTGGCCGCCGACCGGCCCGGGCACGCCCTGGCACGGCCAGATCGACGAAGACTACTTCACGGATTGGGAAGAACCCGAGTTCTCCTGGGATGAGCAGATCCGCCAGAAGATGGAGCGGACCTACCTGAAGGACTGGGGCAAGAAGAAGTCCTGACCGAGACAGCAAAGGGTGGGGTGGTCGCGAACCCGCGACCACCCCACCCTTGATGTCAGCTCTCGCGGAGGGCAACGGGAAGATAACTCTTATCTTCCGACCGACGCGCTTGCTGCCGGACGATAAGTCTTATCGTCCACGTACCCGAGCTCAAGTGGGGTCTTACCCAGGCGCGAGGCGATCCGGATCTTGTCGGTATCGCTCGCGAAGTCGCGCACCATCTCGACGTACTGGGGCGTATCGGAGTAGACCTCCTGCGTCAGCGGGTTCCGGCGGTACTTCACGATCCGGTAGACGTGGTACCCAAAGACCGCGATGTTGACGATGAGCGACAGCGCCGAAATCAGCATGAGCGCCGTCGGATTGTGCGCTGAGCGGTGGGCGAACACCGAGTCGTGCATGAAGTGCGGGAACGTCAGCACCACTGCCGACCACAGCGTGAGCGTGTAGGCGCGGTACTGAATCCAGGCGCCCCTACCCCACTTGAACAGCGCCGGGATCGTGCACGACGCGAGCAGCGCGACGCCGGAGTACCAGGCGCGGTCGGCCAGGCAGTTGTACACGTACGCGAAGTTCCACAGGTCGTAGGCGATAATCCACCAGATCGTGAGGTCACCCCAGACGATGGCCTTCGACTTGTTCTTTGCAACGAAAATCCCGATCCAGCCCGAGATGGCGAGGAGGTTCAAGATGCCGGCGATGCCGTTCATGTAGTTCCACGGGCCGCCCCACGTGACCATGCCCTGGCTCGGGTCGACGCCGTCGATGCCCGCGCACTGGAAGTCACGGATCACGGCCTCGATGATGTTGATCGCAAGGATGGCCGGCGGGATGACGAGATACCAGTACTGGTAGCGCAGCTTCTTGAAGTACTGCAGCGCGACGAGGCACAGCGATCCGGCAAGCGCCGAATACTGTTTGACGATTGGGAACCAGCCCGCCGATGCCGTGCCCTCGGTGGAATGCGGCCACCAAAAGATCGTGAGCAGCACGGGCGCGATGACGAATACGAGCATCACCGCGACCTTGCTACGCTGCGCCCACCACGCCGTCAGAGCGAGCGCACCCGTGACGAGGATGAGCATGACATAGTCCCACCACTCACCCTGCTCGAAGAGAAAAAATACCGGATAGTCCGGCGGCGTAATTGTTGCCAGCAATGCAATCGACTCCGTTATCGATGTTCTGAACTAGACAGCAATGACGCTACTCCGATATTTGTCGGAAAACTTGGGACTAAAGGGACATGCCGGGACCCGTCGTACAATCGCGGGGTGGACGTGCATCACAACTCTCGTCGCACCTTCCTCGCGCTGTGCGGTGTCGGTGTCCTTTCGGCCTGCACTCCCTCCACTCCCCCGACGGCGTCTCCGACGACAACCACCACCTCTCCCACGCCGTCGCCGACGATGACGCCGACGCCGACCGCGACTCCCAGCGCCTCCCCGAGCGGAACTGCGGCAACCGTGGCCGATATCGAGCGCGAGTTTGCGGGTAAGCGACCGATCGAGTGGGGCACGGCGATGGCGGGGATCGTTTCGCGGACGTCTGCCAACAGCGCGGTCCTCACGCTCGACGCGTGCGGCGGCAAGGGCGGCTCCGGCGTCGACGCCGATCTCCTCGGCCATCTGCGAAAACACAACATCCCAGCAACCCTGTTCCTCAACCAGCGCTGGGTGAAGGCGAACATGTCTCTCGCCAAGGAGCTCGCGGCCGATGACCTGTTCGAGATCGCGAACCACGGCACCGCGCACGTCCCCCTGTCGGTCACGCGCCGGCGCGCGTACGGGATCGCGGGGACGGACTCCCCCGTGTCTGCATGGCACGAAGTTGCGGACAAAAAAAATTTTTGGAAGACGAACTCGGTGTCTCGCCGCGGTTCTTCCGCTCCGGCACCGCCCACTATGACGACGTGGCCGTCGCGATCGCGAAGCGCGCGGAGCAGGTCATCGCGGGCTTCTCGATCAACGGCGATGCGGGCGCGACCGCACCCAAGGGGCAGGTGGTCGCGAGCCTGGCGAAGGTCGGCGCGGGCGATATCGTCCTTGCGCACATGAACCAGCCCCACGGTCAGACCGCCGAAGGGTTCGCGATGGCGCTGCCGCGCGCGCTCGACCGTGGCGTGCGGTTTTCGACGCTCGCCGACGCGCTCTAGAGCTGGCCGTCCGCCTGCGCGGTGAGGTAGGTCAGTACCGCGCGCACGCGGCGGTTATCCTCCCCGACCGGCAACCCGAGTTTCACAAACACGGCCGCGACGTACTTGGAGACCGCGCCGCCGGAAACGTAGAGTTTTTCGGCGATCTGCGCATTCGACAGCCCCTCGGCCATGAGCGCGAGCACCTCCCGCTCCCGGTCGGTCAGCGAGTCGAGAGGACCGGAGCGTGCCGCCGCGAGCTGGACCGCGACCTCGGGATCGATGACGACGCCGCCCGCCGCAACGACGTCGAGGGACCGCAGGAAGTCTGCGACGCGCGCGACCCGGTCCTTCAGCAGGTAGCCAAACCCCGCGCCGCCGTGGCCGAGGAGCTTCGAGGCGTAGGCGGGCGCGACGTATTGCGAGACGATCATGATCGCGAGATTTGGATGGCGCTCGCGCAGCGTGATCGCTGCGTCGAGCCCGTCGGTCGCCATCCCGGGCGGCATCCGCACATCGGTTACGACGACGTCGATCGTCGTGCCAGCCTCCATGAGGCGATCGACCTCGGCGATGAGGCTCGGCGCATCGTCGACGGCGGCTAGCACCTCGTGGCCGCGCCGCTGGACGAGGCCGAGCAGCCCTTCACGCAAGAGCGCGGAATCATCCGCGATCACGATATTCACGGTCTCTCCTTGTCAACACCGATGCCGCTCTCCCCGCGCTGCAGCAGGACGGGCATATGGGCGCTCATTTGGGTGGGCCCGCCGGGCGGTGAGGAGACGATGAGGTCTCCGCCGAACGCCGCGAGGCGTTCGCGCATGCCGGACAGGCCGTGTTCGGACTTGATGTGCGCGCCGCCCGGACCGTTATCCGTCACGGTGATGCGCAAGACGTTATCGCAGGCGATCAGCACGGTGACATCGGAGCCGGGCGCGTACTTCGCGGCATTCGTGAGGGCCTCGGAGACGAAGAAATACCCGGCGGCGACGACGCCCTGCGGCAGGGTAGGCAGCGGGTGCGGGCAGCGCACGGTCACGCCGGGAAACCGCCCCGCAAGGTCGCGCACCGAGGCTTCGAGCCCGAGATCGGTCAGCACCTTCGGATGGATGCCGTGCACGGTGTGCCGCAGGGCCTTCAGCGCCTGGTCGATATCGTCCTGCGCCTGGCTCAGCATCTGGGCCGCCGCCGAGTCTGGCTCCACATCGAGCGACGCCTCGCCGAGTTTCATGCTCGCAGCGACGACGTACTGTTGGGCGCCGTCGTGCAGGTCGCGCTCGATGCGCCGCCGCTCGATCTCGAAGGCCGACACGATCTCGCGTCGCGAGCGCGTGAGCTCGTCGAGCAGTTCGGGATACGGCGTCGGATCGATGGCCGTCGCGGCCTTTTCGTACCGCGGCCACAGCGCCGCCGAGATGATGAGGGCGGCAAGCCCGACCGCGATGAACCCGGTGAAGTTCCGCGACAGCAGCAGACCGAGCATCATCATGCCCACGAAGATGTAGGCGCCGATGATGACGCGGCGAGGCACGGTGCGGGTCATGTCCCCATGGTAGGGCCGGCCCGCGCGAAAAAGCCTTCCCCCAGTCAAAGGTAGACCTAGGTCCACCCAACAGTAGCGCCAGGAGGATTCAGGCCCGCGGCGCTTCCGGCTGGAATGGAGACATGAACGAAGCACTCATCGCTAATCAGCTAGTCAAAACCTATGATCAGGTCCACGCCCTGGCCGGCGTCTCCCTGCGGGTCGACCAGGGTGAGACCGTCGCGATCATGGGCCCGTCGGGCTCGGGCAAGTCGACGCTGTTGCACTGCCTGTCTGGCATTTTGAAGCCCGACGGCGGCCAGGTCACCCTCGGCAACGACGACATCACCGCGATGCCCGACGCCGCCCGCTCGCGCCTGCGCCGGTCGCGCTTCGGCTTCGTCTTCCAAGACGGCCAGCTCGTCGCCGAACTCACCGCCGCCGAGAACGTCGCCTTCCCGCTGCTGCTTACGGGCTGGCCGCGCGGAAAGGCGCTCGCCGAGGCCAACCAGTGGCTCGAGCGGTTGGGCCTTGCCGACATGGGCAAGCGCAAGCCGGGCGAGATGTCGGGCGGTCAGGCGCAGCGCGTCGCGATCGCGCGGGCGCTCGTGCACCAGCCTGCCGTGGTCTTCGCCGACGAGCCGACGGGCGCGCTCGACCAGGCCACCGGCCACGAGGTCATGCAGATCCTCACGACGGTCGCGAAGATGTCGAACACGTCGCTCATCGTCGTCACGCACGACACGAAGGTCGCCTCGTGGTGCGGCCGCCTCGTCGAGATCCGCGACGCGCTCATCCACGCGGATAGCGCCATGAGCCAGGCGGGTGCGTAATGCTCAGCCTGTCTTCGCGCCTCGCCATTTCCCGCTTGACCGATAACCGCTCGGGCCTCGATGCGCTCGCGGTCCTCGCGTTCGTGGTCACGAGCTGGCTCGCCCTGACCGTCGCCGGCGGCACGACGATGTTTATCGAGCGCGCCGCGAACCCGCCGCAGCCGTTCCTCGACGCTGCCGAAGGCTCCGAACTCCCGATGTCGGTCGCCCAGCAGGCGTCGATGTACCCGGCGCTCGCGACGATCGCCTGCGCCCTGCTCGTCATCCCCATCTTCACGCTCGGGGGCGGCGCTGCCCGCCTCGGCGCTTCCGGCCGCGCCCGCCGACTCGCGTCGCTGCGGCTCATCGGCATGACCGGCGGCGAAGTCGTCCTCATGAGCGTCATCGAGTCCGTCGTCCTTTCGACCCTCGGCGCCCTCATCGGCGTCGGCCTCTGGCTCATCTCGCTGCCCGCCTGGAGCGCCGTGAACTTCCTCGGCGAGCCGCTGCACGCCGGCGAGATGCTCATGCCGGTCTGGCTCGCCATCGCCGTCATCGCCGCCATCGTGCTCCTGGCAGCGCTCTCGACGCTCATCGGGCTGCAGCGCGTGCGCATCTCACCGCTCGGGGTCGCCAAGCGCGAAAGCGCCCGCGGCGTCACCATCTGGCGCGTCGTCGCCTTCCTCGCCACGGTCGCCGGTTTCTTCGTCATCGCGCAGGGCTTCCAGATCCGCACCGCGAGCCTCGTCGGCTTCATGATCATCGGCGGCTTCATCGCAGCCGTCGTTTTCGGTATGAACCTCATCGGCCCGTTCATCATCCAGCTCGTCGCACGGCCGCTCACCCGCACCAGCAACCCCAGCTTCCTGCTCGCGATGCGTCGCCTCATTGCCGACCCGAAGGCCGCCTGGCGCAACGTCTCCGCCGTCGCACTGCTCGGCATCATCGCGGCATTCACCGTCGCGGTCCCCGCAGACCTCGGCGTTAACGATGAGCTGATCGCGATCCAGTTCCGTGACATGCGCACCGGCGCGATCATCACGCTCGCGATCGGCATGCTGCTCGCCGCGACGTCGACGCTGATCAACCAGGCGTCCGCCACCGTGGACCGCGCCGAGCAGACCATCGCCCTGACCCGCATGGGTTCGCCGTTCAAGGTATTCACCAGCGCGCGCGTCAGTCAGGTCCTGCTACCGATGATCACGACGCTCGCGATCTCGATCCCCGTGGGACTGCTGCTCGCCTCGCCGTTCATCACGCAGGTGTCGTCCCTCGCGTCCTCGATGACGACGACCGCCCTCACCGTGGCGGGATTCGTCGGAGCGGGCATCGCGCTCAGCCTCATCGCGGCGCTCGCCTGCTCGCCGATCGAGCGGCGCATCCTCGCCGCCGACTACCGCCCGAACGACTAGCGTCCACTGGCTCACTCGCGGTCCGGGAAGGAGGGTCCCGGGCCGCGAGTTGCTGCGTTAGGAGTTGGCCTTTCGCTCTTGATAAGCACGGATCTGTCGGATGAGCGGCTTACCGTATTTCTTCGCTTGTCCGATCATCGCGAGCCGTAACGCACGAGCACGGTACTCAGTGGCGGTCATCGGCGAGCGGACGCTCACCCCATATTCGTCGAGCAGGTGCTCGGGAACCAGCTCGTGCCCGATGCCGAACCTGTCGGCAAAGCGCGCGATGCCCAATGGTTTATCGCGATGTCCGCAAAAGTGCATGACAAACGCGTTGCTCAAGGAGTCGTCGTAGTAGTGGCCGCGCGAGTTTAAGAGGTGATGATCGACGATGATCGTGTCGTCGATCAGGCCGTGGGTGTTCAGGGCCCACCACATTTGGTCCTGGTCACCATTCGTAAAGAGCCCGTCGCGTTCCTCGTTCCACCAAGCCCTCACGGCGTCGAGTCTGCTTTCACTCATGAGATCGACGAGCTGGTGTCCGCGGGCGTCATTGCGGAGGAGGAAAACACCGGTGTTGATATTGGACCACCAGCCGTTCGGCTCAACGGCCCCCTCAGCGATGACGAGGAACTTATCTTCCCGCTCGGCCCGCTGGAGCAAGTCACGTAGGTTCGTCGCGTCAAAATCGGTAAAGAACGCATCGTCGTCGATCCAGACCAACCAGTCGCAGGTCGGCAATAGACGGCGGATGATCGAGAGCTTGTAATCGAACTTATTTCGGATGCCTTGGCTGACCCCGCACTCGAGCCGATAGTCGAATCCGTGGACGTGAGCGTAGATCCGATGGTTGATATAGGACCGCAAGCGGATCTCGTCCCCACCTGAGGCAATCAGCCATCGTGGGGTGTCAGGATGCTCAGTCATAGCACTAATCTAGCCCGCGAGGTTTGAAAATACGGCTGCCCGGACCAGCATTCTGTATCGATCGGATTAGCCGACGAGGCTATCGATGATTTCGTTCAGCGTCTTCGACGGGCGCATGACCGCGAAGGTCTTGTCTTCGTCGGGGCGGTAGTAGCCACCGATCTCGACTACGTCACCCTGAACTTCGATGAGTTCCGCGTCGATCTTCTCCGCGTTCTCGGCGAGCTTGGCCGCGACGTCCGCGAACTTCTCGGCGAGTTCGGCGTCTTCGGTCTGCTCTGCGAGCGCCTTGGCCCAGTACGTGGCGAGCCACATGTGCGAGCCCCGGTTGTCGATCTGGCCGAGGCGGCGGGCCGGGGACTTACCCTCGTTCAGCACGCCTTCGGTCGCCTTATCGAGAGCATCGGCAAGGACTGCCGCGCGCGGGTTATCTGCAAAGCGGGCGAGGTGGCGCAGGGATTCCGCGAGCGCAAGGAACTCACCGAGGGAGTCCCACCGCAGGTAGTTTTCCTCGACGAGCTGCTGGACGTGCTTCGGGGCGGAGCCGCCGGCACCGGCTTCAAACAGGCCGCCACCGTTCATGAGCGGGACGACGGAGAGCATCTTGGCGCTGGTGCCGAGCTCGAGGATCGGGAACAGGTCGGTGTTGTAGTCGCGCAGAACGTTGCCGGTCACCGAGATGGTGTCCTTGCCCTCGCGGATACGAGCGATGGAAGCCTTCGTCGCTTCGACGGGGTTCATGATCGCAATCGAGATGCCGCCCGTGTCGTATTCGGGCAGGTAGGCGTTGACCTTGTCGATGAGGTTCGCGTCGTGAGCACGGTCTTCGTCGAGCCAGAAGATCGCCGGGGTCTCCGACAGGCGGGCACGCGTGACGGCGAGCTTCACCCAGTCGCGAATCGGGGCGTCCTTCGTCTGGCAGGCGCGCCAGATATCGCCGGCCTCGACGTCGTGGGACATGAGAACCTCGCCAGCCGAGTTTACAACCTCGACGGTGCCGTCGGCGCCGATCTCGAAGGTCTTGTCGTGGCTGCCGTATTCCTCGGCCTTCTGGGCCATGAGGCCGACGTTCGGGACCGAGCCCATCGTGGTCGGGTCGAAGGCACCGTTGACCTTGCAGTCCTCGATCACGGCCTGGTAGACGCCGGCGTAGGAGGAGTCCGGGATGACGGCGATCGTGTCGTCTTCTTCGCCGTCCGGGCCCCACATGTGGCCCGAGGTGCGGATCATCGCGGGCATCGAGGCATCGACGATCACGTCGGAAGGCACGTGCAGGTTGGTGATTCCCTTGTGGGAGTTCACCATCGCGAGGCGCGGGCCGTCCTTCAGCGCTGCTTCGAACGCTGCCTTGATCTCGTCAGCGTTCTCAACCTTGCCGGAATCGAGCCCAGCGAAGATCGCACCGAGGCCGTCGTTCGGGGACAGGCCGGCGGCGGCCAACTGGTCGCCATACTTATCGAAAACGTCAGCGAAGTAGGCCTTCACAACGTGACCAAAGATGATCGGGTCCGAGACCTTCATCATCGTGGCCTTCAGGTGCACGGAGAACAGCACGCCCAGGTCCTTGGCACGCTTGACCTGCTCGGCGAGGAAAGCATCGAGCTTCTTTGCGCTCATGAAGGTGCCGTCGATGACTTCACCCTCGAGAACCTTCAGGCCGTCCTTCAGGACCACGGTCTCGCCGTCTGCCTGCTTGAGCTGGATAGTCAGTGTGTCGTCGGAGGGCATGACGACGGACTTTTCGTTCGTCGCAAAATCGTCAGCGCCCATGGTCGCGACTTCGGTCTTCGAGTCCGCCGTCCACGCACCCATGCGGTGCGGGTACTTGCGCGCGAAGTTCTTCACCGCGATGGGGGCGCGGCGGTCGGAGTTACCCTCGCGCAGGACCGGGTTCACCGCGGAGCCTTTGACCGAGTCGTAACGCTCCTTCGCGTCCTTTTCTTCATCGGTCTCGGCGTTATCCGGGAAGTTCGGAAGGTCAAATCCCTGCTCCTGCAGCTCCTTGATCGCGGCTTTCAGCTGCGGGATGGAGGCGGAGATATTCGGGAGCTTGATGATGTTGGCTTCCGGCTGCTTCGCCAGTTCGCCGAGCTCGGCGAGCGCGTCATTGACCTTCTGGTCCTCTGGCAGCTTGTCAGAAAATGCGGCCAGGATTCGTCCCGCTAGTGAGATATCGCGGGTTTCGACGTCCACGCCGGCCGTCTTAGCGAAGGCCTCGATAATCGGCAGCAACGAATGAGTCGCCAGCATCGGCGCTTCGTCAGTATGGGTATAAATGATGGTCGCCATGAAGGTACTTGTTCCTCTTCACTCGGGTACGCCCCTAGGGTATCGAAAAGCGGGAGGACCACCCGCTCAGTTGGCCGTCTACTGGTCCGGGTCAGCCTCGTCTTCATCGTCCAACAGCGGGAAGTACTCCACGTGGACATAGGTTTGATGGATTCCCTCGCGGCTCTCCTGCGCTCGGTTCTCCAGTGATTGCTCATGGGCCTTGGCGAACAGCTCGCCAATGGCGCCATAGAACTCGGCTTCCTGCTCCGCGGTAGGAACATCTTCGTCGTCATGAACTGCACGATTGCCGGACTGTCGGCGGCCTGTTCGAGGGCCCGCTGACGGTATCGCGAGATCGTCGGACTCTCGAGCCCGAGGATCTGGTTGAGCAGCGCCATGGTGGGGGCTGAGCGGGCGGTCTCCGAATCCATCTCGAACGACAGCCCGTCAGAGCCCCTGGCGTACCAGGTCTCTCGCGAGTCCTGCCCAAGCGGTTTGACCTTCTTCGCGAGCCCCTTGGCTTCAAGCTCGGCGAGGTGGTACGACACCGAGTTGACGGGCTTGTCGACTGCCTTCGCAAGATCCGAGACACGCGCTGCCGGGTCAAGTCCCTTGTAGTGGTGTAACGGCGTTTTCCTCTCGTTTGGGGTTTTAGCTTGCTAGTGCGGGCGTGTCGGTATCGGTCATGGTC